>JADBXZ010000015.1 GCA_020403265.1 Bacteroidota bacterium
AGGAGTATGCGTATCTGTTTCCGATGTGGCAGCACGGCTTTACCCCGTGAACTTGATCATGAAGAGCCGTGTGATGGGAGACTATCAAGCACGGTTCTGTGAGAGGTTTGGGAGTGAAATTCTCCCTTACCTACTCGATCTTCTCATTTGTCTGTCCAATATGCAAAGGATTGTGGCGGTGATAAATTAAAGTCAGCTCGTAAACACTTTGGTGTCCGATACTTTCTTGTCTTTTTTATTTTGATAGCAAAACCTTGTTCTTTGTTTGTGAAATATTCGTAATAAAACTCTTCACTAATACCTGAAAACTCCTGCGTTAAATCCCAAAGTGTTGAGAGGTCGTGATTTAAAACTTCTTCAATTTCAAATTCGCCAATTACTTGTTGAACAGGCGATGAAGCGTAAACAATTATTGTTTTAATTTTCTCATTTTTGAAAATAGACTTTCTAAATTCAAACTTCTTTGTCCCGTCAAAAATCTTGAACGCAAACTCTGGTTTTATTGATAATACTACTTTCATTTTTCTTATTTGTTGCTGTATGCAAAGTTAATCAAATCGTTAAACTGTTTATTGGTCAATTTAGCAAATCCCTTAGGTAAACTCATTGGGTCTGCGAATATTTTCAATTTAATTAAGTCACTAAGTGTCGGCTTAGGCGTTGGTAAGGAGTGAGCATAAAGAAAGTTTATTACAAAGGGTTTGTATTTTGGAAATTTATCCCACCATTTTGTTCTTAAATCTTCTTTGGAAATCATAGTCCGCCTATTGCAACTATCAAAGAAGTCGTCAAAATCTTTGAAATTATTTTTAACGCTTTCAACAATGCAAATTGTTGTAACCGTGCTTGAATATGTTTTGGGAGTTGTTTCTCCAATTCTGTAAATTAAAACGATGTCTCCCGACTTTAAACCCCTATCAGGTGAATGAGAAATATACACTTTACTAATTCTGTTTCTGTGTGGTTCATTCTCTGTGTATTTTGCTTTGTCTTCTCTTGTGTTTATGCTGTCTGGAAACAGCTCTGTATGATACTGCGGTTCTATTCTAATCAAATACTTTTCTGTTGCTCTTGAAAAAAATGGGAAGGTCAGTTTGGGATTTTCAATGTTAATAGGAAGGTTTTTACTGAACTCTCTAACATAAACAAGTTCTTCGCCATTTTGAGTGGATTTAATGCCGTGCTTTGTAAATCCCCATTCCTCAAGCATTTCAATTAGTTGTTCTTGTTCGGGTCTTTTGTCAAAAATGGTAACATATATTTCCTCCACCTTGAACAGTATAGCATTGTCAAAGATTGTTTTCAAAAAACGTTCTCCAATTTTATAGCCGTTACCAGTTACTTTAAGAGTTCCAATTTTTAACCGTTTCTTAGGTTTGAAAACAGGCGTGATTTCAGAATAGCTTTCTTCTCCTGCCTTTTCAATTTTTATAAATAGGAAAGCTGTCAGTTGTTTGTCGCTGTAACATACATAACAAGGTTGTTCTGCCTTGCCATTAAACCACCTGTCAAACTCTGCATAATCATTTCTAAAACTGTCAAAAAAGCTGTCTTTTAAATCAACTTCTGCGAAGTCAACTTTTTTTACCGCTAAAACTTTATGCTTTACTAATTCCGGATTTTCTGCTGTTGCCTTTTCTAAAAATGTTTGAATACGAAATACTCTGTCACCAATGCCTAAAAGTTTTGCTTTGATGTGAATTTTTTTGTCTTCAGAAATCAGAATGTCAACTCTATTTTCAAAAACTTCATTTAGAATTTGTGTATCATTCAGGTCGTTTTGTTGGTTGTCAACCTTTTGGCTTACTTGTTTGATTGTATCTCCTAATGGTGCTTGATATTTTAATTGATTGTAACTTTCAATTTTAATGTTCATTGTCTTTAAAGAGTTCTGGTCTTTATACCTATTCAACTCCTCAATTGTCAATGGATGAATGTATTTTTCGTATTTGAGTTTGTCGAGCCAATTGAAAAGCTGTCCAATGTCAAGGTTATAAATCTTGTTGGCTTCTCGATGAATTATTATGTTAGTGTCGAGTAATACTTTCATTTGGTCTCTTTCATTGTTTGCAGGGTGTCTTTTAGCATATCACATAACGTTTTGCAGATAGGCGATGTGGCGGATTTTGGAACACGGAACTTTCTGTAAGCACTGAACTTAAATTGAAAAACTGAACTTAATATTAACCGAGAACCCGCCATATTGCCTATGTGCTGTTATAGGTAGGGCTTCTCACAAAACTTTAAAACAATGACAGTAACAGAACGCAGAATAGTAAGACAAGAGTGGTATGAAACCGAAACCACAAAAACAGGATGGGATAGTCACGGATGGACTTTTGATAACGGAGAGCAAATGGATGATAGTTGGACTATTGTTTCTCACTTAACTTTAGATAAACATTACAATGCGTGGGTAGGAATTGCTGAACGTGAAGTTGATGGTAGTCGTTTTTAGCCTTACCTATAACGTGAGTATTTGCGTTCGAGCGGGGCTTCCGAAGCCGCGCGGTGTCCCCGACACCGAACGGAATAAAGATACGAAAACGTTGGATTACGCGTCAACCCCGCTTGACGCAAATACATTGTTGGCGGTAGTACCCGTTACT
>JADBXZ010000016.1 GCA_020403265.1 Bacteroidota bacterium
CACTTTTTAATCACTCTATTAATCCCCTCTTTCTCTCATTCCCTCAAAACGGGGGTGCAAAATTAATAACTCTTTTCCTATTCTCCAAATATTTTTTAATATTTTTTGAATTATTTTTATCAACCTTCCACAAATCCTTATCAATCAAACATCTTATGCAAAAAACGGGCCGCAAATATACACCCTTTTTTATTATTACACAAGTTTTTTGATGAAATTAATAAATTTTATTGAACTTAAATAGACTCAAACAGGCCAATTACCAACTAATTAACTGATGAATAGATTGTTGCGAAAATGAATAAAATTCATTCCATTCTATAAAAAGAAATATCTATTCCTGAAAAGCATTGGAAATGGTGTAAAACAAAGGGGCTAAAACCTTAAATACATAACTGCACTAATATCATTTCACCTAAAAAACAAACTCCACTTCAAAGAACTGTGATATCAAGTAAATTAACATAATGCTACTAATTATAGCAATCAACTGCTATAAAATGATGTAATTTTGTATGTATGATAGCAGCAAATACAACTTACTTTAAAGGCAGAGGCGCACAATTTAATCCTGCAAATGTTTATGTGAAACAGCAGTATACGCAGGATTTTCCGGAGCTCATTGAAGAACCCTTACTGCAATCCATTAAAACACAAGTGTACTTTGCAGAGGCAAGAAACGTAGTCAATAAAATAAAAAGTCCTGATTTACCTTTTGATTATTCTATCAATCCATATCAAGGTTGCGAGCATGGCTGCGTTTATTGTTATGCCCGAAACACTCATGAATACTGGGGTTACAGTGCAGGGATTGAATTCGAACAAAAAATAATTGTAAAACAAAACTGCATTGAACAACTGGAGAAAAAATTTAATTCGAAAAATTGGGAAGTGAAACCGATTATGCTATCTGGTAACACAGACTGCTACCAGCCGCTAGAACGTAAACACGAATTAACACGCGGTATTTTAAGTCTATGTTTGAAGTATAAACATCCGGTAAGCATTATTACAAAAAATGCTTTAATACTAAGGGATTTGGATATTTTAAAAAACTTAGCAAAATACAATTTAGTTCATGTTGCTATTTCCATTACCGGTCTTGATGAAGAAATCCGCTGGAAGATGGAACCAAGAAGCTCTACCTATAGCAGACGATTTGAGACCATTCAAAAATTAAGTGCAGAAGGTATACCTGTTAGTGTAATGATGGCGCCAATTATACCGGGCATTAATAATCATGAAATACCTGAAGTTATTGAGTTAGCTGCAAAAGCAGGTGCAAGAGATGCAGGCTACTCTATGGTTCGATTAAATGGTTCAGTTGGTCCTATATTTAAAGATTGGTTAAAGCAAAATTTTCCTGACAGAGCTACAAAAGTATGGAATCAAATATGCAGTACGCATGGCGGGAATGTGAACGATAGCAGATTTGGTGTTCGTATGCGTGGACAAGGTAATTTAGCAGAAAGTATTCAGCAATTATTCATACTATCTAAAACCCGGTTTATGAGGGGAGTTAAAAAATTTGAATTCGATTTAACGCTCTTTAATCATAAGCCGGGGGATAGCCAATTGAGTTTATTTTAATCCGAAGATTGTTGTTGGAATGTAAATCATTTAAGGATTATTAGTTCTTCGATATAAGCATCCAAGCTAAAAATTCGATGAATATTTATTTTTGAGCAATAAAATTTATTAAGCTCAAACAGACAATTGAAAGCATTCAACTTTCTGCGATATAATTGTTTGTAGGCGTTTCAAGCTTACAAGTATTGTAAGAAACGTTAACAAACACTAAATCGGAGCCTGTCCTGAACTTTGGTCAGGGATTACCCGCAATTAGACAGATAGTTCGTTAAAATAGTTGACTTCTACTGTATAATTGCGGTTAAAAATAACGTATTAATCAGAAACAAGAATTCGTTAAGTTAAGTATAGGCAAAAAAAGGCCCAATTCTTTTCAGAATCGGGCCTTAATAGGATGGAGATAAATACTTAAATAACCTCTACCGCTTCGGGGTATTTGGTCATCCATCTTTTTAAACTCTCCTTATTTCTAACAATGATGGTGGTTTTTTTATCTATTCTTAATTTGGTTAAGTAGGTTGTACCTTTTACTTCGGGTTTTCTAACTACAGCTTTCATAATCGTCTTTTTAATTAGTTGTTATATTCTTCTATCTCACTGATCCTAGCCTTTAAATACATAACACAAATTAAAGGATTTTGTTGTTGTATAAAAGTTAATATTAGCTAATTAACTCTTTAACTTCATACTAAACAAGAAAATAAAAAACTCCACCAATTTGGCGGAGTTTATAAATTATTTTGAGCCAATTACTTTACTTGGTTAATAACGGCCTTAAATGCTTCAGGATGATTTAAAGCTAAGTCAGCTAATACTTTACGGTTTAATTTTAAACCTTTAGCATTTAATTTACCCATAAACTCGCTGTAGCTCATTCCTTCTGCTCTAACGCCTGCATTGATACGTTGTATCCACAAACCGCGCATGGTACGCTTTTTGTTTTTACGATCGCGGTAAGCATAGGTTAAACCTTTCTCTAAGGTATTTTTGGCGATGGTCCAAACATTACCTCTTGCACCCCAATAACCTTTGGTTAAATTAAGGATTTTTTTTCTGCGTGCCCTGCTGGCAACATGATTGACTGAACGTGGCATTTTTTAATTTTTTTATTCACGCTTCCACGTGATGTTTTTAAATGTTAGTGGCAATTTTACCTCAATTGCGCTTTTTTTACTAAAATTTTGGCTAATTAAAGCCGTTAATCGGTTAATTTTAAAGAACTTACTTACTTTTAGATGGCTAACATGAATTTCACGTTTGGCGTATCTGAAGCAGACACTAAACCAGTTTTAGCTAAACCACGTTTGCGGTCTTTCTCTTTCTTGGTTAAGATGTGACGCTTGTAAGCATGCTTTCTTTTAATTTTACCGCTTCCAGTTAAAGCAAAACGCTTTTTAGCACTGGAATTCGTTTTCATTTTTGGCATCTTATTTTTTTTAAGGATGGCAAATGTAAGAAATTATTTTCAAACACCAAAAAAATATTAACTAAACTAAAAATCGGGTTCATAGCCAAACAACACTTCAAAAATATTACCTTTGGCACCCTAAATTAATAATTATGTTGCGTTCACATACCTGCGGAGAATTAAGATTAAGCCATCAAAACCAAACCGTTACCTTGTGCGGTTGGGTACAAAAAACACGAAATTTAGGTGGCATGACCTTCATTGATTTACGCGACCGCTATGGTATTACTCAATTGGCTTTTAATTTAGATTGGAATGAAGAGCTTTGCCAAAAAGCAAGGAATGCAGGACGTGAGTTTGTGCTAAAGGTTACCGGTGTAGTAATAGAGCGCGAGAGCAAGAATACAGTTAATCCAACGGGTGAAATTGAAATTAAAGTTGAATCGCTAAGCATTTTGAATGCTGCAGCAACCCCGCCTTTTACGATAGAAGATGAAACAGATGGCGGAGATGAATTAAGGATGAAATACAGATACCTTGATTTAAGAAGAACGATTGTTCGAAAAAACCTGGAACTAAGACACCGTTTGGCAATTGAAACCAGAAATTATTTGGATCAACTTCAATTTTTAGAAGTAGAAACACCGGTTTTAATTAAATCAACACCCGAAGGTGCTCGTGATTTTGTGGTTCCAAGCAGAATGAATCAAGGTCAGTTTTACGCCTTACCACAAAGCCCGCAAACATTTAAACAATTACTAATGGTTAGTGGATTTGATCGTTACTACCAAATTGTTAAATGCTTCAGAGATGAGGATTTAAGAGCTGACCGCCAGCCCGAATTTACACAAATTGATTGCGAAATGAGTTTTGTAGAACAGGAAGATATACTTCAAACTTTTGAAGGACTTACGCGTCATTTATTTAAAACAGTAAAAGGAATTGAAATACCTGAATTACCAAGAATAACTTATGCTGAAGCCATGGAGTTTTATGGTAACGACAAACCTGATACCCGCTTTGAAATGAAATTGGTTAACCTTAAATCAGTGATAGGCGGGAAAAATTTTAAAGTATTTGATGATGCTGAACTCGTAGTTGCCATTTGTGCAAAAGGAGCAGCAGAGTACACCCGTAAACAGTTAGATGAATTAACTGAATGGGTTAAACGCCCACAAATAGGTGCAACTGGATTAGTATATGCCCGTGTGAATGCAGACGGAACAATTAAAAGTAGTGTAGATAAATTTTATTCCGAAGAAGACTTGAAAAAATGGACCGCTTTGTGCAACGCACAAGCCGGTGATTTGATATTGGTTTTAGCAGGTCAGGAAGAAAAAACAAGAAAAGCCATGAGTGAGTTGCGTCTTGAAATGGGTAATCGACTTGGTTTAAGAGATAAAAACAAATTTTCTTGCTTGTGGGTAGTAGACTTCCCTTTGCTGGAATGGAATGAAGGCGATCCTAATCTTCCTGAAAGTTTAAGAGGAAGATGGGTGGCTAAACATCATCCGTTTACATCTCCAAAACCTGAAGATATTGAATTATTAAAAACAAATCCAGGAGCAGTTCGAGCTAATGCTTACGACATTGTAATTAATGGCGTTGAAGTTGGCGGCGGAAGTATCCGAATATTTAATAAAGATTTACAAGCCCTAATGTTTGAAACACTTGGCTTTACTAAAGAAGAAGCACAACATCAATTTGGATTTTTAATGAATGCTTTTGAGTATGGTGCTCCTCCACATGGTGGCATTGCGTTTGGATTTGACAGGCTTTGCAGTTTATTTGGCGGCGCTGAAAGTATCAGAGATTTTATTGCTTTCCCTAAAAATAATAGTGGAAAAGACGTTATGATTGATGCGCCTAGCACAATTAGTAAGGAGCAACTGGATGAACTTTATATTTCCTTAAAAAATTAAATTAAAAACAATACGGAGCAAATTGTTAACAACATGCTTGCTTTTTAAATCGATTTAGCTAAATTTACATCAACAATTAAATATTCCAAACATGAAAAAGATATTTTACGCTTACTTGCTTGTCATCACATACCTGGCTCAAGGTCAAACAAACATTGGCGATACTATTAAAATTAAAGCCTTCAAATACGGCAGTGCAACACGAGACACCTTAATTAATTTCCCTAATGGAACCCAAACGTTTGAGAAAATAATTATGAAGTACAACATGCGTTGTAAAAACGGCTTAGTATCCACACAATCTGCTCCTAACTTAGGCTGCGGTGAATGGGATTATTCGTGTAACACCTTTATTGTAGATTCAACTAAAATTGAATTAAACCCGCGTACACAGCCAAATCCAATCATTACCAATTTTACAGGGACTGTTTTTCCTTATGTTAATTACCCATTAGCTGATTATTTTGACTTTGCTCAGATTAGCACCAGCTTAACATCCGTAACCAGCGAAACACTTTATCCAACATCGGTTGGAACGGCTACTAATAACACTCTTTTAAAAGCAAATGAAAAATCAGGGCGAAGCCAAATTCTTGTGACAGCATCAGAACTTAGTAGTGCAGGACTTACTGCCGGGCCAATTAATGGTTTCTTTTTAAACGTTGCCAATGGTGGCGGAACTACTAACTTTTTTAAAGTAAAAATGCGTTTGATTTCACCAAGTATAACACAATTAAGCTCCACTACTCCAACAACCAATAGTTTTATACAGGTATTTAATAATAATTACACGTTTGTGAATGGAACAAACAGAATTTTATTTAATACACCATTTGTATGGGATGGCACAAGCAATATTGTTGTTGATTTATCTTTCACGAATACACAGCCCTCGTCAATTGTTGTTTTAAATGGAATTAATACAATAAGTACAACCTTATTATTCACTAATAATAATTTTGGAATTGACTTATCCAATAACGGTCATGTTACTATTAATCCGAGCAATTTAAGCAGCATCAACAATGAAATAACTGTAAGTCTTTGGGCATTTGGTTCTGCAACATTATTGCCTGCTAACACTACCGTTTTATACGGTTGGTCAACTAATCCTGCACAACGTCAGCTAAACATCCATTTTCCGTGGAGTGACAACAATGTTTATTTTGATGCAGGATACACCTCCGGCAATTTTGATCGTATCAACAAAGCTGCCTTAACCTCTGAAACAGAAGGGCAATGGAGCCACTGGGCATTTACAAAAAATGCTACCACCGGATCTATGAAGATTTATTTGAATGGCGTATTGTGGCACTCGGGCACCGGTAAAACAAAACCACTTGCCTTATTAAATTTGATTCTCGGAAAAAATAGCTCACTTAATGAGAATTACAAAGGGATTGTAAACGAATTAACCATTTGGGATAAAGAACTGGCAGCTACTGAAATTCAAACATACATGAATAAAGCCATTCCGGCTTCACACCCTAACTATGCTAATTTAGTTGCGTATTACAAAATTAATGAAGGCAACGGCTTAACAATTAACGACTCTAAATTTCCTGTAAATTCTTTAGGCAGTAATTTTAGTTGGACCTACGAAAGAGGTGATCAGTTAACCAGAAACTTTACAGAATCTACTTTCAAACCAAATATTAATTTTTTCAAAGGTACTTATGTTACATCCACAAGTACAATAACAGTTAGAGACTCTGTGGTTCGTGCACCAAATGTTGTTACCAGCTACTCAATAACCAATAATTCAACCGTTGTTCCAATGAGCCATGATGCCGTTGTATTAACAGGCACAACATATTCTTATCAAGCCAATACTAAAAATGTATATGATGGAGACAACAATAATGCTCTAACAAGTACTATTACAGTTGTACCAAACGGAACGTTAGTTATCGCTAATTTACCTTATTTTGAACGCTTTCCATATTATAACGAAATCATGTCGTTTGTTACGCCTTACGGCAAAGGATTAAATCTAGGCATTGACGGTAAAACCTGGTTTTATGATGTAACTGATTTTACTCCGATTTTAAAAGGTCCTAAAAGAATGTTAATGGCTATGGGCGGAGAATATCAAGAACAAATGGATATTGATTTTTATTTTATAATTGGTACACCTCCTCGAAACGTACTTCAATTTAATCAGTTATGGCAAGGCGCTGCCAGGCAGAGTGATGCCTCCGTTGGAAGCATTAACAATGGAACTCGCTTTGGTGCAGTTAACGTGCCATTATTAACAAACGGTCAATCGTTTAAAGTTCGATCAACAATTACCGGACACGGCGCACAAGGCGAATTTCATCAAAATGGAGGTAACATGACTCATTTATTTAATGTGAATGGCGGCCCAACTGAATTTAGTTGGAATGTTACACAAGACTGCTCTACAAACCCGATCATAGCCCAAGGTGGAACATGGATATACGATAGACAAGGCTGGTGCCCGGGCGAAGCAAGTTTATTGAAGCAACACAATATTACGCCTTTTGTTTCACCAGGCACAACTGTTACATTGGATTACGACGTTTCTAATCCTCCAAACCCGAGTGGTGATTATAGATACATTGCAGCACATCAATTAATAACATATGGTGGTGCCAACCACAATCTTGATGCATCAATAATTGATGTTTTACAACCAAGTAATAAAGTTTTGTATTCACGTACTAACCCAATGTGCAGCAATCCGAAAATTTTAGTTCAAAATACAGGTTCAACAACAGCAACTAGTATTGCAATTGACTATTGGTTAAACAGCAGCTCCGCTAAACAAACCTATACCTGGACTGGTAACCTTGCCTTTATGGATACAGTCACAATTTATTTACCTTTTGGTACGTTATGGCAAAATGGTATGTTAACGACGGGAAATGTATTTAATGCAGAAATTAAAACAGTAAATGGAGTTGTTGACAATTATGCTTATAACAACAAATATGTTTCTGCATTTACAAAACCAGACATTTTACCTGATAATTTTTACATTGAAATTAAAACCAATAATAATTATACCATGAATGATTACAAACTTTATGACGACTTTGGCAGTTTGGTTGGAGCAAGCAGCTTTACTGCCAATAACACAATTTATACAGACTATTATACAGTAACAGGTTGTTATAGACTGGTGATTAATGATTACGGAAAAGACGGACTTTCATGGTGGGCCAATACAGCTCAAGGTTCCGGTTACGCCAGAATTAGAGATGGTGTTACCAATGGTGTATTAAAATCATTTAATTCTGATTTTGGATCTTTTATTGAATACAGCTTTACAGCCAGTAGTTCAACTTCTTTGAAAGAACAAGAATCAAAAATTAATTTTTATGTTGCGCCTAATCCTGCAAACGATAAATTTCACATCACAGGATTAAGAACAGACAATGTGAAAATAGTTGTAACAGATGTTTTAGGTAAACGCATAACCGAATTTACTAACGGATCAAATGATGAAGTTGAATTAGACGTTAGCCAATATGTAAAAGGCGTATACTTTATCAATGTGAATTATGAAGGAAAAAGTAGCACCAAGAAAGTTGTTGTTAATTAGTTTACTGCAAATAAAATAAAACAAAAAACCTCAGTGAATACTGAGGTTTTTTGTTTTTGTAACTATTGAATAATAGTTCTTTCTTACAATCCTTTTGAGTCTGTTAAATCAATTCCACACTTCTTTTAATGAAATTAGTTAAGCTTTCGCCCTTTAATAAACCTTGAGATAATAAGGCCAAATCTGCAGCCTGCTTGGCCAGATTTTTTTGAGTGGTCTCATCCTTTTCATTCATGATACGGCTAATTAATGGATGATTGCTATTTACAACTAAATTATACATATCCGGCATGTTACCGTAAAAAGCACCCATGCCGCCTCCCCCAAGCTGATTCATGTCTTTCATTCTTCGCATAAATTCAGGGCGCGTTATTAACATTGGTTGGTCTTTCTCACTCAAATTCTCAAATACAACAGTAAACTGTTCTTTATTTACTGTACCTTCTATAATCGGCTGAAGTGTTTTTTGATCAGCTTCGGTTAATTTGGAAATTGTATTATCATCTTTCTTAATTAATTTATCAATGGTATCCGAGTCAACCCTTACAAACTGTGTGTCCTTTAATTTGCTTTCCAAATGGTTAATGTAGTGCGGATCTAACATGGTATCCATTAATAATACTTCATAGCCTCTGTTTTTTGCTACATCAATATAGGCATGTTGCTCGGCAACGTTTGTTGCGTATAAATAAATAACCTTGTTATCTTTATTGGTTTGTAAAGGTTTAACATGATTTTCAAATTCATCGAAGGTAAAATATTTACCTTCAGTTGTTTTAAGTAAGCTGAATTTTACAGCTTTTTCGTAAAACTTTTCATCACTTAAATTCCCATACTGCACAAATATCTTAATATCGTCCCATTTCTTTTCAAACTCTGCCCTATCCTTCTTAAATAATTCCTCTAATTTATCTGCAACTTTTTTAGTGATGTGGGATGAAATCTTCTTTACGTTACCATCAGCTTGTAAATAGCTGCGACTTACGTTTAATGGAATGTCCGGGCTATCTATCACTCCTCGTAAAAGCGTTAAGAAATCAGGCACAATATTTTCAACGTTATCTGTTACAAAAACCTGATTGCAATACAATTGAATTCGATCTTTAGGCATTTCCAACTTATTACTAAGTTTAGGGAAATACAAAATACCTGTTAAGTTAAACGGATAATCAACATTCAAGTGAATATGAAACAAAGGCTCCTCAAACTGCATTGGATACAATTCGCGGTAAAATGCTTTGTAATCTTCATCCTTTAAATCAACCGGTTTTTTTGTCCAGGCCGGACTAGGATTATTAATAATGTTATCTACTTCTACTTCTGTGTGTTTTACCTCGCCTTTTTCGTCTTTTTCGCCTTTATCAATCCAATCTTTTTTGGTTCCAAATTTTATTTCAACAGGTAAGAATTTACAGTACTTTTTAAGTAAACCTTCAATTTTATGATTTTCAAGATACTCCTCGCAATCATCTGCTATATGCAAAACAATGTTGGTGCCGCGTTGTGTTCGGTTTGATATTTCTTCAATGGTATACTCCGGGCTTCCGTCGCACTCCCAACGAACAGCTTTACTGCCTGCTTTGTATGAAAGTGAATAAATTTCAACTTTTTTAGCCACCATAAAAGCACTGTAAAAACCCAAGCCAAAATGTCCTATTACGACATTTTTGTCAACCTTATCTTTATACTTATTTACAAATTCTTCGGCACCGCTAAACGCAATTTGGGTGATATATTTTTCAATTTCGTCCTTCGTCATACCTATACCCTTATCCTTAATGGTAATGGTTTTAGCGCCCTTATCAACCTCTACTTCTATTCTTAAATCACCCAAATCACCTTTTGCTTCGCCCATGCTGGACAAGGCTTTAAGTTTTTGAGTAGCATCAGTAGCATTACTTACTAACTCGCGTAAAAAAATCTCATTATCACTGTAAAGAAATTTTTTAATGATTGGGAAAATGTTTTCTGTTTGAACATTAATTTTACCTGTTGTGCTCATAAATACTAAATTTTAATTACTTTTTTTCAAAATTTATGCCAATATTAAATTATGTCAAAATGACAAGTTAGATTTAGAACAAAAAAGTCCAATTACATAAAATCTAATGACTATAAGCCTCCCCTAACTGGGATTGCAGCGCCGGCGTTAATAAATTAACTCTTCCTAATGCTACGCCTAAAAAAATTGTCTTTTTTAAATGTTGACTTTTTTTGTGTATTTTAAAGTCTTTTGGAACAATATTGATTGAAAAGTTTAACTTGTATTTATTATAATTAGTTCCAAAGGCATTGTGCGCCAAAATGCTGTTTTCGGCAGAAAAAATGGTTACGTCAATGTTTTGTGTTTGCCAAATACCATTAATAAAAACCTGCGCAGCTAATTTATGTGTTTTGTGGTTGTTATTACTTAAGCCCAAAAAACTCTCTGAGGCAAGTGGCGCCTTCACCATCAAATATGTTTCAGTCAAATCTTTCAACCAATAATCAACCGAATCCTCGCCGGTTTTAAATTTATTAAAATCCACTTTCAAATAAATGTGTTGTTTTGACTCGTCATAGAATAAGTAACCCGCACTATTAATTGAGGAGCATTGCGTTTTATCAATACAGGTTTGAATGTAAATATTACTGGACACCACATCCTGCTGAGCCTTTGATTTACTGCTGCAAAACAAGCCGAGACATAGAACCAGCACTTGTATTATTTTTCTCATATACCCAAAGTTACTTAATTAAGTTTGTTTAAATTAATAATCTGCGTTAAAATAATACAACAAAATCAAAAAATTACCGTTATTTGTAAAGTGTTAAGATCATCTTTAATTACCATCATTATTATTTTATTTTTTTCTTGTAAAAAAGAAAAATTTAAAACAGATAGTAGTGCCCAATTGCGTTTCACGGCAGACACAGTTTATTTTGACACCGTTTTTACGACGTTAGGTTCTTCTACACGCAACATAAGAGTTATTAACCCATATAACAACAAACTTAAAATAAGCAGTCTCCGCTTCGAAACCGGTACTTCCTCTCAGTTTATTATAAACGTGGATGGCGCTCAAGGCAAAGAATTTAAAGACATTGAAATTGCAGCCAAAGACAGTATTTATATATTTATACAGGTTAATGTTAATCCGCTGGCAGCGAACTCGCCACTTGTGATAAGAGACAAACTGATTTTTGAAACAAACGGTAACACACAAGTAATTCATTTAGAAGCCTGGGGACAAAATGCCTATTACCATAGAGCAACTGCGGCCATAAAATTTAAAGATGGAACTTATTTTCCGTATAGCATTGTAGGGCAATTAAGCAACGCATATACAGGCAATGGAAATAATTACACACTTAAAACAGACAAACCACATGTTGTTTTTGGTTACTTAGTTGTTGACAGTGCCCAGAAATTGTTAGTTCCAGCAGGCTCTAAGTTTTTTATGAGTTATAAAGCAGGGCTTTGGGTGTTTAGCGATGGGGAAATAAAAATAAAAGGTACTTTAGGCAATGAAGTAACTTTTAACAGCACCCGCACCGAACCTGAATTTTACAATGAACCGGGGCAATGGGACCGCATATGGATTAACGAAGGAAGTACAGGCAATGAAATAGATTACGCCATTATTAAAAACGGATTCGTTGGTGTGCAAGCAGAACTAACTGCCAATTCGGGTACGTTAACCCTGAACAAGCCTCGCCGTTTAAAAATTACCAATACGCAAATACACAACATGAGTTTGTGGGGCTTGTATGCCTTTGCCTATAACATATACGGTTATAACAATGTAATTAGTAATTGTAAGGACAATGGTTTGAACATTTCATTTGGTGGAAATTACACCTTTTTGCATTGCACCTTTGCCAATTACTTTGAAAAAGGAGATAAACCGCGTGAATCGGCTAACGTGAATATTAGTAACTATTACGAAGACCTTGTATTGCCGATGGATACTTGTTATTTTGGCAATTGCATTATTGACGGTAAATTAACAAATGAGTTAAATATCGATTTAAAAACAAATACAAGCTACACACCTAGTGTACAATTTAGCTCTTGTTGGCTAAAAACGAACTTGAATTTAAGTGACGTAAACCGCTTTAACAATGTTAGAACCGGAAACAGCATTACATTTATTAATGCTGCCAATTTTAATTTTAAACCACAAACAGGTGAGAATAGCTTTCTGAAAAATTTTACAGGCACAAAAACAAGCACGGATGCTGCTAAAGCGCCATTTGACGTGTTAGGAACAAACCGAAACACGGTTAATGTTACAGCAGGTGCTTATGAGTTTTAATTCTTTAAACGGCAACGTTCGTTTTTGAGTAAATGTAATTCCTTGTCCAAATTCAAAATGGTTTTGGCATTATCTAACTCTGTTTTATACGTTTGCTTAAGTTGCTTGCGCTTAATTGCTTCTAAACATCTTCTCAGATCCTCCTTCGATTCTAATTCTAATTCCGGCAAAAGGGTTGGTTTACCGTCATCATCTTTAGCCACCATGGTAAAATAAGATGTATTTGTATGTTTAACCGTTCCAATTTTAAAGTTTTCTGAAATAACTTTAATGCCAACTACTAGGCTTGTTTTACCAACATAATTGATGCTGGCATACATACTTACCATTTCACCAACCTCTACAGGGGCTAAAAACTCAACACCTTCAATAGAAACGGTAACGCAATAGCAGCCCGCATGTTTACTGGCGCAAGCGTAGGCCACTTTATCCATTAAAGACAATAGAATTCCACCATGAATTTTGCCGCCAAAATTGGCGTATGCAGGAATCATTAATTCAGTTAAAGTGGTTTGAGAGTAACTTACAGGTTTTATCATTCCAAAATAGTTTGTTTAAATTTAAGCAAACTATTTTATTTTTATACCTTTACCTTTATGAACTTTAAAAAAAATAAACTCATCCTATTTATCGTTCTTTCCATGTTCGTTGGGATTATTTTAGGATTTATTATTAATAAGCAAATTACAGCTAAACCAATTAAATTGGTTGAACAAGTGAGTTCAGGTAAGCCTGAATATGCACAAAAGCAAATTAAAAAAGCTATTGAAAAATATGAAGTTCAATTTGTAAAAGCCCAAAAGAAAAAAGTTGCCGGTTATTTTTCTGTCTTAAGTGACATATTTTTACATCTCATTAAAATGATTATTGCCCCCTTGGTTTTAGCAGTGCTTGTGCTCGGGGTTGCCAAAGTAGGTGATTTTAAAAGTGTAGGACGAATTGGGCTGAAAACAATGATTTATTTTACATGCGCTACTTTAATAGCTTTAGCTTTGGGTTTAATAATGGTTAACTTGTTTAAACCAGGCACCGTTATGCACCTAGACTTGCCTGAAGCTAACGCCAGCACAGGTATTAAAGCCAATGCACAAGACGCGAAAAATTTTATTGATCACGTCATTCCGGAAAGCATCATTAAATCCATGGCAGCGAATGATATTTTACCGATTGTTGTATTTGCTTTGTTTTTTGGAATTGCAGCAGCCAGCATTGGCGAAGTTGGTTATCCAATCATTAAAGCATTTGAAAGCTTAGCACATGTGATGTTTAAAGTCACTAATTTCGTGATGAATTTTGCGCCATTAGGAGTGTTTGGCGCTATTACCGCAGTTGTTATTCAGCAAGGCCTAGATGTGCTTAGCGGTTACGTCTATTTAATTTTATGCTTTTTTGGAGGTTTGCTTTTTTTCGTTTTTGGTATACTCTACCTTATTTGCGTAACATTTAAAATCAAATATTTTAAATTATTAAAAGACATAAAGGAGCCTATTTTATTAGCTTTTAGTACGGCCAGCAGCGAAAGTGCCATGCCCAAAACAATTGAAGCTTTGGAAAAACACGGTATTAGTAACCGAATTGTGAGTTTTGTTTTGCCACTTGGTTATAGTTTTAATTTAGATGGCAGCATCATGTACATGACTTTTGCAACTGTTTTTATCGCGCAGAGTTACGGAATGGATATTTCCACAGCAGATCAAATAAAAATGATGCTGATTTTACTGGTTACCAGTAAAGGTATGGCGGGTGTGCCTAGAGCCTCTTTGGTTGTAATTGCGGGCATGCTCTCCATGTTTAAAATCCCGGGCGAGGGCTTACTTTTACTTTTAGCGGTGGATCAATTACTCGATATGGGAAGAAGTGCTACTAACGTTGTGGGTAATGCCGTTGCCAGTGCTGTAGTTGCCAAGCTTGAAGGCGAACGGTTTTAAAAAACTTTTTAACAATCAGGACTACTTACTTTGATAGCTAGTCCACCTGTGCTGGTTTCTTTGTATTTGCTGTTCATATCTTTGGCAGTATCCCACATGGTGCTAATCACTTTATCCAATGGCACCTTCACATTCTTAGGATCAGTTTCCAAAGCCAGTTCGGCAGCATTAATAGCTTTAATTGCACCCATACTATTTCTTTCAATGCAAGGTATTTGAACCAATCCGCCAACAGGGTCGCAAGTTAAACCTAAATGATGTTCCATGGCTATTTCTGCTGCAATTAAACACTGTTGCGGTGAACCACCTAACAGTTCGCAGAGTGCTGCTGCAGCCATTGCACTAGACACGCCAATTTCTGCCTGACAACCACCCATAGCGGCTGATATGGTTGCCCCTTTTTTAAATATACTACCAATTTCACCTGCCACCAATAAAAATTGCTTCACATGTTCTTCTGTAGCATCATGATTTTCTATCACCATGTAATACATTAAAACCGCAGGTATCACACCCGCACTTCCGTTAGTTGGTGCTGTAACAACGCGACCAAGACTCGCATTTACTTCATTAACTGCAAGCGCAAAACAACTCACCCATTTTAAAATAGCTCTGAATTTCACTTCGGTTTCTCTAATCGCTAAAAGCCACTCCTGTGGATTAGAATATTTTAAATCGTCTTTTAAATTTTCATGCATGTCAAAAGCTCTTCGCTTCACCTCTAGTCCACCCGGCAAAATGCCTTCCGTGTGACAACCAATGTACATGCACTCCAGCATGGTATGCCAAACTTTAATTAAATCTTGATGTAATTGCTCTTCCGTTCTAACGGTGCGTTCGTTATCATGAACAATTTCCGATATCTTTTTATTTTGTGTGACACAGTAATTTAATAATTCATCTGCAGTATTAATTGGATTTGGGTACAATTCAGCCCGAACGTTCTTTTTATCGGTATCTTCATTTTCTTTAATGATAAAGCCACCGCCAATAGAATAAAACGTGGAAGTATAAACAAGTTCATTTTCATTGAACGCCTCAAACGTTAAGCCATTTGGATGAAAAGGTAAAAAGTTTTTATTGAAAATGATATTGAGCTCCGGATTAAATGAAATACTCTTTTCGTTACTTAGTTTTAGTTCCTTTTTTGTTTTAATCTCATTCAAAAGAAACGGAATTTGCTCAACCGGCATGGTAACAGGGTCTTGTCCTGATAACCCCAACATAACTGCACTATCAGTTGCATGACCTTTGCCGGTTAACGACAACGAACCATATAATTGAACAGTAACCTTTGTGACTTTATGATAATAGTGCGTTTGTTTTAATTCCATTAAAAATTGCTCGGCAGCACGCCAAGGCCCTAAGGTATGCGAGCTGGAAGGACCAACTCCGATTTTTAACATGTCAAATACAGAAATATATGCCATAAGTATAAAAGTAAGGCCATATCAAAAGAAATACAAGTCTGAAAAAAGAATCAATGAACAATTAAGCGTGGAAAACGTTTACTACAAATTCGGTGTTCTTCCGCCATCAACTGGCAAATTAATCCCGTTAATATAAGCAGCAGCCGGGCTGGCTAAAAAACAAACAGCATTTGCAATTTCAGCGGCATTAGCGAAACGCGCCATCGGTATTTCTGCCAACATTTCCTTGCTTACCTCATCAGTACTGTGTTGTGTTTTGGTTGCTTTGTTTTGAATAATGGCTTCTAGACGTCCGGTTAAAGTAGCACCGGGTAATACATTGTTTACGGTAATTCCGTATTTACCAACCTCATTGGCCCATGTTTTAGCCCAATTTCCAACGGCAGCGCGCACAGTGTTACTTACACCCAAATTTGCTAATGGCGCCTTTACACTTGTTGAAATAATATTGATTATTCTTCCGTATCCACTTAATTTCATGCCTTCGAAGCAAAGTTGAGCCAATATTTGGTTGCAAATTAAATGATTACCAAACGCAGATAAAAACTCTTCTTCCTTTGCTTGCGTAATAGGCCCGCTTGGCGGACCGCCAGTATTATTAACTAAAATATTTACAGGACCATTTCGATTAATAAACGCCTGAACTAATTCTTTTAAATTTTTAGTATCGCTAAAATCAGCCACTAAATAGGAATGCAATTGATTACCGCTAACGGGCAACTCAGATTTAACTTGCTTTAAACTCTGTTCATTACGTGCTATTAATACAACATTGGCACCAAGCGTTGCTAATTCAATGGCAACTGCCTTGCCTATGCCTTGCGTGCTTCCACAAACTAAAGCTGTTTTAGCTTTGAGATCTAAATTCATTAAACCAAAATTGTTACAGGATTTTCAATAAACGTTTTTAATGTTTGCAAAAATGCTGCGCCGGTTGCGCCATCTACAGTTCTGTGATCGCAAGCCAAAGAAAGCATCATGGTATTACCAGGCACAACAGCCCCATTTTTCACAACCGGTACCTGGCGAATTGCCCCAACCGAAAGTATACAAGAAGCTGGTAAGTTAACAATTGAAGTAAACGATTCTATACCAAACATACCTAAGTTAGAAACTGTAAACGTATTACCTTCCATTTCGGCAGGTTGTAATTTTTTATCTTTTGCTTTTTTAGCTAATTCTTTTGCGTCTGCTGCTATTTGCGAAAATGTTTTTTGATCAGCAAATCGAATAACCGGTACCAATAGTCCGTCTTCCACTGCTACAGCCATGCCAATATGAATGTGAGAATAGTAACGTACTTTATCTCCCATCCATGAAGTATTAACTTGCGGGTGTTTGCGAAGCGCAGCAGCACAAGCTTTAATAACCATATCATTAAAAGATACTTTTGTGTCTGGCATGGCATTAATTGCATTTCTGGAAGCGATGGCATTATCCATATCAACTTCAATGTTTAAATAAAATACCGGTACTGTTGTTGTAGATTCTACTAAACGACGTGCAATGGTTTTGCGCATTTGCGAAGCCTGCACATCTTCAAATCCTTCGGTACCTGAATTTACAAAACTTACAGATTGTTGTTTTGAACCAGCTGTTTGTGCAGCAGAACCTTTAAAATTCTCAATATCAGACTTTGTAATCCGGCCATTGTCACCTGTACCCGTTACCTTACTTAAATCAATACCTTTTTCTTTTGCTAAAGCTTTTGCAAGAGGTGATGCTTTAATTCTATCTGAGTTGTTAGTGGATAGTGAATTGTTATTAGTTGTTTTAACTTCACTTACATTAGTTACTGACTCTTTTTGCCCTCCTGCAACGGCCTTTTCACTATTCCCTGACCTTTGCTTACTATTAACGGCATTCAAAATTGCATTCACATCTTCCCCACCTTTGCCAAGTATTGCAATAACTGAATCAACCGGTACTGATTGTTTTTCTTGAACACCAATGTGTATTAAAACACCATCCTGGAATGATTCAAATTCCATGGTGGCTTTATCAGTGGCTATATCTGCCAAAAGCTCTCCGCTCTTAACTTTATCGCCCACTTTTTTATGCCATTTCTCCAACACGCCATCCGTCATGGTATCGCTTAACTTTGGCATACGAACTACTTCAACCCCGGCAGGTAATGTTAAACTAGAACTGTTGGATGATAAATTATTCGCATCCGATTCTTTAACAACCGGCGCTTCATTTCTCATTTCTAATTTATCATTTAACATTCCGGTTATATCCTCCCCTTCTTTTCCTAAAATGGCAATTATTGAATCTACAGGTACAGCTTGCTTTTCCTGCACACCAATGTGTAAAAGAACGCCATCTTGAAAAGACTCAAACTCCATAGTAGCTTTATCTGTAGCGATATCAGCTAATAAATCACCACTTTTTATTTTGTCACCAACTTTTTTATGCCATTTTTCAATAACACCATCGGTCATGGTATCGCTTAATTTCGGCATTCTTACTATTTCAGCCATAGCTTATAATTAGTTTATTAGTTAATTGGTTAATGAGATAATTATATTATCTAATTGGCTCATTAACTCATTGTCTCATTTTAATCTTTAATAAAAGGATAATTCGGTTCTGAATAAACATCTTCAAACAACTCGTGCGGTTCTGGGTATGGACTTTCCTCAGCAAACTGAACGCTTTCGTCGACGAGTGCTTTTACACGTGCTTCAACTGCTTCAATGCCTACTTCATCAATCCACTTGTTGGCTTGCAGCGTAGCTAATACCTTTAAAATTGGATCTTGTTCCTGATACTCTTTTACCTCTTCTTTCGTTCGGTATGTTTGAGCATCGCTCATACTATGTCCTTTGTAACGGTAGGTCTTCATTTCCAAAAACGTAGGCCCATCACCTCTGCGAGCCCTTGCTACAGCTTCTTCCATAGCTTCGTGAACGGCTTCAACCGTTAATCCATCAACCGGCTTGCTTGGCATATCGTACGCTAATCCAAGCTTCCAGAGATCGGTAACATTACTTGTTCTTTCAACTGAAGTTCCCATTGCGTATTGATTATTTTCAACAATAAACACAACCGGTAACTTCCAAGTCATAGCCATATTAAACGCTTCGTGAAGCGCTCCTTGCCTAACAGCACCATCACCCATACTACAAACACACACATTATCGGTACCTAAATATTTTTCAGCGAAAGCAATTCCGGCCCCTAGTGGTACCTGTCCGCCAACAATACCGTGACCTCCAACAAAATTATGCTCCTTACTAAATATATGCATACTTCCCCCTTTACCCTTACTACAGCCTGTTATTTTTGCATACATTTCGGCCATTACGTATTTTGGGTGCATGCCTAATCCGATAGGATGTGCATGATCACGATAGGCAGTGATGTGCTTATCTTCTTTTTTAGTAGCACTTACGGTTCCGGCCACAATGGCTTCCTGACCGATGTACAAGTGGCAAAAACCTTTAATTTTTTGCTGAACATAAACTTGTCCTGTTTTTTCTTCAAATTTACGCATCAATAACATTGACTCGTACCATTTCAAATATTGCTCTTTTGAAAATTTTAATTGTTTTGCTGAGACTTTAGCCATTGCTAATTTATATTAGTGAAGTAGCAAATTTAACATAAAATAATTGTGATACATAGCATAATTGCAAAAAAGTAAGTAAAACAAAAGTGCCAAATAAAGCTAAGGTTAAGATTGGAAAAGGAAATTTATCCCATTCTATTCATTTGGAATACCAAATGAATAAACGATGTAAGAAAATCAACCCTTTGTTCAGAAATACCTGAAACCCAAAAGGTGATTTTCTAAATCGGGATATACCCAACTAATGCAGTTAGTTCGGCTCATGCTTCGCCTTCAAATGCATAAATTGGGTTTAAAGAATTCTTGTCTAGTTAATTTGAGAAAAATAATTGAAATAAATCATCCAAATAATGCATAGGAAATTGTTATTTCAAAAATCTATAAAATCTGATAGTAATTAATGATCACCATACAAATCATTTTTTTATTGAAGTAATTAAACAACTCTATTCGCTTAAATATTTGTTTTTCAGACACTTAAATCGCTGCTTAAAAACAACTAACTACTAATTTGTTTTATTTATTAATGTATTTTCTTAAAAAATGTTCTGTAGGCAGCAGTGCTTTTTGAATGCGTTTTGCATATTTAATCGAATCTAGTATCTCCTTTTGCTTTCCTTCAATTAATTCTTTCTGAGCCTCAACCAAAGCTTTTTGATTTTCGATTTCGCCTTTCTGGTTTTGAGTAACCTTAAATCGATTATACATTATTATTCCAAAAACCAAAACAAGTATCAGTCCGATAAATGAAAAATACTTTTTTGTTTCTTCTTGTTTTAGTTTTAATGCACTAACCTTCTTTTCTTCGGCAACCTTAACACTATCGGCAGTTGCTTTAATTTCGAATTCCCGTTGAATGACATTCCTAACACTTGCTTTTCTGGTATTTTCATTGCTAATGCTATCCTTAAAAAGATGATATAATTTATAATTTTTATATGCCGAACTAAAATTATTGGTTGCTGAATCAACCTGAGATAACGTATAAGCTGTTAAATAAATATTTTTGGGGTAACCGATTTCCAGTGATAACTTCAAAGCGCTGTCTAAATATACTTTTGCCACTTTGTAATTTTGGTTTAAAAAATGGATTTTACCTATGTGATATTGCAAATAAGCTATCCCTTCTTTATCGGAGATTTCGTGCGCAACAATAATACTGTTTTTATAATAACTCAAAGCTTCAGGAAATTTAGTTTGCATTTCAAGTAACAAACCTAAGTTATTCAGAACTACTGAAATTCCTGACTTGTAATTTATTTCTTGATACAAGGCTAAACTCTCGTTTAAAAACAATTTAGCTTCATCCAACTTATTCTGATCCAGATAAGTAATACCAATAAAATTTAAAGCAGAGGCCATACCTAATTTCTCATTGATTTTTTGACTCATTGAAAACGCTTTTTTAAAGTAAGACATGGCATTTTCTTTATCCCCCTGATTCTTATAAATGGAACCCAAACTAATTAAATCCAAAGAAGCGTTCTTATAGTTTTTAATTTCCGTGTTTAATTTTAAACTTATATTGTAGTGGTTAATGGCCTCTATAATATTACCGTGATTCAGAAATAGCAGCCCCATCTTATTATTACATGAGGCTATGAATTCCTTATTATGCAATAAGGTAAACAAATGAAGGGCAAATTTATTATACTTAATGGCATCATCTGTTAATGCCATTTTTTCTGTTAAATCACCAAAATCATAATAACAATGTGCAAGGAAGGATGAATCTCTAGTCATTTTTGCATAGTGAATGCTTTGATTCGCTTCTTTGTTAAATTTTTGCAAATCCGCATCCATATTGGCAATGATAAAAGATTTCACAAAATAAATACTTGAGAGGTGATTATAACTTTTATACTTTTCTGCAATAGGTATTAGTGAATCCCAAAAGGGAGGCCTTAATATTCCAAATTCGCTGCCATAGCTGATTACTTTTCTTAACCAAACAGTATCCTTTGGTAAACTGTTAATGGTATTAATGCTTGAAAAGGTAGTAACAGAAGATTGAGATCTTATAAACTGAGATATAAGGATAAAGCAGGATAAAAATTTCTTCACCGGATGAAATTAAGCATTAAAGTTCTTATTAAACAAAAAAGACTGCCGAAACAGTCTTAATTTATTTTTTATTTAATTAGCTTTTAAAATCCCAAGTTTCCAAAAACTTGGTTGTATAGTTACCGGCTTTAAAATCTTCGTTATTCATTAGTTTGAGGTGAAATGGAATAGTTGTTTTTACTCCTTCAATTACATATTCACTTAATGCACGGTGCATTTTGGCTATGGCCTCTTCACGAGTTTGAGCAACAGTAATTAACTTACCTACCATACTATCATAATTGGGAGGAATTGTATAACCACTGTAAACATGTGAATCTACGCGTATGCCATGTCCACCCGGTGTGTGTAAAGTAGTTATTTTACCGGGGCTTGGTGTAAAATTCATAAATGGGTTTTCGGCATTGATACGGCATTCAATCGCATGTAATTGCGGGTAGTAGTTTTTTCCGCTGATCGGAACACCTGCCGCTACTAATATTTGTTCTCGAATTAAATCATAATCAATTACCTCTTCTGTAATTGGGTGCTCCACCTGAATACGTGTATTCATTTCCATAAAGTAGAAATTACGGTGTTTGTCAACCAAAAACTCAACGGTTCCAACGCCTTCGTATTTAATGGAAAGCGCGGCTTTAATAGCGGCCTCACCCATTGCGTCACGAAGTTCTGGAGTCATAAATGGGCTTGGTGTTTCTTCAACTAATTTTTGATGACGGCGTTGAATGCTGCAATCACGTTCACTTAAGTGACATGCTTTACCATACTGATCTCCAACTATTTGGATTTCAATATGACGTGGTTCTTCAATGAATTTTTCCATGTACATGGCACCATTTCCAAACGCAGCTTCAGCTTCTTTACTTGCACTTTCGTAGTTAGGTTGTAAATCTTCTTCTTTCCAGATGATACGCATACCTCTACCGCCCCCACCTGCCGTAGCCTTAATGATAACAGGGTATCCAATTCGTTTCGCATCTTTTTTAGCTTGCTCAATGTCAGTGATTAAGCCATCAGAACCCGGTACACAAGGCACACCGGCGGCAATCATGGTAGCTTTAGCATTGCTTTTATCCCCCATTTTATTAATCATTTCGGGACTTGCACCAATAAACTTAATTTTATTTTGGGCACAAATCTCGCTGAATTTGGCATTTTCACTTAAAAAGCCATAACCTGGGTGGATTGCATCGGCGTTTGTGATTTCGGCGGCTGCAATGATATTAGCCATATTCAAATAGCTTTCTTTACTTGGCGGTGGGCCGATACAAACAGCCTCATCAGCAAATTTAACATGTAAACTATCTTTGTCTGCAGTTGAATATACGGCAACCGTTTTAATACCCATCTCTTTACAAGTTCTAATAACACGTAAAGCAATTTCGCCACGGTTGGCAATCAAAATTTTTTTAAACATACCTGTAAGTAATTTAAGTTAAATATTATAGATTAAAGATGAAATCTGTTAATCAAATAATAATTTTTAATCTTTAATTTATAATCAATTAAGATGGGTCTACTAAGAATAATGGTTGATCGTATTCAACAGGAGTAGCATCATTAACCAATACTTTAACGATTTTTCCTTTTACGTCGCTCTCAATTTCATTAAAAAGCTTCATGGCTTCGATAATACAAACTGTTTTTCCGGCAGTAATTTCGTCGCCAACGTTAATAAAAGGTGGTTTATCAGGGCCGGCACTTCTGTAAAATGTGCCAATCATAGGGCTTTTGATTGTAATGTATTTACTCTCATCTGAACCGGAATTGTTATTAGCCGGCGTTTTTGATTCGGATGATGGTAAAACATTTGATTGAGTAGCTTGAGTTACCGGTGTTGCAATAATTTGAGGTTGAGCTACAACTGGTGCAGCTTGCATAACAACCTGCTGCTGTGTAGTTACTTTTGGAGTTCTGATTACGATTTTAACCTCTTTTGTTTCTAATTCTACTTCACTTACGCCGCTTTTAGAAACAAACTTTATTAAGTCTTGAATTTCCGTTAATTTCATTTTAAAATTGTGTTTTAGTTAGTGGGGCAAAAGTAATGGTAATTTTGATTTTTTAAAGCTTTTTTTATGTTTTTATTAACAAAAAAGCTGTTTTTTCGTAAAAAAAACAGCTTTTTTGTAAAAATACTCTAATACTATGCTTTAAGTTCCTAATAATGTCTTTTTTGCATCAGCTAAAATATCAAATGTTTTTTCTTTTGTTGCAGCCTCTGCATAAACTCTTAAAACAGGCTCGGTGCCACTTGCCCTAATCATTAGCCAGGTATTCTCATCAAAAAAGTACTTATAACCATCCAAATCATCTACTCGGCTAACTTTGTACTTCCCAAATTCTGTGTAACTTCCCGATTTACATTTAGATAATACTTGCTGTTTAATGGCTTCATCTATATATAAATCATTTCTCTCGAACCAAAACGTGCCTGTAATATCGTAAACCTCCTGAATTAACTCTTTTAAGCTTTTTCCGGTTTTAGCCATAAATTCCCAAATCGTTAAACCCATCCAAATACCATCCCTTTCAGGGATATGGCCTTTAATTGCAATTCCACCACTTTCCTCACCGCCCACTAATACATCTTCCTTAACCATAATGCCGCAAATGTATTTAAATCCAATTTTTACAACATCCAGTGGTAAATTATAATGCGCACACATGTTCTTAATTTTTACGGTTGTGCTAAACGCAGTAGCTACCTTACCATTTAAACCTTTGTATTTCTTTAAGTAATGAATTAATAACAAAATGATGTGATGCGAGTCAACAAAATTTCCTTCATTATCGTAAAGTCCTATTCTATCAGCGTCACCATCAGTTGCTAATCCACATGAAATATCACCTTTTGATTTTATGAAATTACTAAACTCTAAAAGGTTTTTATGAATAGGTTCCGGCGCCTGACCATGGAAGCCTGGGTTGTGGTCATTGTGCAAATGATGAATTTCAGGAAATAACTTAAACATAACACGTTGTCCGGCTCCAAACATACTATCATATGCCAAATTTAATTTAGCTTTTTTAATAGCTGCAATATCAAAATTAGACTCAACATGTTTAATGTAAAGTTCTTCCAAATTCACTATTTCCAACAAACCATTTTTTTCGGATTCAGTTAAATTCACTGAATTATAATTGGTGTTTGGCTTTTCCGGTATCAAATCTTCAACTTCCTGAACTTGATCAGGTCCAAGCGGGCCACCGTAATGGGCTTTAATTTTATAACCATTGTAGCTTGGTGGGTTGTGACTGGCAGTTAAAATAATGCCAAGGTTCGTTTTATATTTAACCGCTCCAAGTGATATCATTGGTGTACTTACAAAACCTCTGGCTAAAAGAACTTTAATACCATTAGCTATAAATACTTTTGCTGTTGTTTCGGCAAATAATTCACCTGCAAACCTGCAATCATGCCCAACCACTACAATAGGTTTATTATTAGACGCTAAAAGCCATTTAGAAGTTGCCTCTGTTACCCTTGCAACGTTTTCTACTGTAAAATCCTGAGCAATGATTGCTCGCCATCCATCCGTACCGAATTTAATTTTATCCATATTGTTATTAATGCTTAATATTTTGAGCTATTTGCGCTGCGATTGATTTGAACTCTTCTGAAGTAAATTTTAGTTTTTGATTATTGAAATTACAATCATTTAAAGAATTTATAGGAATTAAGTGAACATGGGCGTGAGGAACCTCTAAGCCAATCACTTGCAAACTAATTCTGTTGCATGGAAAAGCAGACTTAATAGCCGAGGCTAACTTATAAGAGAAGTTCATTAAACTTGTGTAGTTTTCTGTCGGTAATTCAAATAGTTGATCTATCTCTAACTTAGGGACAACCAAAGTATGACCTTTCTTTAGAGGAAAAATATCTAAAAAGGCAATGTTATGTTCATCTTCTGCCACTTTATAGCATGGGATTTCGCCGGAAATAATTTTTGAAAATATACTGGACATTAAATGCTAATGTTGTGAACTTCAAATGTAACCATTCCTGCAGGTACCTGAACATCTACTTTTTCTCCTACCTTTTTACCTAATAAAGCTTTTCCTATTGGTGAATCAACCGATATTTTTCCGGCCTTTAAGTCCGCCTCAGATTGAGCAACTAAGGTATACTTCATGGAGGCACCATTATTTGTATTTTTTATAGTTACTGTTGTTAAAATACTTACTTTGCTTAAATCTAATTGCGTTTCATCAACAATTCGGGCGTTAGCAATTATTTCCTCCATTTTCGCAATTTTAACTTCAAGTAAGGCTTGAGCTTCTCTGGCAGCGTCATACTCTGCATTTTCACTTAAATCGCCCTTATCTCTGGCTTCTGCCACGGCGTTTGTACAATTTTTACGTTCCACTGTTTTTAAGTGGTGTAAATCATCCTTAAGTTTTTTAAGGCTTTCTTCGGTATAATATCCAAGTTGTGACATAATCTAAACTTTATATAAACAAAGAATCCCGTCTCAATTTAATCGAGATTCGGGACTCAAATTCTTACTAACAAAGATAAGAAAAATATTCTTACAAATTCAATCTTAACCCAAAAGTATGAGAACCTCCAAATGGATTAGTAAATCTGTAAGAGTAATCTAAGCCTATTGTAGATTTTTTTTCGTTGAAAGGAACTTCAAAAGTTGCTCCAAGTGCAGGACCTGTAAATGCAGTTCTTCTTTCAGTTTCGCTGGTGATACCTTTTTCATACATGTATCCGCCTCTTAACATTAACATATCTTTCCATCCATACTCTACTCCGAATAAAAAATTATCATAAGTAAATGAATTAGAGGTAAATGTTCCATTAAAAGTAATTCTGTGCTTTTTAGAAACACCTGTACTGTCCTTAATCAAATACCAGTCATAGCTAGAACCAATGTTAACTAGAGCAGGTAATTCGAATGCGCTAGAGCGATTGTTCACTGTTAATTCATAATTGTTGCCATAATTCACGCGAGCCTGTCTACTCAAACCATCTCCACGGTAAGTCATTTTTGGTCCCCAGTTTTTAAGTGCAATACCGATATGGATATGATCATATTTACCTGTATGGTATTGAATACCAGCATCCAAAGCTATACCTCTTGCTGCCACGTTTGGAATTTGCTCACTAATTAATTTAACATTAATTCCACCAAAAATATTGTCAGAAAACATTTTTGCATAGGACATACTAATATTATAAAAAGTAGGAGAATAAGTTCCTAAACCACCTTCAGGTTGTTCCTCGGTTGTAATATCTATCTTCCCGGCATTAATACTCATTACGCCAAAACCTATTGTACTGGTTTCGCCAATCCCTTGGGTTAAACCAAAAGTGTTAATAAAAATATCAGTACCTTGTAACCAGTTGGCACGGTTTATTATTACTTCTGTTTTTCTGGTAAAAGCAGTTCCGGCAATATTTAAAAACTGTGCTTCCAATCCGCGAACTTTAGCAGAGTTGGAACCAACCATCCCTGAATTTCTTGCGTATGGATTTATCAACAACTGACTTGCTCCTGCTTGACCAGCGCGTTCAGGATTACCTGCAAACGCTGTAGCTGTAATGGTTAACCCAAAAAACAAGCTTTTATATTTTAAATTTTTAATCATATTTCAGCAATTTAAATTACGTATTAATAATTTTGAACATCAAGTGGTCTAACAACACCAAACCATTTAACAATTTTCTCCCCAATGCCCGGAGCATCTATATGGAAAATATATAAACCACTTGCAATAGTTATGTTGCTTTGGTTTTTCAAATCCCAATCCATATAAGGACTACGTTTTGTTTGTTTAATATCCGTGTTTCCAATTAACTGATCCTCTTGATCAGTTACATCACGTTTAAGTGTACGAACCAAAGTTCCGTTCATTGTGAAAATCTTAACTGTACATTTACTTGGAAGGTTAGTGATTCTCACACGATTATCAACACGATTGGTTTCATAAGATGAACTTCCGTAATAAGGATTAGGTACAATTCTTATTAAATCAAGAGCATTCTTAGAAACATCTGCCTGATTAAACAATGTTGCGATATCAGATGTATTGAATTTATACATTGGAATATTGTTATTCTGAGGCGTAGTTGAAACAATGGTAGTTTGTTGTGCAGCATTTGTGACAGTTGTTAAAGCACCAGCAACTAGTGCATTTCCTAAACCAGACACTACTGCAGATGTAGCTGTACTTACACCACTAAATCCGTATCTGTATGGTTTTGAAACATTAATGTTAATTCTAACATCTGATGGCATATTTGCAGGGTCTTTAAACGAAACACCATTCGCAAGTAACGGCATTGAAACCCACATGATATCTCTTTCTAATGAATTTAAAGGCATTGCGGCAGCGCCTTGGAAAATCTCAGTCGTATTGTAGTATTTTTTAAATACATCCATTACGTAGGCTCCATTGTCATATCTAGGAACACCGGCAACAGTATTAACTAAACTGTTTGGACCGGAAGCCAAAGACCAAGGAGGACCAGATGCTGAACCTGCTGCGATAAATTGTGCGTCTGTTGGAAACACACCTTTAGCAGTGTTTGCACCAAATACATAGATAAAATGTTTTCCGCCAAATGCAAAACTGAAAGGGCTACTTGTACTTGATGTAGGATTCCATATCATATCGTCTCCATTATTTGTTCTTTGGTAGCTATCCTCACCAAACATCATGTTTAAACGCTCTCCGGTTTCTGTACATATTGCATAGCCAGGGAACCATCCCATACCTGTTTCAGAAATAAAATTAGGAGCGTTTGGATCAGTGCTTACACCACTTCCACTTGTAGCATAGTTACCGTTTTTATCTACTGAAGCATGTTTACGAGGTGAAAAGAATACTGCGTTGCCTTCACTTAGTTCAGCTCTCTCTTGCATTTCAATTACCGGACAACGTGTCCACTTTGATTTATCGCGCGTTAAAACTATCAAAACACTGCTTAATTTTCTTAAATCACAATTTAATAATTGTGGTACGCTTCTAGAAACAGTTCCGTAATAGTCACGAACTTCGGTAGTTAAATTAGGTGATTTTTTTGCTTCACCCCAAACTGCACTTGAGAAACCCGGCCCACCAAATACTCTTGCAAATCCAGTATTTGGAGTAGCTCCTGCGGTAATACTGTATATCGAGGAAGTTAATGCATAAGGAGCCCAAGTACCATTTAAAATATTGGCGAAACGTTTTTCCGGATCCATGAAAACATATCCATCGCCTATTTTTCTATAGTATGCATCAGCACCAACATCCAATGATAAACCGGAGAAACTAAAACTACTACCTTTTGTTGATCCTGATTTGATCCAATTAGTTGGGCTTCCACCATCGTCATCACGCACCGGATTAAACCAATTTCCTGCACCGTTAGCATATTCAATACTTGCACCTAGGAAAGATGTAGCATCAGGGCCTGTGTAAGATTCATCATAAGTATTTAAATCAACAAACTTATTTACTTCACCAGCCGGATCAGCTACCTGACGAATACTCAAAGACAAGCCAATCTCAGGAAAGAAAAATTCATTGTTAACTTTTATAGGTTGGTAAAAATAATCAGCAACAGTTCCGCTTGGTGTTGCAATAATTTTTCCATCAGGATTATTCGGATAATATTTTTTACCACTTCCTTCATCAATTAAAACCCAACTTGTTGAATCGGTATTTAAATCACCAAGGTAACGGGTAGTTGTTCCTGTTGGCAAAGAAAGTGTATTAGTAGCTGCAGTATTTTTAAGATTATTTTTAATGAACTTTAATGTGAAGTTAGAGTTAACAACATTTAAAGGGTCAACAACTTTAATGTTAATTGGTCCACTACCATTTTCATATGTAATTTCAGGGACAAAATTATTAGCAACAATAGCATCTTCTGAAGCTTTGGTTAATCTTAAACTATTACCGCCATTACCTTGTCCTTCAATACGTGTAATTTTAGGTCCAAAACCAAAGGCTGATTGCATTAAAGTACCACCTTTTTCTGTATCAGTTATATTCGGAATACCGGCAGCTTTTTTAAACTTTCTTCCTTCTAGGTAAGGTCTTTTTTGTCCTAAAAAGTTAGCATCCGGGTTAGTAGATGGACTCACGTTATTAGCATAAGTTAAATAATTATTATGAGCATAAGCAACTGAAATAAAATAATAAGTTTTATTGTTAACAAAACGTTTATTATCAGAAGTAGAGAAAGCGTCATCTTGTAACTTAAAAGTAGTTACTATTCCATTATCAGCACCATCAACTTTAATTTTAGGAACGATATCACCAATATTGTTGTCAATTTCCCAGTTGATTAATCTACTGATACCATTTTTAATATCACATTGGAAAACAGGTTTAGCTTTGGTAACGTCACCTAAATCAGTTGAACTTACATTTGCATCTTTTACTTGATAAACAATGTATCCTTCAAAGCGGAATTTTTTATCAGGGTTAGCTAATGCTTGAACTGTAGAACTTGGGTCAGATAAAATAGAAATATCCTCTTCAACATAATCATTGTTATATACACTATAGTTGTTGCTTCCTTTTTTATTAGTTAAGTAAATTAATAATTCTCTATCCAACTCTTGAACTAACATGTCTGGCGCTTCAGGACCATCTAATAATTTAAAGCATTTATCAAATAAAGCCTGTGCTTTATCATCAGCAGCTAAAAGTAATTTAATTGATTCTAAGTTACCGCCTTTAATTGGTGATTGTGCCCATGGCATACCAAATGTAATATCATTTACTGCCCCTGGTTTTAACGTGAATGGACCTGCAGATTGCAAGAAGCGTCTGTCACCAGCTAAGTTACCTGCACCACGCTCGGTCCAACCAATATTAGAAACTGGATCGCCATCATAAACATAAATTGCCGGAGCAGTGCCACCGTAACCATTACCACCTTGCGTAAAAGGTGAACCATCCTTCCAAAAACCTGTCATGAAATTATAATAGTGAATGGCAATATCCGGATTAGTTGTTTGTGGTGGAAACGCACCAATATTGTTGTTATAATAAGTAAAACGGCTCATTTGAATGGTTTCGCCATCTTCATCTAATTGACCATCATTGTCATTGTCAATTGCATCTGTAGGGTCAGCTAAAGGTCCTTTAAAGAAATCACAACCTAAAGCCGGAGGAAAATCACCATAACCACGAACACCTGATGCAGTTTCGTCAAAAGCATCAGCATTGTAGATGTACCCTAAACCTCTTGAAACGTCACAACCAACATAATCATCTAAATAATAACCTAAATCAGCGTCATTCCAAATAGTAAAATAGGTTTTGTTTAATGTAAATGAAGAACGATTATGAATTTCGTAGTTATAGAAAGTCATGTTATTAATTTCGTCATTTGTTTTAAAGGCAAATGCTTGCGCTCTTACTTCCACACCAATAGGAACACCTTGAGTTTCAGTGTGAATTCCACCTTTATCATTAAATACCCAAAATAATGTTTGATCACCAAACAACTTAGATTTACAAAAACCTCTGCTATCTTTTAAAGCTAAATTTTTCACATCATAATCCGGGTAGTCACCGGCAGATGGATTATAACCAGGAATACCATCAACATCTTGATAAGGTGCCAAATAAAATCCTTGTCCTTTAAAAATATCTCCATTCCCAGGCCAATTAGTTATTGCTGTTGTTAAAGGTCCTGTCTTATTAACCCAACCATCAACTTCAGCTCTTGTCATGTTGTATAATTGATCATACTTTAAACATTCGTCGGCTGAAATATTTGCATTGGTTGTATCTAAAGGCCCAGGCCAAAAATCAATACCGTTTTGGCGATAGGTCATTGCTGCAATTTTTAATGAACCACCAGCATCTAAACCACCAAGCCAAATAGAGCCTGCAAAGCTTGAAGAAACACCGTCAGATAACTTCTCCGTTTTTGGGACAATGTAACGTGCGTTACCATCACCAAACAAATTCCACCACATGTCACCACCGGTGTAAATGATTGTTCTAACATTGTTAATTTTTAACTCCTGACTTGATTTAGGCGCTGCACAATTGCTTAGCACCTTTCCACCAAGGTTACCAGAAGAGGCTACTCTTTCTGATCCAGCCTTTTCACGAGCATAAAAAGCTGTACTTGATAAAATTAATAGATTTAAGACTACTTTTTTCATATTATCTTTTTTTATCAATTATTAAAATTCAAATAACAAACCAATACGGGTTTGACGAGGTAAATTATAGTTACCAGGGTTATTAATTCTGATGGTATATAAATCTGTAAACGCAACAGCGCTGTTAGCAATTGCTAAGGCTGCAGCAGCTTGAGTAGATGTTAAATAACCATCATCATCAGGATTACCAGTGAAGCTGTATACGTTTAATACATTCCTTCTGTTTAAAACATTTAATACCTGTAAATAAATGTTTAAGTTAGCCGTTTTCTTTTCTTCATCAGTTCCTTTACCCCACTTAAGCGGAACGTTTTTGTCTATTCTTAAGTTAGTTCTGAAGTTCCAAGGTTTAGAAGAACCGTTAATTGAACCTAAAATATTAGACCTGGCACCGGTTAAAGGCACAGCTTGACTCCAACGGGTATATGGAGTACCTGAACCAACTAAGAATGATAAGTTGATTCCAACATCTGATAAAATTTGAATGGCTTTACCAGCTTTGTTTTTGAAAGTTGGGCCTTTGTAATCTTTTTCAGAACCAAAACGGTAGTCATAGTTTAATACAAAACTATGTCTTTGGTCGAAATCTAAAGGTTGTAAAATTCTTAAGTTTGGTTGACCTGTACTTGCTAAGTTTGCACCTGAGTTAGCATTGGAACCCGAACCGTCAGCAAATTGTAAAGTGTAGTTAAAGTTAATTCTTGAACCACCTGTTCTACGGAAATCGAAAGCGGCCGAAATACCTTTAGTAGTTCCAAAGTCGATGTTATCAAACATGATATAAGTACGAGGATAAGCACCTACGATAACGCGTTGATTGATCATATTACTCATCTCACGATAAAAAGAAGTAATAGTCAATGATGCATTTTTTCTTTCATTTAATACTTGAGCGAAACCTAACTCATAATCAACTGTTTTTTGAGGACGTTGATTTGGATTGGTGATAACCGGATTAGAGCTTGAAGCATCTAGGAAATAATAATCCAATGGGCTCAATAAACTGTTTGTAGGACGTTGAGTTAAGATATCGTAGTGTGCAAAAAAGTTAGCAACGTCAGATATAGGAAAAGAAAATGCTATACGAGGCATTGCGTTAACAGCTGCAATGTAACTTGTAAATGCCCCTGTACTCATTTTTTTATCATAATTTGCTTTATCCTTGTAAAGTGGAATTGGACGCCCATCACTAGATTGAATTAATGTTGGGTCACTAATTTCGTTGCCTTGCGCATCAAACCATTTTTCACCATCTCTAAAGCCGGTGATTGAACTTGGTGATTTACCACCTTGAGGATTTTGAGCAATATAAACGGCAGCGTCTTTGCTAATGTTTGCTGGAATATTATCTGAAAAACCAGCAGGTAAATAATCTAAAGATTTTAAGTCTCCAACTTTAGCTAATTCATGTAAGGCATATTTATCTTTTAAAACCGGTTGGTTAGCATCATATCTATCTACACGTAAACCGATATTGAATTTAATATCTTTAAAATCAAATTTATCCATCACGAAGGCAGATGCGTAAATTGGTTTGAATGAACCAATTGCAAAAGTGTTTCTTCCGGATGCATCTTTTTCATTTAAAAATTTATCAATATCTGTTTTCCCTTTAATGCGCTCACCTTGAGCAGAGAACCCATTGTATCCAACAAGATTATTTTGGTCTGTGTTACCTAATAAATCTTCGGCACTAAACATTGTTAAATCTAAATCATCAGGCTTTAATTCATCTGTATTAATGAATCCTCTGTAATCAACAGGTAAACCAAGTTTCTCTAAAATACTTTCTGAAAATTTGGTTTGCTTACTTTGGTTGTATTGGTTAGGGAAATAATAATATGGAACTAAACCACTAAACTGAGTTTGTAACTCCGGTGTTGCTCTGTAATCAATTCCATCTGTGTGCTGGTTTGCCAATTGTCTCATACGAGTCCATAAAGCAGATGCTGCAACTCCATAACTACTTGTTGTACGTTGATCAAATTCCAAACCAAATGTTAAAGCATGATTTTTTATATCTGCATTGAAACTTGACGTAAAGCGAACTTGTTCAGTTATACTTTTGTTGTAACCGGTAGGCACTGCACCAAAGTTGTTGTATAATGAATAAATAGATTGCGGATTATCACCATTAACCAATCCGTTACTACCTTGAATATAACCTAAAGAAAGGATGTTAGGATTTGATTGACTAATTAAATATGAGGTATATAGAGCAGGATCCGGATTATAAGTTCCTGGCGTAAATTCTACAGGCAATTCTCTATCACCAGTATAAACATAAGCATTAACCGGATTTCCACCCACTAGAAATGTATCAATAAACTGGTAGTTAAATGCAAAATCTTTACCCAAGAAACGACGTTTAAATTCGCCTACATAACCATATCTGAAGATATTATCTCTATGCTTCTCGCTTTGAGTAACATTGTATAAATTATCGTAACTAGCTAAAAAACGGAAAAACGGGTTTTGAATAATAGATTGTTGTTTATCCTTATTACCACCTTGCTTACCAAATTTTTGTGTTAGAGCAACAGTGCCACGCAACGTGCGTGATGAACTCATTGAGTTATTTACCGAATTAAATAATTGATTGGCTAAACCAGCGTTCATACCATCAGAATATTCATAATAACCGCCAACAGTAATGTTAGTATTTTCAGTTGGTGCATAATCAACTTTACCATTAATTGATAAACTTCTTGCACGCGCATTTGGACGGAATTTCTGCGTTACCATGTCTTCTTTAGTAACAAACTCGGAAGAACGAATGAAACCGGTACCGGACGGAGAACGAACTAAAGGTGCATCTTTAATTTCTTGTAATTTATCCTCCTTTACAACATAAATAGGCACAAAAGAAGGATTTGGTTCTTTGATATAATTCCCTTGTCCTGACAAGAAGAAACCTAACACAGTACGCTTGGTTGAATCTTTCTTTTTATATAGCGGACCTCCGAAACTAAAACCTAGTGAGTTGTAACCATAAGCATCAGTTAATTGAGATGATATTAACTCAACACCTCCAAAGTATTTGGATTGCGGACCACGAGTTGAAATGGATATTGCGCCTGATGTTAAGTCACCGTACATCGCAGGCACACCACCTGTAATAACGTTTAATTGTTCAATTGATTGTTGAGGTAGATTTGGAGTACCGAATACTTTAACACCATCAACGAAATAAGTAGTATTACCGGAACGCCCACCGCGAACGTTAATAGCTCTTCCTTCGTCAGCTTGATATACACCAGCAGTAGTAGCCGCTACTGAGTTAACATCCTTAGTTGCTAAATTTTGATAATCTTCACGCGTAACCGTTTGACCTGATTTTGTATCCGGATCGATAAGAGGAACTTGATAAGTAATTACCTCTACTTCATCTAATTTCACACCCTCTCCATTTGAAAGTGGGATAGTTACAGCAGCTGTTTTACCATCACCAACTAAAACATCTTTTATCTCTTTGGCTTGGTATCCTACATAAACACCTTTCACAGTATATTTACCAGGAGCAAGCGGTTTGATGGTAGCATTACCATCCATATCGGTAGTGGCAACACCAACTTGCACACCATCTTTGTAGGCTACAACGTTAGCAAAAGGAATAGCCTCCTTGGTAGCATTATCAATTAAACTGATTTTAATGGCTCCATTTCCTGTTTGAGCTTTGGCTGAGAAGCCCAATAACATTACTAATCCAATAGCGAATAATAAATTTTTAATCATACTGTTAAAATTATCTAAATTCTTTTTATTCTTAAAAGCCTTAAAATTAGTTTTATTAGCTAAAATTAACAAGCAAATTATTTAACTTTTTACTAAACATTTAATTTTCAGGCATTTAATATTTTTATATTTTTTAACTCTTTATTAACCTACAGCAAAGTTAGAAGCAATTTGTTAAAAGCAATTTAACAATTAAGAAACGGTGCTTACTTTTCGATAAGTGGCATCATTTTTATCATAACTGGTTTTATTGCTTACAGTTTAAATTCAAGCATGCATTAAGGCTTGTTTTTATTGAGTTAATGTGTACTATAACAAACCGAACTCATAATCAACATCATTATAAAATACAAGCAGAGTAAGTAATAAGAAAGAAATCGGAAGATTTAGTTTTAGAAAAATTGTTTTGTAACGAATTGCAAAGTTGTTATGATACAAGTTAGGATAAAGAACCACATGACCACTTTTCCTCCAAATTTATGCTTAATAAAAATTTGCAAAGTTAATACCGCTATTGTTGCCAATAAAGGCAACAAGGCAGGATGATAATGCCAACTGTCTGCTATATCACCTTTTAATAAGGCAATAAAACTTCTTTGCAAGCCACAGCCGGGGCAATCAATACCAAATTGCGATTTAAAATAACAAGTAAAAAGGTGTTGCTCCAGCCAGTGAATCATTTGAAGAATAAAATACTTAAGACGCTACATGAATTCATCAACTAGCCTTAATTTTATTAGTGTTTCATCATATCCCAAGGCATGGCAGTTAAAGCAGCGCCTATAATTAAGATGTAAGCAATAATAAAGATAATGTATAGTCCAGATAGACACAATCCAATAATTGCGCATATTTTACCACCTTTCATATTGTTGTATGAGGCCAATAAATATGCATTTGGGTTTTCTTTATAAAGTGTTGTTGCTTTTGAGGCAAGGATAAGAGCTATAATCCCAAGAATAATACCAATAATACCATAACAAAAACATGTTACAATTGAAAGTATACCTAATACTAAAACAGCTGTAGAGTTTGGCAAAGGCATTTGCCCACCTTGTTGATTAAATTGAGGGTTTACAAATTGAGGTGTAGGGTTGTTGAAGTTTGTGTTATTATTTTCCATTTTTATTTTTTATCAAAAGTATAATTTATTTTTTAATCTATTATTTTGTTGAATCGCAGGTGCCTTGGAAAACTTTTTTCACTTCAGGATTTTCTAAAACTTGAAAAGTCATGTACGGTTCTCCGAATAATTTACAATAGCGAGTTGGATTTTTTACTTTAGCCATTTCTAAGGCTCTTGCAAATGTTCTGGAATAATATTTTTCCTGCAATCTACTAGCGCTTGCAATGTACATAAAAATTAAGTTTTCATTCACATCCTTTTTTTGCAAATAGGGTTCTAACAGTGTTGCAGAATAATTATAATCTTTTGCTCTGCTAAAAACATAAGATAATTTTAATGCGTTTTGCCAGCTCGCATCTTTAATTTTATAAAATGATTTGATGCGTGCAATACAGGCTTCTATTTGCGCATCTGCCGCTTCGCTTGTATCAACACTTTCCATTATTTTAAATTGCCACTCGATATTTAAACCATTTACATAATTACTATCAAGCTTACCATACAAACCATCTATTGTTTGCTGCACTTGCGCTTGATGTTGAGGATCACCTGCATTTGTATCAAGTTTTAAACTACAAAAAACTTTATTGTATTGTAAAACAGGATTTGTTCCATCAAGTTTTAATAATCTATCAAAAGTAACCTCATCTTCTTCATCTACTTCATTTGTGTTTAAATACTTATAATAAACTTTATTGTTGATGTATGGAATATTATTTGTGTTTTCAGTTAATTTAATGCTGTCAAAAATTTCAGATTTGTATTTCCCTTCTGCTACTCGTTTGCTCATAAATTCCATAATTTTAAATGCTTGTGGTTGATTACCTGCTTTTAAAGCCCGTTGCAGACTAACTTCAACAAATCGTTGTTCCTTTTTACCTGTAATATCGTAAGTTACATCCATGATGATTTGAGCAAAACGTTCCTTCGCTAAAATAGGTTCAAGCTCCGTTTGTAATTTTTCATCAGAATTAATTTTTTCAATTGCTTTCTTTTTACCCATTTTTACCAAATCTCCATATTTTCCGTCTTCATTTTCCAACATAAACAATCCCCAACTATCTTTATTTTCTATAGTAGGTTTAATTTTATTTTTTTGAAAACTTTGCAAGACACTTACAACACTCTCAGCTCTTTTTCGCTGCAATTTCGCGTTGGCAACTGAATCACCTTCAATAGAAGCATATGCATAAATAAACAGACCATCGATAATAAAATCTGGCTCGTTTAATGCTTTTATAAATGGCTGCACATCTTCTTGTTTGTAATCTGATTTATTTTTTTCAAACGGAATTGTGAAATTTATAATAGAAGATTCATTCTTAGGTTCAAATGGTGGCTTTAAACCGGTTGAATTAGGAAAAGGTAAAATACCTATTGGCGTATTACTCTGAATATTTCCATTTTCATTATAACCGCGCGTTATAGTTTTACAAACTTTTTTATCTTGTATAACAATTAAATTAAGTTCGTATGGCTCGGTAATTTTAGTATTAAACTTACCCATTTCAACCTCAACTCCCTTCACCTTTTTACGAAGTTTTTTGTCATCAACTTTAAGTAATATATTTTTCTTAAAAAATTTATCTTTATAAATGACATTCGTCATAACACCCTTGTTGTATAAATTATTATCTACAATATTATAGTCGGCGGGAATGTATTGGCTTCGCTGAACCACATCCACAGCAAATCCATCAGTAGATTTTTTGAGTAAACGTCTTAACTCTCTTGAATTATGGTATTTTAAATATATTTTGCCATCATGCACGAATAAACCTTTGTGTAAATTATCGTAATTTCTCCAACGTTCGCAGGTCTTGCATTTCCGTAAATCCGGACCATCCATTTTTTTCGTTTTCTTATTATATGGAACAGCTAACTGATCACGGTAAGGAGCTCCGCCATTAGTTATATCATATCCTCCAAAAATAGCACTAACATAAACTTTTTTAGAATTCTCATCAGCTACACAAGCTATTCCTACAAGGGTATACTTCGGATTTAATAATGTAGCTATACTTTTTGGATTACTTTCCCATCTGTTGTATATATTTTTGGCAACTTCTTCAGTTTTATAATTCTCTTTTCCTTTGCTCATAGGTGCTTTATTACTGAGTTCTTCGCCGCGTTTGGTAGCACCAACTTTCTTTAAGTATTTTTTAGTTTTTTTGGGATCAACTTTATCTTTTCCACTATCTGCCATTTTGCCGGCACTTATATCACCAGCCTCCTGCAACATGTCACTCATTTGAATGCTATCTAATCCCTTTTCTTTTCTATAGCGATTAAGTTCCTTTAGAATTGCTTTCGGTAAAGAGTCTAAATTAAAATTAGAATCTGAAATTTTGTCCTTACTTTTTTGCGAAAATGCAAACGAAAAGCTAAAAATTAATACGAGTGTAATGTATTTCATGAGTGGTTTTAAATAAACGATAACAAAGAAAAAAATTTAAAACAATCAACGAATTAAAGTTTTTAAGACATTCTTAACAACCAACTGATTTTGTTTATATATTCTTTTGGTTTAACGATTCCGAATTAATTTTTTTTCGGAACTTTAGCCTATGCATTTCTTAGATGAACTCAATCCTGCGCAAAAAGCTGCTGCCAAAGCCACAGAAGGCCCTGTGATGATTATCGCAGGTGCAGGTTCAGGCAAAACACGTGTGTTAACATACAGAATAGCTCATTTAATGGAAAAAAATGTAGATGCATTTAACATTTTAGCATTAACGTTTACCAACAAAGCAGCCCGTGAAATGAAAGATAGAATTTCTAAAATTGTCGGCGCAAAAGAGGCAAAGAATTTATGGATGGGAACTTTTCACAGTGTTTTTGCAAAAATATTAAGAATAGAAGCAGAGAAAATTGGTTACCCAAATAATTTTACCATTTATGATACAGACGATAGCAAAAACGTTATTAAAGAAATTGTTAAGCAATTTAATTTAGATGATAAAATATATAAACCTTCATTAGTTTTAAACCGAATTAGTGATGCGAAAAATAAATTAATTACCGCACAACAATATCTTAATAATCCAATTACACAGCAAGAAGATTATAGCAGCAAAAAACCTATGCTTGGTAAAATTTTTGAAGCCTACCAAAAAAGAAATTTTAAAGCCGGCGCTATGGATTTTGACGATTTACTTTTTCAAACCAATATTTTACTAAGAGATTTTCCGGACGTATTACTGAAGTATCAAAACAAGTTTAAATACATTTTAGTAGACGAGTACCAGGATACCAACTTTTCGCAATACGTTATCATTAAACAGCTTGCTGCCAGGTTTCAAAATATTTGCGTTGTGGGCGATGATGCTCAAAGTATCTATGCTTTTCGTGGAGCCAACATTCAAAACATACTAAATTTCGAAAAAGATTACCCGGATTTAAGAACATACAAATTAGAGCAAAACTATAGAAGCACTAAAACCATTGTTAGTGCAGCCAACGAAATTATTTCGAACAATAAAGACCAATTGGAAAAATTAGTCTTTACTGATAACGAGGAAGGCACAAAAATTAAAGTTGTAAAAGCAAGTAGTGATAATGAAGAGGGAAAAAAAATTGCCGATTTAATTTTTGAAACACGCATGCAATATCAAGCAAGAAATACTGATTTTGCCATTCTTTACCGCACTAATTCGCAATCTCGTTCCTTTGAAGAAGCATTTAGACGATTAAATATTCCATATAAAATTTATGGTGGTATTAGTTTTTATCAGCGTAAAGAAATTAAAGATGCTTTATGTTATTTCAGATTAACTATAAACCATAGCGATGATGAAAGTTTAAAACGTATTATTAATTATCCTGCCAGAGGAATTGGGCAAAGCACAATGGATAAAATTTCTTTAGCAGCTGCTGAGCATGATATTAGTATTTGGACAGTCATCAACAATCTTAAAGATTTTAATTTGGGTATTAATAGCGGTATTGCCTCCAAAATTGATCAGTTTGTTACACAAATTAAATCCTACGCTATTAATTTAGCGGTGAAAGATGCTTTTGAATTGGCTAATCATATTTTGGTAAACACAGGTATTGTGCGAGAATTATATAACGATAAAACACCTGAAGGTGTTAGCAGATACGAAAACATTCAGGAATTACTAAATGGTATTAAAGACTTTGTTGAACAGGAACGTTCTCCACAAGAAGAAGAAGTTAATGACGTAATTAAGGACATATTAGAAAAACCTGAAGGGGATTTATTTGCAAGTAACATGGAGAATCGTTTAAAAACATTAGACGAATTTATGCAGGAAATTACATTGTTGACTGATGTTGATAAGGAAAGTGATGAAGAAAAAAATTCTGATAAGGTAAGTTTAATGACTGTTCATGCCAGTAAAGGTCTTGAATTTAAATATGTTTACGTTGTTGGATTAGAAGAAAATCTTTTTCCTTCACAGTTGAGCATCAATAATCGTGCTGATTTGGAAGAAGAACGCAGACTGTTTTATGTTGCACTCACACGTGCGGAGAAAAAAGCAACATTAAGTTTCGCTACCATGCGTTATCGTTTTGGTAATGTGACCTATTGTGAACCTAGCAGGTTTATTGATGAAATTGACTCAAAATATCTTGATTACCCTGAGGAAGAAACAGGCCCTCAATTAAATGACAGCATGTTTGAAAAAATGAGAGGGCAATATAATTTCAATTCCAAAAACAACATTGGTTTTAAATCCGGCACTTCCAATTTTTCAAAATCAGCAAAACCAATTAGTAATGAAACGAAAGGTAATATTGGATTTCAACAACCTAAAAAATTAGTTAGCTTAGCGTCACGCCCAAATCAATCTAGTGCTTCAACTCAGGTGGATATTCAGTTTAACAAACAATTAATTGTGAATCAATCCGTATTTCATGAAAAGTTTGGAACAGGCACAATTCTTCAACTTGAAGGCAATTGGCCGGAGACAAAAGCTCTTATTGAATTTAAGTCTGGTGATAAGCGAAGTTTATTATTGAGATTTGCAAGACTTGGTCCTGTGAGCTAGTCTCCTTCCGTAACAGCAACAATTAAGTCCAAATTCTCATTGTTTCTTATTTTAACAGGAATGCCACCTATAACTTTGCCACCATTAATTAAAACCTGGTTATCAATTCCGGAACCAAATAAATAATAATTCCCTTGGTAGCACTTAATTTCAAACTCTCCAAGGGCATTAGCTGTTACTTTTTCATCGTAAATACTTTCATCTGTTCCTGGAAATTCCTTTGCATTAAACTTGATGAATATTGTAGCATTGCCAATTAACTTAGCATGATGTTTAACCACACCTTTTATAGTTGATGGTCCGCCTAATTGGTTTTTTTTGCAGGAAAAAGATAATCCAACTAAGGAAAGCAAGAAAACAATTTTGAATAGTTTAATTGGTATTCGGATCTGAAAAACGTTTATCATTGATAAATTTATAATCGGTTAGTGTATACAAAAATGCAATTAGGTCGCTTTTGTCCTGTACGCTCAAGATTATGCCATTCACCGGAATTAATGGTGATAAATTTAAGGTATTGGTAATTGGTCCCGTGTAATGATTTAAACATTCCTGTAAAGATTTAAATCTCCCGTCATGCATGTAAGGTGCAGTGAGAGCGATATTTCTTAAACTAGGCGTTTTAAATTTGTAGCGATCCGATGATTCACCTGTAATTAATTCACGGCCTATGTCGTTAACGCTGTTTGGAGGCAAGCCATTGTTTCGTTGTGCAAAGTCACTGAATAATGGCTCACTATGGCAACTGCTGCATTTAGAAATAAACAAACTATAACCTCTTAATTCAGCGTCAGATAATTGAACATTATTTTCGTTTCGTTTCCAATAATCGTATTTACTGTTATAGCTAGTCATTAAACCCATAAATTGCGTTATGGCCAGAGATAATTTTTTAGTATCAATAAGCTTATTCTCAAACGCATCTCCAAACATCTTTTGGTATTTGGAAGAGGCCTTCAATTTTTCCAATATGGGTAATAAACTTCCTCCCATTTCCAAAGTATTTGTAATAGGCGCAAGCGGCTGGTTTTCGATATGATTAATACCACCATCGTGCATGAAGTTAGGATGCCAAGTTAGATTAAATAACCCCGGTGCGTTTCTGGTTCCTAAACGTTCATTAATTCCATGACTTACATCATGATCAAAATGTGCAAAAGCTGCAAATTGCTGGTGGCAAGAGCCGCAAGCGACAGTATTGTCCTCGCTCAAGATAACATCATAAAATAACTCTCTTCCTAATTTAAAACGCTCTTGCGAAATTGTATTTGTACTAAATGTATAAATAGGTTTTGGCCAATTTTCAGGAATGATTTGCTGTAAATCGTTTGCAGGTAAAATACTTTTGATTTTAGGATCAACTTTACAACCGGTCAAAAAAATTATGTTGACTAATAATAAGTGAAATATAAAATTTAAAGCCTTCAAAATACTCTTACTAAGTTACAAAACAAAAAACAAATTATTCGCTAATCGGTTTAAATTTTCGAATCTTTTTTAATTTTAACATATAAATGATCCCAACTTGCTTTTATTACTGGAAAAATCTATCCAATTTTACTCCAATTAGGTTTGTTAGCTTCTACTTTATTTAATTCATTTACATAAACTAAATGCTCAGGTCTGCTTAAATTCTCATCTAAACTTAAAATATTTTCAGCTGCTAGTCTTGCCATTTGAAGTATTTCTCCATCCTGAGCTAAATTCGCCAGTTTTAAATCCATCACCCCACTCTGCTGCGTGCCGCCAATATCACCGGGCCCCCTTAATTTTAAATCCACTTCACTAATATAAAAACCATCATTACTATCAACCATTGTTTTCATCCTAAGTTTACTATCATTACTTAATTTTACACCTGTTGATAGAATGCAGTAGCTTTGTTCAGCTCCGCGTCCTACTCTACCCCTTAACTGATGTAATTGCGATAAACCAAAACGCTCAGCACTTTCAATCACCATAACACTAGCATTAGGAACATTGACACCAACTTCTATTACCGTTGTGGCAACCATAATTTGGGTTTGATTTTCAATAAAACGTTTCATCTCCATTTCTTTTTGCTCATTTGAAAGCTTACCGTGTACAATGCTAATTTGATAATTTGGTGGAGGAAACTCATTTAACAAATTATCATAGCCTTGCTGTAAATTCTGGTAATCCAGTTTTTCACTTTCTTCAATTAATGGAAATACAACATAGATTTGTCGTCCCTTTGCAATTTCATCCTTCATAAAGCCGAAAACACGCAAGCGATGTGATTCAGTAAAATGTAAGGTTTTAATGGGCTTTCGTCCTGGTGGCAGCTCATCAATCACACTTACATCTAAATCTCCATAAAGTGTCATGGCCAAAGTACGGGGAATTGGTGTAGCAGTCATAATCAACATATGAGGCGGTGTTGTATTTTTAGCATGCAGTTTTGCTCTTTGCGCAACACCAAAACGATGTTGTTCATCTATCACAACAAGCCCCAAGTTATTAAACACCACAGGGTCTTCAATTAAGGCATGTGTTCCTATTAATAATTTTAATTCGCCCGACTTCAGATTCTGTAAAATAATTTTTCGGTTTTTGGTTTTTGTTGAACCGGTTAAAATTTCCAAGGCAACTCCTAAAGGTTTTAATAATTCAGAAAAGGTTTGAAAATGCTGCTGTGCTAATATTTCCGTTGGCGCCATTAAACAAGCTTGAAAGCCATTATCTAAGGCTAATAGCGTGCTCATTAAGGCTACCATGGTTTTACCGCTTCCCACATCTCCTTGTATTAAACGATTCATTTGTCGACCTTTTCCAAGGTCGATACGTATTTCTTTTAGAACTTTTTTTTGAGCATTAGTTAATTGAAAAGGGAGATGATTGGCAAAAAATTCATTGAACAACTCTCCAACTTTTGAAAACACAAAACCTTTGCTAACCGTATTTCTGAGTTTGTTACTTTTTAAAAGCTTAAGCTGAATAAAAAACAACTCTTCAAATTTTATTCTATAAATAGCGCGTTTTAATTCTATTTCGTTAGCAGGAAAATGAATTTTTTGATAGGCAACAAAACGACTGCATAAATCATGTTTCTCTAACAATTCTAAACTTAAATTCTCATAGACATGCTCTTCTTTTAAATTATCAATAACTGTTTTAATAACCCTTCTTATGCCATCACTATTTAAACCTCTAACTTTAAGTTTTTCGGTGCTGTTATAAACTCCTTGAAACGCATTTAGAAACTTAAAACTCTCTTCATTCAACACATCAATATCTGGATGAGCCAAATTTATCCTGCCTTTAAAACTGCTGGGTTTTCCAAATACAACATACTCTATTCCTAACTTTAATTTTTGAGCCATGTAATTGTACCCTTTAAACCACACTAACTCAACAAAACCGGTATTATCTTTAAAAACAACAACCAAACGTTTTGTGTGTTTTACGCCAACTATTTCAAGAGCGTGAACAACACCTCTTAATTGCACGAAAGGCATCTCTTCTTCCAGCTCAACAATTTTATTAAACTTTGTTCTGTCTACGTATCGAAAAGGAAAATAGTTCAATAAATCAGCACAAGTAAATATGTTCAATTCACTCTTTAAAACCTCCGCCCTCACCGGACCAATGCCTTTTACATATTCAATTGGCGTTGTTAGCATTACCCAAATTTACAACATTGTGGCTGTTGATATTATTTAATTTAATTTAAAAATACACAGCAATATGCGGATAATTTTGTAGTAATGAGGCTTTTCTTTGTAATACTTGTTTGTACGCTTTGTTATGTAAAAATGAATGCTCAGTTTTTAGATACCCTGCATGAAGTATTTAACCACAAAAGCAGCATTGATGCAAGGCTGGAATCTAGAAATAGCTTCATTAACAATCAACTCATTAGTGTAACCGGTGTAAGACTTGGTGTTGCTTACCAACGAAAAATGCGTATTGGCGGTGGGTTAAGCTGGCTTAAATCTACCTTTTCAAGTCCATTTTATGAGCAAAATAATGATGGTGGCATAGATACTGTTTTAAAAAATTTGAAGTTCATATACTTATGTTACTATGTTGATTTTGTATTTCATAAAACCAAACGCTGGCAGTTAAGTGTTCCTATACAAGCCGGTACAGGATTTGCTTGGTGGCAACGACAAAACAAAATGAACTTTTATACTAATGATAAAAAGCATTTTTTTATTTTATATGAACCCGGTGTTACTGTGCAATATAAAATTTTTAAGTGGTTTGGTTTGGGTGCCGATGTTGCTTATAGATTTACGGCACTTAACAATAAAAAAATAGGCGAAAAATTAAATTCGCCTACCTATAGTTTTAAAATATTAGTTTGGTTAGATCAACTATTCTATTCTGCCTTGCCTGAATCTAAAATTTCAAAACGATTTGGTCCGGCTGTTTGGTGATTAATTAACCTTTAGAGCTTCGTAGCATTTGATATCACCCGCAGAGCCTAAATATTCAGCATCTATGCCAACCAATCCAATTCGTTTACTTTGTTCTTTTGTAATAGCTCTATTAGGATACCAACGATCATCCTGTACTTTTAACTCAATATCTTTATCTGCTAAAACTTGATTTAATTGTTTTTGAGTTAAAAACAATACACCCTCTTCTTCATCTTCATCTTCGTTTTCAATATTTAAAATATTCCCAACTAATTTAAGCTTAGGTACATCCGGTTTGTATTTAAAATCCAAATCATCTTGACTATTAATTTCAATATATTGAATATCTGTAATGTGTATTTCTGCCATTGTAATTTTTTTTGCAAGTTTAGTAAAATAAGCTAAATACTACAACAAAAATTTTCAGAAATAATTAGGGTAAAGCAGAAATAGTTCAGTCAAAAAGTTTAAATCTGATAATTAATCACTTTAACCTTATTTTTATTGAGCCAACCCCTAACCATATCAGACTGATCAGGGTAATAATCAATACGACTTAAGCCGGATTTAATAAATTCCACTTGAGTAACAGGATCTGAAACATCCATAAACTTATAGCCAATCACCTTGTTGTTTTCTACTACAATTACACTTTTTTCCAAAGAATTTCTACCCTTATCAAGAATAATAAAATTTGGATTCGGAAACAAATAAGTCTTCAAGATGTTAGCGGCTCTGAAATTATAGTTTAATACTGACTCCGCCTCATTACAAATTCCATGGCATTTTTTTATCTGATGATGAAAACACGGTGTGAATTTGGATGTTAGGCCGCAATAAGACAAACATAATCCAAATTCATCAATTAATCCTTCTAATTTTTCCCTTGCTGATGAATAAGAAGTAAACTTCAATAAAACAGGAGTTTCATCTGTGCACTCGTCAGTTTTCTTGAGTTCAAAGTTGATGGCACCTTGTTCATCTTCGAAATAAACTATGGCATCTGTAAATTCTGTTTTTTTCCTAGCTCGGTTATATTTTGGTTTTAATTTTTTTATTTCATCTGTTTCTACCAATAAAGCAACTAATTCACTGCCATATTCAACAAAATCTACATCCATCAATTCAAACAGCATTTTTTTATTTTTTTGGCTATCTGTATTAAAATGAGCCATTGCCCGTTGATAGGCGTTTTTACTTTTTCCGATGTATATAATATTTTTGTTAGCATCTAAAAAATAATATACGCCACACTCTTCTGGCAGCTTTTTTAAAATATAAGATTTAATATTATCAACCCTTCGTGTCATAAGCGCCTCAACGCCTTTAGTTTTGTATTGCGGATGATCTGCCTTTAATTTAAGAAGCAGGTCAAAGAGCTTGGCTGTGGCAACTGCATCACCTTCAGCCCTGTGCCTTCCAAAAATTTCAATTCCAAGAGCAGCACATAAATGACCTAGACTATACGAAATGCGGTTGGGGATTAATTTCCTGCTTAATCTCACGGTGCAGAGGGTTTCGCGTTGATATTTGGCACCTAAAGACGCAAATTCATCTTTAATAAATCCATAATCAAAAGCAACATTATGAGCCACGAAAATTTTACCCTCCGTTAGTTCAACTATTTTTTTGGCGATCTCATAAAATTTCGGTGCATCCATCACCATTTCATTGGTAATGCCTGTTAATTTGGTAAAATAAGGCGTAATATTACACTCCGGATTAATTAAAGTGGTATATTGATCAACAACTTGCAGTCCATCATGTATGAGAATGCAAATTTCTGTAATTCTGCCACGTTTGTAGTCGAAAGATCCTCCACACGTTTCTATATCAATAATTGCAAACAAATTTTTTGTTAACAGGTAATAGTAATTATTAAGCGATTACTAAAATAGATTAATTTTATAAAGTTAATGGCTATATTTTGTAGCTTTGTTTTATGCAGGATTTTGTAGAGAGATTAAATTATCAATTAGGTTTGCCATTGCCTGGTATTGAAGCTCAATATGAAATGGCACCCGTAAATCGACAAAAAATATTTGAAGACAAAATAGACTTATTGAGTTACAAACAAAGCGCTGTTTTAATCCTATTGTATAAAAATCAAGTTAATAAGTGGCAATTACCACTCATAAAACGTGTTAACAGTGGAGGAGTTCACGGTGGTCAAATAAGTTTACCCGGAGGATCATTTGACACAAGTGATGTTACACTTGAACAAACTGCTATTAGAGAAACGTTTGAGGAGATTGGCGCCCGTGATTTTAATGTTATAGGTAATCTAACAGAATTATATATTCCTGTAAGTCGGTTTAAGGTTCAACCATTCGTTGCGGTAAGTCATATTCCAAACCCTGTATTTAACATTTCTAAATACGAAGTAGAACACTTAATTGAGTTACCAATTGAACAGCTTTTAGAAAACGAAATAAAAAAAGAAGGCATAATCAAATCATCCGATTCAAATCAAACAAAAGCCCCTTACTTTGCAGTAAAGGGCTATACGGTTTGGGGTGCCACAGCCATGATTTTAAATGAACTGCGCACTGTATTATATTCTACTTATTAAATTCAGTTACAATGTTATCGTAACAAAGAATGTAATTTCCTTTTTTAAGATTCTCGATATTGATTGATTTTCCGTAACCTTTTTTAACCACAACACCAAATGCATCAAATAATTCATAAGCTGTTTCAGCTGTAAAATCAACACTTGAATTCCCTTTCTGAACTATGAAATTAGGCTTGCTAACTGTCGATTTAACTGCTGCTTCAGGAGATGTTTTTGAAACATTGTTTAATCCTTTTTGTTTAACACGGTACTTATTTTCACCACTGTGTAATGCAACTTGAAATGAGTACTCATGATTTTCTGGAGAACCAACACCATCTACTTCTCCAACCGGAATCCATTTATTCCATTTAAACTGCTCAACAATGTATGGTAATGAACCTGCTTCATTCTTAGTCGTCCATTTAAGCAAGCCTGCAGGAGAAACACCAATGGACAACACTTCAAATGATGGTTTTGGCTTTAAATCATCTAAGTTTAGTACCTTAGGTGTACAACCATCTCTGTGAAAAATTTCAATTACAACTTTTTCACCGTATTTAAGCTGGAGTGATGCTAAATCAATTTCAAACGCACTGGAATTTGTTTCATCAGTGGTAATTCTGCCGTTAACTTTAATTTCCTGAGCACAAAAACCAACACCACTTGCACCAATCGCATTTTGCACAAATACATTCTTATTTTGATACTTTCCTTCAACAACCAAGGTAGCTGCATTTAAACTCAAAAAAGCCACCGAAATAAAAAAGGTTAAGAATTGTTTCATTTTTTTTGTATTGTAATTAATCGGTTCCAAAATTAAACAAAATTTACCGAATTATCGATAAAATTTAACAACTAATCGTTAAGTTTTTAACACTTATAAGAATTTTCTGAGTTTCACAACCAGAAACAAAAAAGACATAAAGGCTATTATACCAAACAAAATTTTATAAGACTTTGAAAAATGTATGCGGTTAACCTTAGAATCCTTTTTGTAGGAGAGATACAAAGCCAATGCAAAAACAAAAATGAAAACAAGGGTAAATATAATTCTTCCGGTACTGAACATTTTTTTGCAAATTTACACAAAAATTTAATGGTTAATCTAATTGCATTTAGTGAAGTTAAAGTTTTTAATAGGTCTTAGTTTATTAACAGTTAGTCTGCGTGCAAACTCTTTAGAAAAGGGTTTCAAAGCTTTGTGCGAATTTGATTATTTTAAAGCAAAAAAAATATTCACAAAACAATTAAAACCAAAAAAAACTGCAGCCTACTTTGGTTTAGCAACTATCTTTTCAAAAAATAACAATCCATTTTACAACTTAGATAGCGCATCTAAATACATCCAGCTGGCAATTGTCTGTTATCAATCACATAAAAAATCATCAAACTATGATTGCCTTAAAGTTGATAGTCTCTCGCTGCATCAACTAAAAGACAGTATACAATTAAAGCTATTTGATTTAATAAAATCGTCACATTCAACCGTTGTTTTCGAAAAATTCTTAATAACGAATTATCTTGCTAATCCATCTTTAGTGCAGCAATTAATTGTTTTAAGAGATGAAGCTGATTATACTGTTTGTTTGAAAGTAGATAAAAGTTATCTCACCAAACAATTCATCGTAACACATCCAGTTTCAAATTTACTTACTAAGGCTAAATCATTACTTCAAAATCAAATTTATCATGAACAAACCTCAAACAAAACACTTAATGAATTTTATCATTTCATTAAAAATTATGCCGATAATGTTAACATTCCAAATGCGCACCAAGCGATTTTTGATCAAATTAAAAAGTTGAAGGATTCTGTTGAAATCATCAAATTTATCAATACATGTCCTCAATCAGCCCAATTAAATGAAGCCTGGAAACTTTTATTTACAGAATGTGTAAAGGTTTATGACAATCAAAATTTAGAACAATTTATTACCCGTTACCCCTCCTTCCCTTTTAAAAATGAGCTACTCGAAGAGTTAGCTTTAAACACAAAAATTTACTTACCATTTAAACAAAATGACTTGGTTGGTTTTATAGACACCATGGCAAATGTTAAAATTGTACCCGAATTTGATGCAGCAACTCCTTTTTATGAAGGGCTGTCTGTTGTTACAAAAAATGACAGTGTATTTTTCATTGACAAAAACAGAAAATTAAAGTTCAATAAAATTTATGAAGATGCATTTCAATTTCGGAATGGAGTTGCAGTTATTAAGGAGTTTGGTAAATACTGTTTTATTAACCGGCAAGGTCAACAAATAAGCGAATACTACGAGGAAATAAATGAAGCGTCTGATGGAATTTATGTTGTTAAAAAAAATCAACTTTATGCAGCTTATAATTTATACGGAAGGCAGCTTTTTGACCACCAATTTGAAAAGTTAGGGGATTTTAAAAACGGGTTCGCTTATTTCTCTAATGATGGTAAATACGGCATTGTATCCTCACAGGGAATCAGAATTACAGAAGATTTTGATTGGGTATCGGATATCAATGATGATAATTTATTTATAGTAAGAAAAAATAATAAATTCGGCATAATTAATCAGCTTGGCAACATCATTCTTCAATTAAACTTCGATCAAGTAATTAAAGCATTCAAAGGGATATATTTGATTGTCGAGAATGGTAAATATGGGTTTTATAACGCCTTCAATTCGTGTTTTTATACAGGAATCTCGTATGAATTTTTCAAAGAAAAACCTATTGACTATTATACCAATGGCAACGTTTTAAAATTAATTAAAGCTAATCAGCAAGCTATAATGGACTTAAACGGGAAAATTAGTATTGACTTTGGGAATTACGATGAATTATTTTTTGCTGAAAATAATCTGTTAAAAGTCAGAAGAAAACAGAAATATGGATTTGTTGATAGGAAACTGAATTTGGTTTTACCATATAAATATGATAAAGCAGGCAATTTTTCAGATAGCATAGCTGTTGTTAATTATAAGAATACTAACTATTTGATTAATACAAACGGTAAAGAATTGTTTTCAAGTAGTTATAACTTTTTAAAGTTAAGCGCAAATTATTACTTAACGGAAGCTTATCCAGCTGATTTGGTAAACAAAGAGGGAAAACTTATTTATCAGGATATAATCAGTTATCAAAAGGTTGATAACTTTATCTTAATTACACTTAAAAACAATTCTTTAAAACTGCTTCCAATTGAAACAAATAGTAATTTTGAAAAAAATTAATAAACAACAAATTAATCTCATGAAAAATTTAATCATTGTAGCTTTTATCGCTTTAAGCATTTTAAAATCTAATGCACAAGATTTAAGAAAAAGCGGATCCATTTTCGGTAAAGTAGAAAGTAATGGAGATGTAAGGATTAATGGCAGTATAAAAGGTAAATTCGAATCAAACGGAGATATTCGTGTAAACGGAAGCGTTAAAGGTAAAATTGAAAGTGGCGGTGATATTCGTAAAAATGGTTCCATTGTTGGTAAGGTTGAAAGTAACGGAGATGTAAGGATTAGCGGAAGTATAATTGGTAAAATAGAAGACAATGGTGATGTGCGAAAAAACGGAAGCATTATTGGTTCAGCCAAAGGAGTTAATAAAGCACAAGCGGCCGTTATGTTCTTTTTTGATTTTTTTAATTAATTGATTCCATTTTTATATCTGTATTATTAATGTTTCTATTTTAATCTTTAAACTACTAATTGATGAAAGTACATAACTTTAGCGCAGGGCCCGGTATTTTGCCCGCAGACGTTCTAAAGCAAGCTGCAGAAGCTTGTATAAATTTTGATAACATGAATTTATCCTTATTGGAAATTAGCCACCGTAGCAAAAACTACGAAGCTGTAATGGATGAATCAAGAAACATTATCAAAGAATTATTTGAAGTTGGAGACGATTATGAGGTGCTCTATTTAGGCGGTGGAGCAAGTTTACAATTTGCCATGGTCCCTTTAAATTTATTAAGTGAAAATGGAACTGCAGGATATGTAAACACAGGTGTTTGGGCTACCAAAGCAATTAAGGAAGCTAAAATGCTTGGTAATATTAATGTTCTGGCATCTAGTGAAGATAAAAAATTCACGTACATTCCAAAAAATTATGAAATTCCTGCTGGTTTAGATTACATCCATTTAACGAGCAACAATACAATCTACGGAACTCAAATTAAAGAGTTTACACAAACGAATGTTCCTTTAGTTTGTGATATGAGTTCTGATATTTTCAGTAGAAAAGTAAATGCTAAAGATTTTACATTGATTTATGCCGGAGCCCAGAAAAACATGGGACCTGCTGGTAGCACAATGGTAATGGTAAAAAAGGATGCTTTGGGTAAAACAGGTCGTAAATTACTTTCAATGCTTGATTACCAAGTACACATAAAAGGAGGAAGCATGTATAACACGCCTCCGGTTTTCCCTATTTACGTAACATTGTTAACCTTAAAATGGTTAAAGGCTAACGGTGGTATTGCGTGGATAGAAAAAATTAATCAACAAAAGGCAGATTTGCTATACAACGAAATTGACAGAAATAGTTTGTTTTATGGAACAGTAAATAAAGAAGACCGCAGCTACATGAATGTTTGTTTTTTAATGAACAAACCTGAAATGGAAGCTGAGTTTGATAAATTCTGGAAGGCTGCTAACATCAGTGGAATCAGAGGTCACAGAGATGTTGGCGGATATCGCGCTTCTTTGTATAATGCCTTACCTTTAGAAAGCGTGAAAGTTCTGGTTGATGTTATGCAAGATTTTGAAAAGAAGTTCGCATAACAAAAAGCTAGTTCTATTACCTTTTTTTGAATCAGTATGATATTGTTTTGTTTTCCTAGATTGCTAATTTAAGGACCTCATCCATTTGGCTTACATAGTGGAATTTTAGCCCTTTTAAGTAATCCTGTTTGATATCATCCACATCTATCTTATTTTCACTACAAAGGATCACCTCTTTTATACCGGCTCGTTTGGCAGCCAGTAATTTTTCTTTGATTCCACCTACGGGTAATACTTTTCCTCTGAGTGTAATTTCACCTGTCATGGCCAAGGCTTTTTTAACTTTACGTTTTGTAAATGCGCTTGCCAATGAGGTTAACATGGCAATACCGGCACTTGGACCATCCTTTGGTGTTGCACCCTCGGGTACATGAATATGTACGTTATATTGTTCAATTTCTTCTGTGGTTAAATTAACTAATCCAGGATGCGCCTTTAAATATTCTAAGGCGAGCACCGCACTCTCCTTCATTACTTCTCCTAAATTACCTGTTAAAGTTAATTTAGCTACTTTGCTTTTACTTAAGCTTGTTTCAATAAATAAAATATCACCGCCTATCTGAGTCCATGCTAATCCTGTTACTACACCTACTATGTCATTACCTTGATATTTACTTTTTGAGTGAGAAGGTCCAAGGATTTTCAAAATACTTTCTTCATTCAGCTTTGGTAAATCATCATTTTTGGCTATGTGAACAGCCATGCTGCGAGCTATTTTGTTTAGTTTTTTCTCCAAATTTCTTACACCGCTTTCCCCTGTATAATTATCAATCACATATTCCAACAATTTATCGCTCAACTTAAACTGCGATTTTTTTAATCCACTTTCTTCAATCTGTTTAGGCAATAAATGATTTTTTGCTATTTGTAATTTTTCCTCAAGCGTATAACCATTCACTTCAATAATTTCCATTCTGTCGCGTAACGCAGGTTGTATACTGGCTAAATTATTGCAGGTAGCAATAAACATAACTTTACTCAAATCATAATCCAACTCTAAAAAGTTATCGTAAAAGGTTGAGTTTTGTTCCGGATCCAACACTTCCAATAATGCTGAGGAAGGGTCGCCATGGTAATCATTACCAACTTTATCAATTTCATCCAATACAAATACAGGATTGTTGCTTTGCACTTTTTTTAGATTTTGTAAAATTCTGCCCGGCATAGCTCCTATATATGTTTTGCGGTGGCCGCGTATTTCGCTTTCATCCTTTAAGCCGCCTAAACTCATGCGTATGTATTTACGGTTTAATGCTTTGGCTATACTTTTACCCAAACTGGTTTTACCTACGCCCGGTGGGCCATATAAACAAATGATTGGAGATTTTAAGTTCCCCTTTAATTTAAGCACAGCCAAATGTTCAATTATTCTATCTTTCACTTTTTCCAAACCAAAATGGTCTTCGTTTAAAATATCTTGCGCATGCTTTAAATCGAAGTTATCAGTTGTTTGTTCATTCCATGGCAATTCAAGCAATAATTCTATATAATTAGTTTGGATGGCATATTCCGCTGCATTAGGGTTCATGCGTTGTAATTTTGAAATTTGTTTTTCAAAAATTTCCTGCACCTCTGTGTTCCATTTTTTTAGTTTAGCCTTCTCCTTGTAACCGTTAATTTCTTGCTCAAAATTATTACCACCTAATTCCTCCTGAATGGTTTTAATTTGTTGGTTTAAAAAGTATTCGCGTTGTTGCTTATCTAAATCCTGTTTGGTTTTATTTTGAATTTGATTGCGCAACTCCAGCATTTGAAATTCCTTATTAAGGAATTCAAGTACTTGCATGCTGCGTTCTTTTAAATTTTCAACTTCTAATAAGCGCTGTTTCTCGGTTGTATTAGCGCTCATGTTGTTGCTGATAAAACTTACCAGAAAAGATGGACTATCAATGTTATTAATGGCAAAACCGGCATCGCTTGGTATGTTTGGTGATAACTTGATTATTTCCTGAGAGGTTTGTTTCAAATTAGAAACGATTGCCTCAAACTCCTTATCGTTATCCTTTGGTTTAACATCAGGGAAAGCCACCACTTTGGCTTTATGATAAGGCTCAGATTGTGTAAAATGTTCGATTTTAAATCGCTTTTTACCTTGTAAAATGATGGTTGTGTCGCCATTTGGCATACGCAGCATTTTAATGATGAAAGCAACGGTACCTATTCTGTATAAATCATCTTCATTAGGATCTTCGGTATCATCTTGTTTTTGAGATACCACACCAATCGTTTTGTCTCCTTTGTTGTAATCCTTAATTAATTGAATGGATTTATCTCTACCTACCGTAATAGGAATTACCACACCCGGAAATAACACCGTATTTCGGAGAGGTAAAATTGGCAGTACATCCGGAACTTTTTCGTTGGTTATACTGTCTTCTTCAATCGTACTCAATAAGGGTATAAAATCTGTATCCTCGTCAATTCCTTGACTAAAGTGTAAATCATCTTGGTCTCCAAACATAATCATTTCAAAATTCTAATTGAGTAAATGTAAAACATGAATTATGCCAAGTAAAAAAAGTAGACTAATTGGCAGTAAGTAACATTTTAGTTTTAGCTAATATAGGAAGAATAAAAGAAGTTATAAATTAACCTATTAAATGTTTAGCTGCAAATACATTTGAAACATAACAAAAAAACTCCCCGAAGATCGCTCAGCGGGGAGTTGGGTTTTTGTTTGATCTCAAAAAAAATTATGCAGTTACTTCAACTTTTGGAGCAGCTGCTAATATTTCTTCATTGGCTGCGCTCGCATATTGTTCGAAATTCTTCACGAACTGTGCGGCTAAATTTTGTGCTTTCGCTTTAAAACCTTCTTTATCTTTCCATGCATTTTGTGGTTCTAATATCTCACTTGGCACATCTTTACAAGTTTTTGGGAAATTTAATCCAAAATAAGGTGTTTTACCAAATTCAGCCTTATCCAATTCACCTGTTAACGCAGCGGTAATTAGCGCTCTGGTGTAGCTAAGCTTAATGCGACTACCAACACCGTAGCTTCCACCAACCCATCCGGTGTTTAATAACCAAACGTTAACTTTATGTTTCTTCAATTTTTCACCCAATAGTTCGGCATATTTTGTAGGATGTAATGGTAAAAATGCTTTGCCAAAACATGCACTAAAAGTAGTTGTTGGCTCGGTTACACCCATTTCGGTGCCGGCCACCTTAGCTGTGTAACCGCTAATAAAATGGTACATGGCTTGACCCGTGGTTAATTTACTAATTGGAGGCAATACACCAAATGCATCACAGGTTAAAAAGAAAATGTTTTTTGGAATATCTCCAACCGCGGGAGTAACGGCATTATCAATAAAATGTGCTGGATAACTTACACGTGTGTTTTCGGTTTTAGAAATGTTGGCAAAATCAACAGTGGTTGTTCCATCATAATATTCAATGTTTTCAAGCAATGAACCAAACTTAATGGCGTTAAAAATTTGAGGCTCTTTCTCTTTAGTTAAATCAACGCATTTCGCATAACAACCACCTTCAAAATTAAACACACCATTATCACTCCAACCATGCTCATCGTCACCAATTAATTTACGGTTAGGGTCGGCACTTAATGTTGTTTTACCTGTACCGCTTAAACCAAAGAAAATAGCGGTGTCTCCATCCTTACCAATGTTGGCAGAACAGTGCATGGAAAGCACTTTTTTCTCGTGCGGTAAGATATAATTTAAAACGGCAAAAATTGATTTTTTAATCTCACCGGTATAACCTGTTCCACCAATTAAGATTAATTTTTTAGTAAAGCTAATTACCGCAAAGTTATGCTGACGGGTCCCATCTATTTTTGGATCAGCTTTAAAACCGGGTACGTTAAGAATAGTCCAATCGTGTTTGAAGGTTTTAATTTCTTCGGCAGTTGGACGTAAAAATAAATTGTATGCGAATAAATTACTCCAGGGATATTCGTTTACAACTCTAATGTTAATTCTGTATGTTGGATCTGCGCAAGCGTAAGCATCTCTCACCCAAATCTCTTTATTGCCCAAATAGGCAAGCATACGTTGGTGTAAAGTCTCAAATTTATCTGCTTCAAAACGGTTATTTACATCGCCCCACCATACACTATCTTTTGTGTTTTCATCGTAAACAACAAATTTATCTTTAGGTGAACGCCCGGTAAATTCTCCGGTATCAATAGCCAATGCACCATTGTCGGTTAAATTAGCTTGATTAAGCATGATACAATCTTCAATTAATTCACTTGGGTATAAATTCCAATATGCCATATCCACATTAGCTAAACCCAAATCGGCAATAGAGAAATTATCTGCCTTTAATCCAATTTCATTCATTTTAATAGTTTGTTTAATTAGTGCTGCAAAGGTAACAATTTTAAAAGAGTGTAACAAGTTGATTATTCACAACTTTACAAACTAGAAAAAGAGTTTAAATTATTGAATTTCAGTAATTTAAATCCAATCATAAAATACTTTTCAACTTATAGATAACTACTCTATTAAAAATAAAACTTTAGGCAGAAAAGAATAGCGGAAGCCTAATCTATTTTAAAAGTTTATTAACAACTAAACCCTCATAATGTGCGGATAAATATTTGTATTATTAATTTATTTTTAGTTACTTGCATAGCTGTTAAACTTACAATTTAATAAAACGAATAATACAATTAAAATGATAAACAAAGGAATTTTATCGATGAGCCTAGCAACTGTTTTAGCCGGAGCAGTATTTGTAGGTTGCAAAGGGGATGGAGACAAACCTGAAGACAAGAAAGATGATTTAGTAGAAACGCCAGATACGATTAAAACAACCCAATTTAATTTTAGTGGAGAACTGTTTAGCGTTCCTTCTCCAATTCAAACAGCGTTGTTAATACAAAAAAGTGGTATCACTTACGATAAAGCGATTCTATTATCATCAAGTAATGTAAACAAATATTCTAATGATTACAGCCGTTCTCTCAACCTAGGGATTTACGGAGCTGATTTAGGTTATGTTTCGTTATATAACCAAACACAAGACGCTCTTTCATACTTAGGTGCAGTTAAACAGTTGGCTGATAAATTAGGCATAAGTGCCGCATTTGACGCCGGTACCATGGAACGTATTCAAAAGAATGTAACCAATAAAGATAGTATGATGGTTTTAGTTGGTATTGCATACAGAAGTAGCGATGCTTATTTAAAAAACAATCAGCGCAGTGATGTTAGTAGTTTGGTTTTAGCCGGCGGATGGATTGAAAGTTTATATTTTTCTGTTAATGGATACAAATCAAAACCAAACGAAGAAATTAAGAGAAGAATTGCGGAACAAAAACAAACCTTAAATAGCTTAATAAAAATTTTAGGAATGAATACGGCTAACGCAGAAGTGGTTGATTTAACAAAACAATTATCAGACTTAGCTAAAATATACGAAGGCGTAGAATTAAAATATACATTTGTAGAACCTACAACAGATACAGCTAAGAAAGTAACTTATATCAACAGTACTTCTGAAGTTTCAATTACTACTGAACAGTTAACACAAATCTCAGCCAAAATTATTGAAATTAGAAACAACATTACTAACGCAACAAAATCCTAACCTATTATTTTAATTCAAATGAAAAAATTATATACAGTATTGGTTATTGCATTCACAAGCTTATTGGTTAAAAACACAAACGCTCAGTGTGATACAATTGCGAACATTTGCACAAAACACATTATTTCTTCTTTTATATCTGACGGTCAACAATACAGAGCATTGTTATTAAATTCTGAAGAAACTGCCGAATTTAGAACTACATTTTTTGGTGAAACAACCTACCGTATTGCTGCTTGCAGTGGAACCAGTGATGGCAATTTGATTTTCAATATTTATGATCAAGACCGTCATTTATTATTCACAAATAAAACTCAAAAAAACGCACCATATTGGGATTTCAAAGTCAAATCAACTTTAGAAACCATTATTGAAGGACAATTAGATGCGAATAAAAATCCTGGCTCAGGATGTGCCGTTATTTTAATTGGCTTTAAACAAAAATAAACCATCACGGTTATTAAAATATCTGACCCTTGTTCTTAAAGAACGAGGGTTTTCTTTTTAATATCTAACTTTAAGCAAAATTTAAATGCTCAAAAACTATTTATCCCTTATCAAATTTAGCCACACGGTTTTTGCTTTGCCATTTGCATTAATTGGTTTCTTTCTGGCAATTCATAATAATCAAGCTACATTTAATTTACAATTGTTTATTTGTGTTTTACTTTGTATGGTATTTGCCAGAAGTGCCGCCATGGCCTTTAACAGATATATTGATAGAGGATTTGACGCCAAAAATGCACGAACTACTGTACGCGAAATTCCAGCTGGAGTAATAAGTCCAAAAGCAGCATTACTTTTTACTATTCTTTGTTCTGCTGCATTTATCACCACAACTTACTTTATTAATCAACTTTGTTTTTACCTGAGTCCGGTTGCTTTATTGGTTATTTTAGGTTACAGTTACACGAAACGGTTTACACCACTTTGCCATTTGGTTTTAGGCGTTGGGCTATCTCTGGCTCCTGTTGGCGCCTACATTGCATTAACACAAGAATTTGCCGTTTTACCAATTATTTTTGGTTGTATAGTATTGTTTTGGGTTAGCGGATTTGACATCATTTATGCGATGCAAGATGAAGATTTTGACCGAAAAAATAAACTCAATTCGATTCCGGTTTTATTGGGCGGCAAAAATGCGTTGCTTTTGGCAAAAGTGTTTCATATAATTTGTGCTTTATTAGTATGCGTTGCATTTGCTTTAGGTAATTTTAGTTGGTTATATCAATTAGGTGCATTAATTTTTATTGCATTATTAGTATATCAACACAGTTTGGTTAAACCAACCGATTTATCTAAAGTTAATTTGGCATTTGGCACCACCAATGGCATTGCAAGCGTAGTGTTTTGCATATTCGTTAGTTGTGATATATTTTTTCTGTAACAAATACATAAGCCCAATTTATGCATTAGAAGGTGAAGCTTGAGCCGAACTAACTGCATTAGTTGGGTTTATCCTGCCTGCTGCAGGTAGGCCTGCTAAAGGCAGGCGAGCCCGATTTAGAAAATCACCTTTTGGGTATACCAATGTGAAAAAATAATTATTGGCATAATTATTTTTGCTACAGTGGTTTATACCGATTAGAAAGAAGTTTGGTGCAATGAAGTGAAACGAAATTGGACCATTACTTATTTCACATCGGTATTTCAGGTATTTCTGAACAAATGGTTGATTTTCTTACATCGTTTATTCATTTGGTTTTCCAAATGAATAAAATGGG
>JADBXZ010000017.1 GCA_020403265.1 Bacteroidota bacterium
AAACATAAAACATAGTAAATAAAATTAAAAAGCCTCAGATTATCTGAGGATTTGTGGGAACTACTGGATTCGAAACAGTGACCCTCTGCTTGTAAGGCAGATGCTCTGAACCAGCTGAGCTAAGCTCCCTTTTTTAGTTGCTCTGAACCTCCGCCGAGGCGGATGAGCTAAGCTCCCTTTTTTGGGTTGGCAAATTTAATACTAATAAATTAAATCTGCAAATATTTTTTTAATTTTCTACTCCTGCATCCGGAATCAACATTCCGTCAACTAAGATTCTACCACAATGTTCACAAACAATGATTTTTTTATTAGTACGAATATCTAATTGACGTTGCGGCGGAATTTTATTGTAACAACCACCACATGCATCACGCTCAACTGCTACAACAGCTAAGCCATTTCTTGTATTTGATCTGATACGTTTATAAGCATTTAATAATCTATCCTCAATTCCTTCAGAAGCTTTTTCGCTTTCAACTAATAGTTCTTTCTCTTCTTTTTCAGTTTCGGCAATGATTTCATCTAACTCAGCTTTCTTTATTTTTAAATCTTTGCTTCTCTCTTCAAACTCAATTTTGCTTTTCTCTAATAATTCATTCTTAAGGATTAAAGCTGCAGAAGCCTCCTTCATGCGCTTTTCAGCTAACTGAATTTCTAAATTTTGAAATTCAATCTCCTTGGTAATTGCATCATACTCCCTGTTATTTCTTACCTTACCTTGTTGACTTTCATATTTTTTAATGTTCGCCTGAAAATCTTTTATTGCCTGTTTTTTCTCGCTAACCTGGTTATTGAGTTCATTTACTTCATCAGTTACATTGGTCAATCGTGTTTCTAAACCTGCAACTGTATCCTCTAAATCACTAACCTCTAAAGGTAACTCACCACGAACCGTGCGTAAACGATCAATTTTTGAATCAATTAATTGTAATTGATAAAGTGACTTTAGTTTGCCTTCAACAGACGAATCAATTTTCTCTTTTATTTTAGCGCTCATAGTTTAAAAATAGTTTACCGGATTTGTATTAATTTTCGATAAACGGATTGCAAATGTAGGAAATTTATTTTGAATAATGCTATAAAAAATTTCAGGGGTAAACTGCTCTGTTTCATAATGTCCGGCATCAATTAACAGCAGTTTATTATCAGCGTCAAAAAACTCATGGTATTTGATATCGGCGGTTAAGAAAGCGTCAGCACCCGAATTAATTGCATTTTTAAGCAAAAAAACACCACTTCCGCCACATAGTGCAACTTTTTTGATGCGTTTTCGGGTAAAATTCGTGTGTTTTAAGAATTTCAGATTCAAATTCTCTTTAATCAGGGTTAAAAAATCCACTTCATCAATTTCCACAGGTAATTCACCAATCATTCCACTTCCAATAAACTGATTGTCAATATTATTATGAAAAATATCATAAGCAACCTCCTCATATGGATGATTAGCCAATAATGCTTTAATAACCTTCGACTTTTGATGAGTATAAAAAACCGTTTCCACCTTTACTTCAGGATCAATACTTAATTTTTCAGGCTCTCCAGAAAAGGGATTGGTTTGGCTATTGCCCATAAACGTTCCGGTACCCTTTGAGTTAAAGCTACAATGACTGTAGTTGCCAATGTTACCACAGCCCGCTTTAAATAAAGCTTCCAATACTGTTTGATGATTTTTTTCAGGAACATAGGTTACCAATTTACTCAATAAACCTGCTTTTGGAGCCAATACCTTCAAATTAGAAAGACCCAGTTTATTAGCCAGCATGGCATTAACACCTCCAACAACATTATCAAGATTGGTATGCATAGCGTATATGCAAATGGAATTCTGAATTGCTAAAATGATGGTGCGCTCAACATACGTTTCACCTGTTATTTTTTTCAACCCACTAAATAAAATGGGATGGTGTGCCACTATCAGATTACACTTATTCTGTATTGCCTCCTGAACAACAGCTTCAGTGCAATCCAAAGCAAACAATACGCCGGTGCATTCAGAATCAATCTGACCAGTTAATGCTCCGCAATTATCATACGACTCTTGAAAAGACGGCGGAGCAAATGCTTCCAGCACATCAATGATTTCTTTAATTTCAGGCATTTAACTAATTTATGATTGGTAAAAAGCTATATTTCTTCCCAAAATATAACATTTGTTCCTGAAAACTTTTAGGGTATTCTATTTTTACATCTTTAATCTGATCACCTTCCATTACGGGTAACAATTTTGGTTGAATAAAGCCTTGGTAAGGCGCCATGCCTAATTTTTTGTAGCGCTCTAAAATTTCTTCGTGAAGCTTTGGATCAACTTTTACCCCATAATTCTCAATTAAATTTTTACCTGCCTTATAATCACCTTCTGACTTTACGCGTTGAATTTCACGAAGCAAATCTCCAAATAAAGTTCTTAATTTGTCATAATTTGTAATTACGAAATAAGTCTTTCCATTTTCAAATTTCTTTACAATAACACTATCTTTTTTTCCTTTTTCATATACCCATGCAGCTACCATCTGTCTATTACGCATATGTGCTTCTTCAATAGATTTACCGGGCTTAATACGTGATAACTGCACCAATAAACCTTTTGTAATATACTCGTCATATGCAGCCATACCATAATCTAAACTTGGCATAACTCCTAATTCAATTAATTTTTTGTCAAATAGGTAATACAACGCCACTAAATCGGCTCTACCCTCCTCTAATGCACTTGCATAATTTTTCAATGTCTCATTAGGTTGGCCTACACCTTTATTGATTTGTCCACTGGCATGACCAATCACCTCATGCATATCTGTATGGAGTTTATCAGCTAAGCCTGCGCAATTTAAAACACGTTGTCTAATTTCATCTGTATAGTAAAACTCATTTACAACACTTGCTCCTGCGGCTTGCTCGTATGCTTCTACTATATTTCCAAGATTTACAGATTTGCTTCCATGCGTTTCTCTTATCCATTCGTTATTTGGTAAATTAATCCCTATGGGCGTTGATGGCGCAGCATCGCCACTCTCAACTACTGCATTAATAACCTTTGCAGAAATGCCAACTACGTTTTTCTTTTTATGTTCAGCGAGGATAGATGAGTTATCTTCGAACCACTGCGCATTTGCGCCAATAGTTGCAATTCGTTTACTGGCAACAAAATCTTTAACAGATACAACCGATTCAAACGAACCTTTTATTCCTAATGGATCCTGATAAACTTCAATAAAACCATTAACAACATCAATGGCGCTGTTAACGTCTTTTACCCAGGCTATGTTATACTCATCAAAATCTTTTACTGAACCAGATTTATAAAACTTAATTAACTTAATTAATGCATCTTTTTGATTCTCATTTTCTGAAACAGTCACAGCTTTTTCTAACCAGTATACAATTTTTTCAATGGCTTGTGTATACATGCCTCCAACCTTCCAAACCTTTTCAGTTATAATACCGTTTTGTTTAACCAACTTACTGTTAATACCATACATTGGTTGATTAGAATCTCCTTTAACCTTTAAATTTTCATAAAATGCACTTACTTCTTTTTGTGTTATACCTTCATAAAAATTAACAGCGCTTGATTGTACTAAATCAATTTTACTATCTAAATTAACTTTTTTAGAAGCAACGTTAGGGTCAAAAATAAGCGGTTTAATTTTTGCAATAAAAGCATCTTTCGTTTCGTTTGGTTCGAGCGGTAATTCGGAATCCGGCAAAGCACTTACTTGACTTACAAAAAATTGCTCTGAACATTCAGGAACAAATTTATCCTGGTTATAGTGATGATGAATGCCATTACTAAACCAAACACGTTTAGCATACACTAAAAGTTTTTGATACTCATCATTTTCAGCATCACCTTTATAGTTAGTAATCAACGCTTCAAGCGTTTTTCTGATACTTAGATTGTATTTATAGTTTTGATCATATATAATATCTCTTCCACTCAAAGCTGCCTCATATAAATAGTATAGCAAGGTTTTGTTTTGAAGCGAAAGTTTATCAAAATCTTCTATTTTATATCGTAATACTCTTAAATCGGCAAATTGTTCCGATATGTATTCAAATGCTTCTTCAGTGCCTGTTATGCTATCTAAAGCTTCATGTGTTGCTTTAGTTTCAATTTTTGGCTCCTGTAACTCATTGTGATTAGATTGACAGGCAACTAACACACCTGAAAGAAGAATAACTTTTAAATAGTTTACCATGGTAATTTTAGTTTAATTTGCAGGTGGTAAATTTACAGTTTATTCTGAGAATCGATTTAGTAAAACATGAAAATTAAAGACCAAATTGGTCATATTACCGAGACAAAGAAGCCCGTTAAACGAATCGTTTCGCTGGTGCCGTCTATCACCGAATACCTTTGCGACATTGGTTTAAAAGAACATTTGGTAGGAATAACCAAGTTTTGCATTAAGCCGGAAGAACTATTTGAAAAGTGTACGAAAATCGGAGGCACCAAACAATTAAAACTAAACCTGATTGAAACATTACAACCAGACCTAATAATAGCCAATAAAGAAGAAAACACAAAAGAAGATATTGACTATTTACGTGAGTTATTTCCGGTTTATATAAGTGATGTAAACACGCTTGAAGAATCATACGAAATGATGCTGCATGTTGGAGAATTAACAGATAAAAGAGTCGAATCAACCAAAATGGTTAATAAAATTCAAAATCTTATGTCTGAGTTAAAGAATAAATTTATGGGCCATCGCGTTGCCTACTTCATTTGGAAGAAGCCCTATCTGTTATGTGGAAATAAAACCTTTATTCATTCTATGCTTACACACCTTGGATTTGAGAATGTTGCTAAGAATATTGACAGGTACCCTGAGATGACATTAAATGAGATCCAAGCCCTAAATCCTGATTATTGCCTATTGTCTTCAGAACCATATCCATTTAAGAAAAGTGATGCAATTGAAGTTGACCAAGATTTAAAATCAAAAAAAGCCGTTTTGGTGGATGGAGAATTATTTAGCTGGTATGGCAGCAGAATGCTTCATTGGAAGAACTACGCTACAGAGCTAGGAATACAACTAGATAAGACTATTCATTAAATCTGCAAGGTTGATTTCGAGGTGAGACTGATTGACAATACATTTTTGGTTTTTAACAAAAAGCGCTTGCGGACTCTCGTGTTCTACTTTGTAAAGTTGACTCAGTTTGTTAGAAATATCACGGTAATTCAACAGATCAAGATAAACAAAAACAACATCTCCTGTTGCATTAGCTGTCTGCCTTTCCAATCGGCTTAAAGCAGTTGAACTTATGCTGCATCGCGTACTATGTTTAAAAAACAATATAGGTTTTGAATCGGATAATTGATTCAAATCATCTAATTGATTCAATGTTTCTAAGTTTACCCAATTCATTTCCTTTAAGTTTGAATAACGCCAACATTGTATGGCTTTGTAATTGGGGATAAATTGGCCATTTCTATTCCCATACTAACTACCTTACGGGTCTCAAGCGGATCAATGATAGCATCTAACCAAATACGACTTGCGGCGTAATACGGCGTTGTTTGTATATCATATCTTTCTTTGATTTTATTAAATAATTCCGCCTCTTTCTCGGGCGTAATTTCTTCGCCCTTTGCCTTTAGACTCGCAACTTCTATTTGTACCAACACTTTAGCTGCTTGTGCGCCTCCCATCACTGCTACTTGAGCAGTTGGCCAACCAACTATTAAACGTGGGTCGTATGCTTTACCGCACATAGCATAGTTAGCAGCACCATAACTATTCCCAATAATAATTGTAAACTTTGGCACAATAGAATTAGCCATTGCATTAACCAACTTTGCACCATCCTTTATAATGCCGCCGTGCTCGCTTCTGCTACCTACCATAAATCCGGTTGCATCTTGTAAAAATACCAGCGGTATTTTTTTCTGATTACAATTCATGATAAATCTGGCGGCTTTATCAGCACTATCACTATAAATAACCCCACCAAACTGCATCTCAACGGCATTGGCCGGTTTTTTACCTTTTACTACTTTACGTTGATTTGCAACAATACCTACAGCCCATCCATCAATTCGAGCATAGGTGCAAATAATACTTTGGCCGTAATTTGCTTTATACTCATCATGTTCGCTTTTATCTACCAGTCGTTCAATAATATCGTGCATGTTGTATTGCTTATCCCTCGTGTCAGGAATAATACCATAAATTTCTTTTTCATCTTTTGCTGGCAAGACACTCTCTACCCTATTAAATCCGGCTTTATTGGCATCACCTACCTTACTCATAATATTTCGGATTCGTGTTAAACACTCAGCATCATCCTTACATTTATAATCGGTCACACCGCTGATTTCGCAATGAGTTGTTGCGCCGCCTAAAGTTTCGTTGTCAATATTTTCGCCTATAGCAGCTTTAACTAAATAACTTCCCGCTAAGAAAATAGAACCGGTTTTATCAACAATCATAGCCTCATCACTCATAATTGGTAAGTAGGCTCCTCCTGCAACACAACTACCCATAACGGCGGCAATTTGTAAAATTCCCATACTGCTCATCACTGCATTATTTCTGAAAATTCTACCAAAATGCTCCTTGTCAGGAAAAATTTCATCTTGCATTGGTAAATATACCCCAGCACTATCAACTAAATATATAATAGGAAGGCGGTTTTCCATTGCAATTTCCTGTGCACGCAAATTTTTCTTTCCGGTAATTGGAAACCAGGCACCAGCCTTTACTGTAGCATCATTAGCCACTACAATACACTGTTTACCACTAACATATCCTATAACCACAACAACACCTCCAGAAGGACAACCTCCATGCTCGGGGTACATTTCGTAACCGGCAAATGCACCTATTTCAGTTCTTGGGGTATTTTTATCAAGCAAAAAGTCGATTCTTTCTCTGGCCGACATTTTACCCTGTTCCTTCAGTTTATCTAACCTACTTTTTCCACCACCTAAATAGATTTTTTGCAGTCTTTGCTCCATTTGACTGATAAGCAAACGCATTTTATCATCATTTTTATTAAATTCAATATCCATAAATAAAAGGCTTAATTTACAAATTAATTGTAAACCCTCTTATAGGTTATATAATTTGGTTTTGTTAAAGTTTTAGCTTACTTTTAAAACTTTTGAATCTGGTTAATTGAAAGAGACCAAAAACATAGATGAACAAAATGCAAAGAGCTGGGCTTTAAACCGAAAGCAACCTTTGGAAGCAATTAAACTAGCTAACGAAGCTTTGGCTTTATCCGAAAAAAATGCCTATACAAAAGGTCAAGCTGAGGCATACAAGACCCTAGGCGCCTCCAATGTTTGGATATCTAATAATGACCTTGCCGTAGAAAATAGTTTTAAAGCCATTGAGCTGTTTGAAAGCATTTCAGACCTGAAAGGCGTGGCGGCATGCTACTATAATTTAGGCGCTAATTACAGCTATGTATCTGATTTTGACACATCTATTAAATACTACAATCTTTGTTACATTAAGAGTAAGGAAATTAATGATGAGATTGGAATGGCAGATGGCCTTAACGGATTAGGAACCATTTATTATAGGATTTTTGAAAACGACAAGGCCTTAGAAGTGCTTCACGAAAGTGAAAAACTTTGTGAAAAACACAATGTTCTTGAAATATATATTAAGGTTCTTGATGGCTTAGGTGAAGCCTATTATAACAAAAAAGAAAATGTTAAAGCACTTCATTATTACACTAAATCGGCAACAATTAGCGAAGAATTAGGTAATAAACAAGTTGCTGCCTTTGCGATTGATGGCTTGGGCAGAACTTATGCGGCGTTAAATGAAACAGATAAAGCAACGTTTAATTTTGAAAAGAGTTTAAAAATTAGACGTGAAATTGGTTTTAAACCAGGCGAAGTAATATCTCTTTACAATATTGGAAATTTTTATATCCGATTAGGACAAATTGATAAAGGAGTTGATTACATTAAAGACTCTTTGAAGCTATCCGAATCGATTAATTCTAAGGAGGGTATTTTTAAAGCCTACGAAGTACTTTCGAAATGCAGTGAATTAAAAGGGAATTTTGAAGAATCACTTAAATACTTTAAGCTACATACAAAATTTAAGGAGGAAGTTATTTCTGAAAAAAGTAATCAGGTTATTAAGAGCGTTGAAACCCAAAATAGCTTGATGCGATCTCAGCAAGAAAAACAGTTGTTAGAAGCAAAGGCGCTTGAACTGGAAAATTTCTCGAACAGTCTTGTTTTAATGAGAGATGTTGGCCAGCAGATTATTTCTAGTTTATCTGTTGAAACAATTGTAAGTACTGCTTACGAAAACATAAATACCTTAATGGATGCAACCGGCTTTGGTATTGGTTTAATTAATGATGAAAATACTGAATTGGTATTCCCAACATTTAAGGAAGGAGACGAAACTTATAGTAACGTAATTAGTAAGTTAAGTGATTCACATAAACCAGCCAATATTTGTTTTCTTCAAAAGCGCGAAATTCTTATCAATGATACGGATACTGAACTGGAAAAGTATACCAATAAAAAGGTAGAAACCAGTTTTGGTAAACGACCATTATCGTTAATTTATTTACCTTTAACATACAAGGATAAAATCTTAGGAGTTGTAACTGTTCAAAGTTTTGAAAAAAATTCCTACACGAATTATCACTTAAACATATTGCAAAACATTGCCACTTACACAGCCATTGCAATTCATAACGCTAATTTATACCGAAATCAGGAACGTATTGTAGAGGAGCGAACGAAGGAGCTTAGATTAAGTAAAGAAGAAATAGAAACCAACTTTATCATTAACCAAAAGTTAAGTGAAATAGGCCGTGAAATTACCAGTAATTTGGACTTGAAATCCATTTTCAAAAAACTTCATTCATCGCTCAAAGAAATTATGCCTGCTGATTGTTTTGGTGTAAGGATTGCCGAGCTTGAAACAAACAGTATCAATTACAAATACGAAATTGAAAACGATGAAGTATTTAGCGATGAAATATCAGTGCCGCTGACTGATTTAAATAATTATACAGTTTGGTGCTATACCAATAAAAAAGATATTTTCCTGAATGATAACTTACAGGAATATTCGAAATATGTTAAACAAATAAAAGTTGTAAGTGGCGAAATGCCGCATTCATTGCTATTTACGCCTTTAGCCTTAGGAGATAAAATATTTGGCGTAATAACTGTTCAGAGTTTTAAAAAATTTGCCTACAAACCCGAACATCTTCAACATCTTAAAACTTTATCAACATACACTGCTACTGCTCTTGAAAATGCTTTTCTCTATAATAACATGGAGCAAAAAGTTGAAGAAAGAACCAAAGAAGTTGTTAAACAAAAAGTAGAAATTGAGCGTGTAGCAGAGAATACCAAGTTGGTTGGTGAAATTGGAAAAGAAATTACAAGCACACTCAATACTAAAGACATCATACAAAAGGTATACAATAGTGTTAATAAAATTATGGATGCCGCCATGTTTGGAATTGGTATTTATGATGAAAGTAAAAACAGCTTATTGTTTTCAGGTGCAATAGAGCAAAATCAAGTACTAGAGGATTACTATTATAACTTAGAGGACGGTAATCGACCAGCTGTTCAGTGCTTTAGTACACAAAAAGAATACGTTATTTTAAACTTTACCGAAGAATATGTAAAGAAAACGAATTTAACGCGACACTCACTTCCTGGTGCAAATACTGAAAGTATTATTTATGTTCCTATAACTGTAAAATCTAAAAAAATTGGTGTAATCACTGTTCAAAGTTTTCATACCAATGCCTATAAAGACTACCACTTACAAATTTTAAAAAATTTAGCAGTTTATGTTGCAATTGCACTTGACAATGCCTCATTATACGGAACGTTAGAAGAACGTGTTGAAGAGAGAACAAAGGAAATTGCCAAAAACTATCAAGATACCCGATTACTTGGAGAAATTGCTCAGGAAATTTCTGAATCATTATCAATTGACAGAATTATAGAACACGTTTATAGGAGGATTAATCAGTTGATGAGTGCTGATGCTTTTGGTATTGCTCTAATAAATAAGGTTAATAATCTTTTAGAGTTTAAAAATTTCAGAGAAAATAATCAAATCATTGATGACTTTTCGATTGATATCAGTGATAAAAATCGCTTAGGTACAATTTGTTTTAATAACCAAAAAGAAATATTAATTAATGATTTTGCACTTGAATACACTAAATTTATTACACTTGAAAGAAAACCCATTAAAGGTAACGATACATCTTCAATCATTTACCTACCTCTAAAATCAAAGGAGGAGATTATAGGTGTAATAACAGTTCAGAGCTTAAGTGCACATGCTTATTCGAATTATCAAGTAGATTTACTCCGTAACATTACCTTATCAATTGGATCTGCTATTGAAAATGCCAGCTTGTATTCCGGCATGGAGGAAAAAGTTAAGGAAAGAACTTTAGAAGTTGTAAAGCAAAAAGAGGAAATTGAAAAAAACTACGAAAATACCCGTTTATTAAGTGAAATAGGAAAAGAGATAACCAGCACTTTTTCAATCAACGAAATCATTAGCAAGGTTTACCAGAGCATTAATAAAATAATGGATGCTACCATGTTTGGTATTGGCATTATTGATAGTGAACAGAAACAAATTAATTTTACAGGAGCTATTGAGAATGGTGAAACTTTGCCAGATTATTTTTATAGTTTAGATGATGAACAAAGACCCGCGATTATCACATTTCTATCACAAAAAGATACTGTTATTTCTCATTTTACCGAAGAATATTTAAAAACCAAAAAAGTACATACCAGAAACTCACTTGCGGGGCAAAATACCGAGAGTATATTATATGTTCCAATTTCTTTACAAAATAAAAAAATTGGTGTTATTACTGTTCAAAGTTTTAAAATAAATGCTTATAGCGACTATCATTTACAAATTTTAAAAAGTTTAGCTGTTTATGCTGCTATTGCTCTAGATAACGCATCTCTATATAATAATCTTGAAAATAGGATTAAAATCAGAACTGAGGAAATTAGAATTGCGTATGAAAACACAAAACTATTAAGTGAGATTGCCGAAGACATCAGTTCATCTCTATCCGTTGAAACAATTAATGAAAAAGTGTATCAAAACATTAATAAATTAATGGATGCAACCATGTTCGGAATTGGAATCTACAATGCGACTAGTGGAGAACTGGAATTTAAAGGTTTTGTAGAAAACAATCAATTAATGGAGAACTTCTCATATAAAGCAAATGATCCTAACCGATTAGCCGCAAAATGTTTTTCATTTGAGAAAGAAATTTTAATTAGCGATTATTCCAAAGAATATGTTAATTATATTTCAGGTATTCAAGCGCCGGTTTCAGGTAAAGACTCTTCATCGATCATGTATTTGCCTTTATACTCTAAGCAAAATAAAATTGGTGTTATTACTGTGCAAAGTTTTAACCCAAATGCTTATAACGATTATCATTTTAACATATTAAAAAATCTTGCTGTTTCTGTTGGTATTGCGCTTGACAACGCTAACTTATATCAAAACTTAGAGGAAAAAGTTGCAGAACGAACCAGAGAGGTTACGAAACAAAAAGAAGAAGTTGAAAGAAGCTACGAAAACACAAGGTTACTCAGCAAAATAGGTAATGACATTACTTCTACATTTTCTGTAGGAGAGATTATCGAAAAAGTTTATAAAAATGTAAATACGTTAATGAATGCCGAAGGTTTTGGAGTTGGTGTTTACCTGCCTGATAAAAAAATTGTAAGCTTTCCACTTTACATTGAAGATAACGAAAAACTTTATGATATAGAGTACGCCCCAGAAGATAAAACACGTTTAACCAGTATTTGTTACTCCAATAAACAAGAAATACTTATCAATGATTTCTCTGAAGAAATAGGCAACTATGTCCAAATCGTACAAGCACCTGTGCAAGGAAGACGTGTTGAATCAATTATCTATGTTCCTTTACTCTACAAAGACAAAGTAACCGGAGTGGTTACCGTACAAAGTTTTAACAAAAACGCTTATACAGATTACCATTTGCAAATATTGAAAAATCTTGCAGTGTACATAGCCATTGCATTAGATAATGCCTCCTTATACACAAACTTAGATAATAGAGTAAAAGAAAGAACAGAAGAAATTAGAGTTGCCTATGAAAATACACGCTTATTAAGCCAAATTGCAGAAGACATTAGCTCATCGTTATCTGTTGAATCAATTAATGCCAAAGTTTATGCTAATATAAATAAACTAATGAGTGCAACCACTATTGGCATAGGCACAATAAATGAGGCTACTAATCAATTGGAATTTAGAGGATTTATTGAAGATAATACTACTTACGATTTAATTACTTTTGATTTAAGCGATAATGAAAGATTAGCCACTAAATGCTATAACGAAGAATTAGAAATATTTATAAAAGATTATCAAATTGACTATTTAAAATACTTCAAAAAATTACCGGATAGTAAAGCAGGTAAGCAAGCATCTTCTATCATCTACTTACCAATCTTCTCAAAAGAAAAATGTATTGGCGTACTTACAGTTCAAAGTTACGAAGCTAATGCCTATAGCGATTATCAATTTAACTTGATTAAAAACCTAGCCGTTTCAATTGGTATTGCTTTAGATAATGCAAATCTTTATCAAAACCTTGAACATAAAGTTGAAGAAAGAACTTTGGAGGTTACCAAGCAAAAAGCAATTATTGAAGAGAAAAATAAAGATATCACTGATAGTATTAAATATGCAAAAAAGATCCAACAAGCCATTGTTCCGCCAATTGATGGTTTAAACGAGTATTTTGAAGAAAGTTTTATCTTATATAAGCCTAAGGACATCGTAAGTGGTGATTTTTACTGGTATTCAAGAATTGATGATGTAACTATATTTGCTGCTGCAGACTGCACCGGACATGGTGTTCCGGGCGCTTTTATGAGTTTAATATGCAGTGAAATTATGGAAAAAGTAATCACCGATAAAACCATCAAAAGCCCTTCTGAAGCCTTAAAACTAATAGATGCCAATTTGGTTCAATTAATTAAAAAAACATCAGAAACATCTGCAAATGATGGCATGGATGTAACTTTAGCTGCATATAACCATAAAACGCGTTTACTTGAAATGTCTTCCGCTCAACGTCCAATGTTACTTATAAGAAACAATGAGATTATTGAGTATAAAGGAACTAAACACTCTATTGGTGGTCATGAGACAATTGATAAAAATTTTGAGTTAATAAGTATATCAATAGAACCGGAGGATAAACTTTATTTACTAACAGATGGTTATGCCGATCAGTTTGGTGGCGACAGAGGGAAAAAATATAAAATGAAAACTTTAAAAGATTTGATTTTGAAACACCATCAAAAACCTTTAAAACTCCAAAAACGGATTTTAGACTTAGAATTTGAAAGCTGGAAAGGCGACTTGGAACAGGTTGATGATGTTTGTATTATTGGCGTAAGGTTTTAATTCTCTTGAAACTTCCTATTCAAAAGAATATACGTTATCTGTCGTGAACATATACTCAGGCGTTCCTATTTCATAATCTGTTAAACTACTATACCAAGGTGAATTTACCGCATCGTTATTATTCTTTAAGATCTGCATCTCCTGAGCTGGCATGTAACTTTGTAGCAGAAGAAACTTAAATTCTTTTGTTTTTGGATTGAAAATTTTATCCACAACCAACTCAGCATGCCCCGGCGAACCTCCTATTAAAAGCACATCACCTATTTCCAATTTCGCAAATTGTTTTTGCTTTAGCTGTTTGGATAAACTTAAAGAACCACAATAATTATATACTACTTTCATATAGTCATTAAAGCATTTTTCGCTGGTATCAAGCTTAGCGGCCTCAAACCATGATACTTTATTTCTATCAACTTTTATACGTTTTCCTTCTCTCCATCTTATATAATCAGCTTTAAAACCATTTGTAAAGTTAAATGAGATTTTATTATATTGCTTTGTTTTAAATAAATACTCTGCTCTACAACGCATAATGGCATCAGCACATTGCTGTAAATCCAATTTGAGAATCGGTTTATCTACCACAGCAATATGAGCACTTTGATTCTCTTTTAATTTTCCATTGTATAATATTACATCCGAACCATGTTTTTTAAGGGGTAAATTCCTTAAGTAAGCGGCAAATGAATTTAAATCCACGTCCTCTCTTTTAAAATTTTTTGGTGGTAAAAACCGAGTTTGAATAGTAGTACCGGACTCATTAATTAATGAATTAGTTCGAAATCTAAATCCCAAAAACGCAAATAGCGAAATGCAAATTGCCAGAAAAATATGTTTTTTCATATTATAAAGTTACTATATACATCATAAAAAACAAAGGATGCAGTCGTTAAAACCACATCCATTATTTAATTGATAAAATAAATGACTATTATTGTTTAAACCCGTTTTTTGAGGCTAAATCCAAGATGGAAGATTTTATAGCAACTCCTAAATCATCTGATTTATTACTTTTCTTTTTAGACTCTTCTGTAATAAACTTCTGACGTTTAACAGCTAACTCTCCTATCTCTTTCTGAATTTTCTCTCTTTCAGCAGTCTTTTCCTCAATTATCTTAGTAATTTCTTCTTTGCTTTTGTTTTTGAATTCAGAAGGCAGTTCCTCTTTTGACATTTTTTGTATACTTCCTTTATCTTTTCTGTAACTGTCTACCATATCCCACTCTTCATTGCTATAAGCTGCTTTTGATTTACTTACCACCCTTTCAGCTGTATTGGAAGAAGAAATGCTTTGTGCATTCTCATCCTGAGCAACCTGATTTGCTTTTTTACTTACCCCATGTCTACCGTAACCGATATAGGTTTTATTTAATTTTTGATTGCATGCATTAATTTGAGTGTCATAAGGTGTAACAATGTATTCAACCTTGGCATTGGAGTTAATGTTAAAATATTTGCCCTCACCCGTAACAGCACCATCTTGCCAAAATTCTTTAATACCGGTTTCTTTATCACCGCAAAATATGGTATTCACATAAACTTTATTTTTTAAAGCTTTATTAATTGCCTTTTTGTAATCTACAGGTCCCTGATTAAATGGTTCATTCCCGGAGATGTAAATTAACTTCATGGTGTTTGCGCCGTCATCCCACTGTAACTCATCAATACTGGAATGAATTACATTTCCACAATACTCGCTGCCACCGTTTGTTCTCAATGCAAATAACTTTTCTGAAATTAAATCGAGGTCCTTTGTTAACGGGGCTACCTGACGTATGAAACCTTTTTCTGCCGACAAACCATCATTACCATATTCATAAAGCGCAATTTCAATATCAGGGTTAGTTCCTTGATACTTCAGTGTAGTAAGGGTATTTACAATTTCCCAAATGCGCGACTTGGCCTGGTCAATTAATCCATCCATGCTATTAGAGGTATCCAATAACAATGCCACTTGAATTTTTGACGAAGCCGGAGGTACAATTAATACATTAGTTACCTGCAAGTAAGTTGGACTGGCTGAAATTGAATGGCTTAATTTGTTGGCTTTAGAAGCAAAGGATACAGCTAAAGCACTAATTAAAATTAGATTTTTCATAACAATTGATTTTTAAATTTAATTCAAAGTTAGTGGGCAAAAACGGGCTTAAATTGCAGACATGGTGAAAACGGGTTTTCACTTGGTGAAATGGATGACTAAGTTTAAATAAATTTTATTACTTTGTATTAATAAAACTAACCTCCGAATTGAAAAAGCTCGTTTACATTCTTTATTTACAACTTGTTTGTCTTTTGCAAGTAAACACCAGTTTTGCTCAAAACACCAATACATCCAATTACCCCAAATACAAAGGATCAAACCTCAACAAAAAATCCGACGAACTTGAAAAAACCTTGTCAGAAAATTCGAATAATGAGCTAATTGGTACTAAATACTATGAGTTGTCGGAAGCGCTTTATAATGAAAATAATCTGGTTAAAGCAGAAGAATATATCAAAAAGGCTATTGATGCTTTGGAAGAAAGCAAGAGTAAAAAGAAATTAAAAACGGCATTTCGATTACAGGCTAAAATTAAGGAAGGTTTAAATAAAAAAAATGAAGCCATTGCTTCATACGAATCGGCAAGTGACAAACAATTTCAATCAAACGAAGAGGATATTAACCAACTAGATGCAAAAAGACTCAAATCAAACAATTCGGCTAGCTCTAACAAATTGATTGAATCAAAAATAAAAACCATTCAAAATTCCGGAGGAAGTAATAAAAGTAATAATCAAGACGAAATAGCACAAAGCTACAAGCAACTGGCACTGAATAATGTTCAAGCCAATGAAAAAACAACTGCCATTGAAAATTACAGTAATGCCGTACAAACCAGTAGTAATAATCCTGAATTAAACAAACAGCTGGTAAATGAATTAGCAAATTTGCTGGAAAAAGAAAAGGATTTTGATAAAGCCATTGAGGTGAGAAATAATGCTATTAAAACAGCAGAACTAACTGGTGATGGAAAAAACTTAATTGAACAAAAACAAGGAATTGCAAAAATTCTTATCAACACCAACCAATCTGAACTTGCAGAAGGCCTGTTAACAGAAGCACATCGCTTTGCACTCAAAAACAATCACGCCCTTGAAGCCAGAAAAACAACTCTTCAGCTAATGGAGTTTTATAAACAGCATCAACAAGAAGATAAAGCCATTCAAACAGGAACCAATTACTTAAATGAATTGGAAAGATTAATTAAAAACGATAGTAGTTTGATAGACAAATCACTCTTCGAATTAAGTGACGCCAAAATCAAAAGTCTTGAAAAAGAAAAGCAGCTCAAAGATGAACTTATATCTGAGAAAAATTCATTTAATATCATCTTAATCATTTCTCTCTTCATTGCTATGCTACTATCAATTGTAATAGTGAGGTACGCATACATTGTTAATCAAAGAAATAAAAAAATCTCTTTGCAATCGTTGCGTAGAGAAATGAATCCGCATTTTATTTTCAATAGTTTGAATAGTGTCAATCAATTTATAGCACAAAATAATGAACTAGAAGCAAATAAGTTTTTAAGTTCCTACTCAACCCTCATGCGAAATGTTATGGACAACTCCAGTAAAGATTTTCTCCCCTTAAGTAAAGAAATAGAGCAACTTGAAAAGTATTTACAACTTGAGCATCTGAGATTTAAAGACAAATTTGACTACGAAATTAATGTTTCTGAAACTTTAGATAATGAGCAATTATTAGTGCCTAACATGCTATTGCAGCCTCATATTGAAAATGCAATTTGGCATGGATTGAGATACAAAACCGAAAAAGGTAAAATTTGGATAAATGTTGTCGAAACAGATAATCAAATTGAAATAGTAATTAAGGATGACGGCATTGGTATTGAAAAAAGCAAGGCTATTAAAACCAATAATCAAAAGTTACACCAATCAATTGGACTTAAGAATATTGATGAGCGAATTAAATTACTGAACGAACTTTACAAGTTTAAAATTGTACACCTTGTTAATAGTAACGACCAAGGGACATGTGTAACATTTAAATTTCCAAAAATTAACAAAGTATAATGCAGCTGCAAAAAATAAAAAGTGTTATTGTAGAAGACGAGGATGCCGCAAGAGCCGCTCTAAAAAGTTATTTGGACAAATACTGTCCGCAGATTGAACTAATTGGTGAAGCTAAAAATGCGAAAGAAGGCATTGAGATAATAAATAACTTAAAACCACAATTAGTTTTTTTGGATGTTGAAATGCCATATGGCAATGCGTTTGATGTTTTAGAACAAACAAAAAACCACCATTATGAAACAATTTTTGCAACTGCATTTTCTGAATACTCTTTAAAAGCGTTGAATCAAAGTGCTGCGTACTACCTTTTAAAGCCAATTAATATTGAGGAATTGATACTTTCGGTTAATAAAGTGCAACAACAAATTAACACAAATGAACTTCTTAATAGGAATAAAATAATTGTCGAAAATTATAATCAACCTAGTTATGATCAACAAAAAATAATTCTTCCAACACTTGAAGGTTTTGAAGTTGCTAAAGTATCAAACATAAGCAGATTAAAGGGGAATGGTAACTTCACAGATATCTACTTTAATGATGGCTCAAAAAAAATGATCTGCCGCTTCTTAAAACATTTTGACGAACTACTGAGCATCCCATTTATAAGGGTACATAAATCCCATATTATCAACATTAATTATGTAAAATCTTATAATAAAGGTGGTTACATAATTCTATTGGATAGCAGTGAAATAGAACTATCCGCAACCTACAAAGCCCACTTTTTAGAGGCTTTTGGGAAATCCTAAAAAAATTTACCACAAATTTTAGTTTTAAGTAAAAAAATAATATATTTTTGTGCTCATAATCAATCATTTATGAAAATTATTAATTTTTTAAGCTTATCAAGTATTGTTTTATTGACTGCCTGTAGCGGATCAAAGGAAAACGACAACACAGAAACACCTATTGACTCATCAACAGTTATTGTAAAAGACACAACTCCAATTACCGTGAGTGATACTACTAAGTTTAAATTTGATTTTGCCATTGCTAACATCCCATCTCCTGCAAATAGCGTGAATGAAATATCTGCTTTTAAACTACATTATGATAATGCTATTTTAAATGATCCAAAAAACAGTTCTAAATACACAAGTGAGTTTCAAAAAGCAATTAACCTTGGTGCCTATAATATTGATATGGCTTATGCTATGGTAAATGATAAAGGAGAAGACGTTTTAAAATACATGAAGAACGTTTTACAACTAAGCGATAATTTGGGTTTAAAAGGCGCAGTTAATGCAATGGTTGGTAAAAGAGCAGAAAGTAACTTAAATAACAAAGACAGCTTATTTAAGATTCTAGATGAAATTTTTGTAAAAAGTGACACCTATTTACGCACCAACGATAGAGTTTATACAGCTGCAACGGTATTTGCAGGAAGTTGGTTAGAAAGTTTATATATCACTTGCAAAACAGCAGAAAACCCTGCGGATAATGCCTCTGCCATTAAAATCCATACGCATTTGTGGGAACAACGATTTCATTTAGGTAACCTAATTAATTTATTGAATGATTACAAGGACAAAAAAGAATGTGCAGATTTAATTGCAGATTTAAAACCCATTCACGAAGAAATTAATGCGGTAAAAGAACCTAAATTAATGGATGATGCCAAATTGCACAGCATATCCAAAAAAATTATAGATTTAAGAAGCAAACAAACTGCTACAAAATAAACTTATATGTTAAGCAAAAAAAGCCGCTAATAGCGGCTTTTTTTATTATAATTTGTTACAGTTATTAGTTATAGGCTAATCCTAAATTTTTTGGTGACTTTACCTGATAGTTTAAAACTAACTTTTTACTATCCTTTGAAGATACAAAGGTTCGCCATTTTAACTCTCCTGTCAGTTCATTATACTTAGCTCCTGAAATCTCCTTTTGCTCTATGGTAATTTGTTTATTATTACTTAAAGGTAGTTGATCTAATACTTCAATTTCAATTTTTAGATTTCGATTGTTCTTGATGTTGATTTCATAGGCATAATTATGAATCACATCATTATCCAAAAGCTTTTGTGTGCATTTATCCTTTATTTTCACACGCTTAATTGCTAAATTTTTATCAATTCCCAAAGGTAACTGAAGTGTATCATCTGTTCCTCCAGGCGCTAAATTTGTTTGACCAACAAATGTGCCATCGTAAAAAATAGAAGCCTCACCGCCCATAGTAATGGCCTCCTCCCAGTCAGGTAACACGGCAGTTAAATAAACCTGATTATTTATTTTAGGCACTGCTTTGTACCGAAACATGGTTTTCATATCCTTTACCATAATGGCAGCATAGTGATCTTTATTATCAGAAGGTATATTGTAATTTAATTTTATCTCATACTCTGTTTCTATAAAATTTTCACTAACGGTTGTATAATCGTTGGCTTGCAATGCCAATGCGTTTTGCTCTGAATCTTGATACCCGAGTGCATCTTCTGTTTTTGAAACAGTTGCCGGTGCACCACTAGAAGTTACATATTTGCGTTTATCTGTATATGGTTTGTGATAACCTAAATACCAAGGTGATAATGTTGGAATTGAATAGGTTTGATTGGGATTTGCTGTTGACAAAACCAATCTGACATTATTCCAGTCTACTCCTGATTGTTGGTGAATTAATGCCTTATATGTAAGTTTGATGTTTGACTCGTTAGAAGTAGCACGTAAATCATAAGCTAAGCTCCAACCAGCCATTGTTACATAGTAATTTAAGTTAACTGTTCCTTGTGTTGCTTGATCAGCAATAATATTTACAATAATACGGTAATTTACTTTTTGCTCGTCGGCTAAGCCGTTAACATTATTGAGTTCAGCTACAATATTATTCATGCGCTCATTCAACTGCTTTTTCAGGTTATCTAATTTATCCTTTTCTCTTCTAATTTTTAATTGCTCACTATTAATGTTATAAAGTTTCTCTCTTAAAAAAGTTAAACCATCTTTTAAAAACGGAATACTATCCTTTTTTGATTGACCTTTGTATAAACCATAACTTAACAATACATTTTTTTCAGTAATTAAAGCATCACTTTTAATCATCAATTCTTCAACCTGCAAACTCACTTCTGAAAGGCTGTCACTTATTGTTTTTACTAATTTTTTATATCTGAGATCGCCTTGCAATTTTGCTTTATCCAGCTCAGGGTAATTCACCATATGTTGAATATCCGTAATTATGAAATTTCCATTACCGGAAGCTTGAATAGCATCCGGATTGATGCAATTCTCCAAACCGGAAAAAACAATTTTATTCTGTCCGGCTACAAGTGAAACCGACGTGCTGCGGTGAATTTGAGCACCTTGTGTATAAACAACAATTTTTTCAGGTTTTGTTTTGGTTAGTTTTTCTACCTCTAACCCAAAAGCTTGCAATGCAAATACGCAACCAAGCAATGTTATCAAATTTTTCATATGTTTACTGTGTTTAAGTTTTTATTGAGATGTCAACAAAGGACTTATTCCATAAAATGAGTAAAAAATAATTGAATAATCCACAAACACAACGTGCTTGTCACATGAACTACCTTACCAGAAATCGTTTAATTTGATTTATTTGGAACCTACCAAATTAGTCAACTAACCAATTGTAGCCTTTTGCTAGTTTTTGAAGTGTTTGTTCTTCAGTGCTGTTTTTTTCCGGAATGAAATTATATTCCCACGATGCAAATTTTGGCAAACTCATTAAAATACTTTCTACTCTGCCGTTTGTTTGTAACCCAAATTGTGTGCCTTTATCGTAAACTAAATTAAACTCAACGTATCTTCCACGACGCAACAACTGCCATTGCTTATTTTTTTCAGTATAGGCTATGAATTTATTCCGGTGCATTAACTTTGTATAAATAGGTGCAAATATTTCACCAACATCTTTCCAAAAATTAATTTGTTGATTAAACGGCATCTCTGCATTACCTTGCAAGCGGTCAAAAAATATACCGCCTATTCCTCTGGTCTCGTTTCGATGTTTAATAAAAAAATAATCGTCGGCCCATTGTTTGAATTTTGTATAGTAGGACAGATGATGTAAATCACAAACAGCCTTTAGTTGACTGTGAAAAAATCGCGCATCCTCTTCATTAATATAATGTGGCGTTAAATCAATTCCACCACCTAACCAATTTGTAACAATATTTTCTTTACCATCAACAACTTCCAATAGTTCAAAATAACGAATATTCATGTGAATAATTGGTACCATTGGACTATGTGGGTGTATTACAATTGAAACACCTGTTGCAAAAAATTGTAAGTTTTCTTTGTTATTTAACTGAACACCTGTGCTGTGCTGTGCCTGCGTAAACAAAAAATCAGGCGCCTTGCCACTCACTGCGCTAAAAAGCACACCTCCCTTTTCAATTACCTCACCATTAGCTAAAATTCTGGTGACTCCTCCCCCGCCTTCTGCTCTCTCCCAAATTTCATTTGTAAATTTCCCGCCTCCGTCTTCCGCCTCTAACTGCTCACAAATTGAGTTTTGTAACTTCTTTAACCAATCTACAATTTCAACACGCGTTATTTCCATCCTGTTTTAATTAATTGATAATTGCTGTATCTAAAAATATAAACGCCTCGGTTATCAAATCCAGTTTGAGCATCAGGTCTGGCAAACTTATAACGTGTATAGTTTAATTCTGTTGTACAATTATTTAATTCATGTACAAAGTTTGGACCTTTTTCTTTTAAATTTTTCAAATAAAATAAACCTAAATCAAATCCAATATAAAAATATTCACTTGGATTTACATTTTGTAAACTTCTGTAATAATCATTCAAATAACCGTAGCTTGCAGTATTGAGCGTGTTATATTGATGTGGAAAAAAATACCTCAACTGATTTAAGTACTCCTGGTCAACATTTTCAGCCACACTTATAGTTTGCCAACCACATAAACTAATGTCCTTTTTGTCTGAAAAAATTGCTAACTGAGTTGTAAAATCCGCTAAAAAAACCTGATTGGCACTAAATGTTACGTAAATATTTTTTGCTCCCGGTTTGTATACCTGCTTAGCACCTGCAATACCTTTTGCTGTAAGCAAACTATCTTTATCAGATTTGCCGGCTGATTTTAGTTTCTCCGAATAATATTTCCTAAAACCTTTATAATAGGCAACCTCTTTTGCATCTTTTTCATATGGCGCAATCACAACAACACTTAGAGGTGAAGTATACAATGAGTCTATTATATAATCTGCTAAATTTTCGAGCAAGGTAAATTGAGATGGATTCGTTTTTGATGCGTACACATTATTATAAAGCATTTTATTTTGTTGCGCAATTGGAGAAATAATCGGTATACCATTTTCTTTGGCCTTTTGGGAAATTAATCTGAAACTATTTGTATAAAGTGGTCCAAAAATCATATCAAACTTCTTAAATGAAGGATCATTTAGAAAACCAACAACCTTTAATGAGTCTTTATCATCAATGTCGTAAATCTCTAAGTTTAATTCAAAATTGGCAGCGGTTAACGAATCTACAGCGCGCTTAAATCCAATATAAAAATCCGCTGCTAAACTCGAAACTGAAGGGAAATTACTTTTGTTTTTTACCAGTTCATTCAAATCTAAATCATTAATCGAATTGAACTTAAATGGTAGTATTAATGCCAAATTGTAACTCGATTTAGGTTCTTTCAATAAAAGATTAGCAGTTTCAATATTGGTTTTTGTTTGGATTGTGTTTTGATTAGATGAAACTATTGTATTTGTTATTACTATGTCTCCAGCAGTTTTGTTTTGCTTTTTTTCTAACAAAATAATCTGTCCATCTTTTAAATTGTTGTTAAAATTTGGGTTAATCGCAGATAAATCTTTTTCGCTTTTATTGTATTTTCTTAAAATTGAATAAAGACTTTCTCCTTTGGAAACTTTATGATAAAAATAATGGCTAGTGTCTAAATTAGTTTTTATGTTACCACTTTCAACTAACATGGTATTTGTGTTTGATGATTGTAAATTTGTCGCAACAAAAGGAATTTTTATCTCTTGTCCGGCCTTTGTACCGTTTTTTGAATCTGGGTTCAATTTATAAATTTCATCTAAGCTTACTGCATATAACTTAGAAATTGAATACAAACTCTGACCTTTTTCGATGGTATGAATAATGTATTTTTTACCATCAACTGTTTGAATATTGTTAGATTTCGTTTGACCGCGCAAACCAGCCTCTCCTATGCAAAAAGAAAGTATTGTTAATATCAGGAAGGATAATAAGCTAGATTTTATTTTTACTTGCATCAACAACTAATTTTAACTCTTTGAATATATTGAATGAATTTAAATTGAATAATTATTCCCATTCAATGGTTGCTGGCGGTTTAGAACTTATGTCGTACACAACTCTATTAACACCTTTAACTCTATTAATAATATCGTTACTAACCTTTGCCAAAAATTCATAGGGTAAGTGGCACCAGTCTGCTGTCATACCATCCGTGCTGGTAACTGCTCTTAAAGCAACTACATTTTCATAGGTGCGCTCGTCGCCCATTACACCAACACTCTGTATTGGTAAAAAAATAGAGCCTGCTTGCCAAACATCTTTATATAAATTAGAAGCTTTTAAACCATCTATAAAAATAGCATCTACCTCTTGTAATATTTTTACTTTTGCTTCAGTTACCTCACCTAAAATACGAATTGCCAAACCCGGTCCGGGAAAAGGATGACGATTTAAAATATTTTCATCCAATCCAAGAGATTTACCTACTCTTCTTACTTCATCTTTAAATAAACTTCTTAAGGGCTCTACAATCTTTAATTTCATAAAGTCTGGTAAACCGCCAACATTGTGATGCGATTTAATTGTTGCTGAAGGTCCTTTTACACTAATGCTTTCTATTACATCCGGATATATTGTGCCTTGCGCGAGCCACTTGGCATCTGTTACTAATTTACTTTCATCATCAAAAACCTCAACAAAAACCTTTCCAATTGCTTTGCGTTTCTTTTCAGGGTCGCTTAAGTTGTTAAGTTCATTATAAAAACGCTGCTTGGCATCAACACCTTTCACATTCAATCCCATATGCTGATAAGAATCCAAAACACTTTCAAATTCGTTTTTGCGCAGTAAACCATTATCCACAAAAATGCAATGCAAATTTGCACCAATGGCTTTGTGCAACAACATAGCTGCAACGCTACTATCTACACCACCGCTTAAACCTAAAATTACTTTATCATCTCCTAGTTTTTCTTTAAGCTCTGCAACAGTTGTATCAATGAAAGATGCAGGTGTAAATGTTCCTTTACATCCACAAATTCCGTAAACAAAATTCTTCAACAGTTGGGTTCCATCATTACTGTGATATACCTCTGGATGAAATTGTATACCGTAGGTTTGTTCATTTTTTATTGAAAATGCTGCGTATTTAACGTCATGTGTACTTGCAATCAATTGATAATTATCCGGTGTTTTAAGAATCGTATCAGCATGACTCATCCAAACCTGCGAGTTATCCGGGATATTTGCTAATAATTCGGAATTCCTGTCAACTAAGCTTAGATTAGCTCTACCATACTCTCGCGTATTAGATTTACCAACTTCACCGCCAAAAAAATGAGCTAAAAATTGCGCGCCATAACATACGCCAAGTAATGGTAGTTTTCCTTTAATTTGATCTAAATCCGGTCTTGGAGGATTATCCTCACGCACACTATGCGGACTTCCGGACAAAATGACTCCTTTGATATTCGCGGTTAATTCTGGGATTTTATTATACGGATGAATTTCACAATATACATTCAATTCTCGTAGACGTCTTGCAATTAATTGTGTGTATTGTGACCCAAAATCTAAAATTAAAATTTGCTCATGCATAGCTTGTAAAGATACAATAAAAACTACTTTTTTATGCTAAATAAGCTCAAATTATTATATTGAGTCGAGCAAAATCCAAAAAAAAGGGTCACTTTTTGTGACCCCTTTTTTACACAATTAAATTTCTAATCTTCAATATCCTCTTCAACTTCACCCTTTTTACCTTTGGCCTTAGCTTTCATTTTATTTTTACGATCTTCCTTTTCCTTAGCCCACTTCGCTTTTTGTTCGTCAGTTAAAAAAGCAGTCACAGTATTGTCAAATTTCTCATGATTCGCTTTCATTTCGCCTCTTAAAGCTTTTCTTTCTTCTGGTGTTGTGCTTCCTTTTAATTTCTCTCTTATTGCTGTATTGGCTGTTATACGCTCTAAAGCTGCAGCTTCCCACTTTGGCTTTTGTTCGTCTGTTAAACCTAAATTTTTGGCTGCCCAATTGGCTCCGCTTTTAGCTTTCTCGGCAGGAGTTGCATTTTTGTTTTGACCTTTACCTTGTCCTTTAGTTCCGGTTGAGGCTGTCTTTTCTTGACCTAATACTGCACCACTTGTCAAAAGGGCAACAGCTAATGTTAAAACTAGTTTTTTCATAAATGTTTGTTTTTGGTTTGTTTAATTGTTTGACTGACTGCAAATGTAAAAGTTTAGTTTAAAAGTTAACTTTAACATATTTTTAATTTTACTCAATAAAAACACGTTTGATACGAATATCATTTATTGGCCTGTTGCGTGAATCTGTTTTTACAGCAGCAATTTTATCTATACAACTTAATCCTTCTATTACTTCGCCAAAAACAGTGTAAGTTCCGTCCAAATGAGGTGTTCCGCCAACAGTAGTGTAGGCTTTTGTTTGAGTTTCATTAAATTTATATGGAGGTTTTTGTTCCTGTAATTCTTTAATTTTTTGCTGAATTAACTGATTGACCAATTCTGCACTATCGTTTTTTTGAGCCATTTTAAATCCATTGTACTTTCTCTTAAGCTCCAATCCTTCCGGAGATTTAATAAATTGTTGTGCACAATTGGTTTTATATGTGGTATTGATTCGGTCCTCATACTTTTTTAAATCTTCTAATGTTCTAACCCTACCCATCACAATATAAAATTGAATGGCACTCGACTCAAATTTTGGATTAATTACATCGGACTCCCTTGCAGCAGCTAATTTCCCTTTGGTGTGAATGAGATTTGGTGAAAACTCAGCGGGAACAGTATATTTTAAATCCCCGTGACCTAAAGAATCTCCTGACTTGGCTCTTTTACTGAGCGGATCGCCAGCCTGAATCATAAATTCATTAATAACCCTGTGAAATAGTACACTATCATAAGAATTCTCGTTTATTAACTTTAAAAAATTGGCTTTGTGCAAAGGCGTTTCTTCATATAGCTTTATCTTCATTGTACCCATTGTTGTTTCCATGACTACAGTTTCTTTACTCAATGTTTGACCATTTACACCAATTAACATTGTTATTTGAATAAATAAGAAACACAAATTTTTGTTCATTTTAACTATTTTTTATATATTTGTAAGTAGTATCTAAGTATATTAGGTAAAATTAAAATTTTAAACATGAAACATCTATTATTAATTGGAACTTTTTTTTGTTTGTCTTGCTTAATTTTAGCAACTACGGGCTGTGAAAAAAATACTGATTGCAAGGCTACGGTAAAAGTAGTAGATTCAACTGGTGCGATTTCCCCTAATTCAGACGTTTTTTTATACGCCTCTGTTAAAAACGGAACTGCGGGAACAACAGTTGTAGCTGACGTAAAAGCCAATGGAACAACTGATGCGGGTGGAGAAGTTAAATTCACATTTAAATTACCTGCAATATATGATATTCGTTCTACTCGAGTGGTAGGTACAAGAACTTTAATTGCAAGTGGCATTATAAAACTTGAAGAAGGCAAAAACGTTGATAAAACGGTTACTTTAAAGTAACAGTCTGTTTACCGAATACTGATTCGAAATTTACCCTTATCTGTTCCTGAACAGTTTCCAAATTTACTCCAAGAAGTTCAGATGCCTTATTATACACATATTTAATTGACAACTCTGCATCGTCAGTTTCTAAAAATATGTAATTTTTACCAATGTTCTTTATGACTTTTGATGCGTTACTTTCGTAACCTAATAAAGCTTTTCCAAATGAAAAGAAACAACCATAGTCCTTTAACACTCTTGCAATATTTTCGTTGTTGTTATACCCATGTACAATTACAGGCATCTCATTATTATTCAGATTTAAACAATTAATAAGCTCATTAAAGGCCTTTACACAATGTATAATTAGTGGCTTTCTAATATCGTTAGCAAGTTTTATTTGTTCCTTGAATACAACAAGCTGTTTATCAAAATCAACTTTAGATAATTTATCTAAACCACATTCACCTATGGCTAAACAATTTTTTTCAGTTACCTTAAATCTTAATTTTCTTAAATCCTCATCAATTGTTTCATCATTAATGTACCAAGGGTGCAAACCATAAGAATAGTACTTTAAGTTCTTAGTGTTATGGATATCACCATTAACAATTTCCAACTTAGCATCGTAAATTTGAGAGTGTGTATGTATATTAATAAACAAGTTAACCGGCTTATGTTGATTTAAATTATTTTCATAACCTTATATATCAATACAAACCTATTAATTTTATGGGTATTCAATTACAATGGAAGAAATTAATTATAACAGCGTATCGTCAATAACCTTTAACGAATTGTTATCAATAGTTGGAGAAGATAATATAAGTAGCGCTAAAGAGGATTTAGAAAAGTACGGACAAGATGAAACAGAAGATTTTGTTTTTTTAGCTAATGTAATTGTTAAACCTTCTAACGTTGAACAAATTAGTAAAATAACCAAGGTTTGTAACAAACACAAAATTGCACTAACTACAAGAGGTGCCGGAACAGGCTTAAGTGGCGGAGCGTTACCTGTTAAGGGAGGTGTTTTACTGAGCATGGAAAAATTCAACCAGATACTTAAAATAGACGAGCAAAATTTGCAAGCCATCGTTGAACCCGGTGTGATTAATTATGTTTTTCAGGAAGAAGTTAAGAAAAAAGGATTGTTTTATCCCCCTGACCCTGCAAGCTGGGGGAGTTGCAGCTTAGGTGGCAATATAGCACATAGCAGCGGAGGACCAAAAGCTGTTAAATACGGTACAACACGAGATTATGTATTAAACCTAGAAGTCGTTCTTGCCAATGGAGATGTTATTTGGACAGGCGCAAACACTTTAAAATACAGTACAGGTTACAATTTAACACATTTAATGGTTGGAAGCGAAGGAACATTAGGGATAGTGACAAAAATTGTGTTTAAACTTATTCCTGCGCCAACACATGATTTGTTAATGTTAATACCCTTTAATAATGCAGAAAAAGCATGCGAATCAGTTGCTGCGGTTTTTAAAAGCGGTATTATTCCTAGCGCCATGGAATTTATGGAAAAAGATGCCATTAAATGGAGTATTCAACACGCTGGAGAAGTTAATTTTAAAATTGATGAAACCTGTGAAGCTCTGCTATTGGTGGAAGTTGATGGCACAGATACTGAAGTTTTAATGAAACAATGTGAAAGCATTAGTCAAACCATGGTAAATCATGAATGTGGCGAAATACTATTTGCTGACAGTGCTGAACAAAAAAATGCATTATGGAAAATAAGAAGAAAAGTTGGTGAAGCAGTTAAAAGTAACAGCATATACAAGGAAGAAGATACTGTTGTGCCTCGCGCAGAATTACCGAAACTATTAAAAGGCGTAAAAGAGATTGGTAATCGTTATGGTTTTAAATCTGTTTGTTATGGTCATGCCGGAGATGGAAACTTGCACGTTAATATTATCAAAGGCGATTTAAGTGAAGAAGCATGGGAAAAAGAATTACCGAAAGGAATAACCGAAATATTTGAATTGTGCAAAAAACTAGGTGGTACAATTAGCGGCGAGCATGGTATAGGGTTGGTTCAAAAACAATATATGCCAATTATGTTTAGCGATAATCACCTTAACTTGTTTAAGCAAATTAAAAAAGTATTTGATGAAAACTGGATTTTGAATCCTGGTAAAATTTTTTAGAATGTCATTACTACAACATATCAAATCACTAATAGAAGTTAGCGATGCTCTTGAAATGCAGTTCAGTAATATGATACAACTGCAACAACACAAAAAAGGAACAACATTGATTTCCCCGGTTCAAACATGTAATTATTTGTATTTTGTAAAAACCGGTGTTATCCGAGGTTATTATTACTGCGATGAAAAAGAAATCACTAATTGGATTGCAAAAGAAAATGAATTTGGCACGTGCTTTTACTCATTCTTAAAATCGATCAAAAGCACCGAATACATCAAGTGCATAGAAGATTGTGAATTGGAAATGATTTCATTTAATGATTTACAAAAGTTATATAACAAATTTCCGGTAACTGAAAAGCTTGGTAGAGTAATTTTAGAAGACTACTACCTTAAATTAGAAGAACGTTTGCTTAGTATACAATTTAAAGAGGCAAAAGAAAGGTATTTACATTTTATGACCAATAAACCAGACTTATTAAATAGAGTACCTCTTGGTTATATTGCAAGTTATTTAGGGATTAGTCAGGAAACCTTAAGCAGGATGCGAGCCTCTTAAGCCTCTTCTTCTTCCTCAATATCAATAAGTGGTTTCTCTTCAATAATTTCCTTACCTAGTTTTTTGCTGTGTATAGATAATAAAATAGCAGGTAGTAAAATTAAATTAGTGAACATACTCATCAATAAAGTGAGAGAAACTAAAACACCAAGTGCAACTGTACCGCCAAAACTACTGGCCGAGAAAATGGCAAATCCGCAAAACAAAATCACACTGGTATAAATCATACTTAAACCTGTATCAAAAATAGTAGCTGAAATAGCTGTTGCCGCATTCGCTCCATACTTTCTTAATTCCTGACGGTATTTAGTTAAAAAATAAATTGTACCATCGCTACTAATACCAAATGCAATACTGAAAATTAAAATGGTACTTGGTTTAAAGCGTATGTCTAAAAAACCCATTACTCCGGCGGTTACTAATAGTGGAATTAAACATGGCAATTTAGAAAGTACAATTATTCTCACACTTCTGAATAGCGCTATTCCAACAATTGCAATCAAAACAATCTCGATAATTAAACTCTCTATCAGATTTGAAAGCAGATAATCGTTACTTTTTAAAAAAACCAAACTATGTCCGGTTAAATTAACGGTATAATCTTTAGGGTCAAAGATAGAATCGATTCTAGGTTTTAGTTCCTTTAACAACTCCTTCATTTTTTTTGATCCAATATCTTTAGCCTGATAACTGATACGAGTAACTTGCTTGGCTGAGTCAATAAAATTAGAAAGCTTATTATTTTGACCCTTTAAAGAACCTTGAAAATCAGAGAGTCTTTTTAAATCGGTAATACTTGGCACACGATAGAATTTGGAATCTCCACCTTTGAAAGCCTGATAACTAAATTTGATACCTTCAACAATAGATACAGGTTTAGATAAGATTGGGTAATCTTGCAACGTTTTTTGCAGTAATTTAATTTTATAAATTGTTTTAGCGTTATTGGAAAAAATACCATTTGGTTGCTTTGAATCTACAGAAATTTCGAAAGGGAGCACACCATTAAAATTGGCCTCAAAAAAATGTAAATCGTCATAAACCGGATCTTTGCTAGGTAAATCATCAACTACAAAACCATTCATGTTAATGCTTCTGGTTCCCCAAAATGCAACAACACAAAGAATCGCAGTAATCACGTAAATAGCAGTTCTTTTTTTCTGAACTAAAAAATCAATCCATTCGAGCGTTTTCCGGATACGTTTTCCCTCTTGGTGTTTAATTGCTTTAACTTTCGGAGCCGGTAACCAGTTGAGCACAATTGGTACTAATATTAGCGTTATAAAATAGGTCGTCATCACGCTGATAGAAGAAACAATACCAAACTCAACCAACATAGAACTTTTAGTGAAGTAAAGCACAGCAAAGCCTATCGCAGTAGTGATATTTGCAAGGAATAAGGAAATCCCAATGGTTTCAACACTTCGCTTAATAGCCTTTATTTTATTTTTATGTGAACTAAATTCACTTTGATATTTATTAATTAAAAAAATGCAATTGGGAAGGCCAATTACCATGATAAGGGGAGCTATTAAACCTGATAGCACTGTAATTTTATACCCGAATAACTCCATTATTCCAATACTCCAAATCACGCCAATAATTACAATTACCAAAGAGTATCCTACAATAACTAGGCTTCTAAAAAACAAAAACAAAATGATTGCAGTAACACCAACCGCCAAAGCCAAAAACAATGTCATTTCACTGGATACTTTTGCCATTAATTGTGAACGTATGTAAGGCATCCCGCTATAATGCATATCTAAATGATGTTTTTTGGTGAAGGCATCTCCAAGTGCTTTAATTTCCTTTACCATCTCCAAACGGCGCTTGCTGTCTAAATCTTTTTTATTAAAAGTAATCGCGGCCAAATTTGCGCCTGTTTCTTTATTGTATATGAGCCCTTCGTAGAAAGGTAAATTCTGAATAATCGCTTTAATTGAATCTAACTCATTTTGATTTCTAAAACTTTGTTGAATAACCTGCTTAAATTCAAATTTTTCTAATGAATCATTCTTAATAACGTTGTAAACAAGAGGAAGAGAGAGAACCTCTTTTACACCTTTGATCTTTTTTAAATTATTACTAAGCTCATACCAATCTTTGAATTTCTCATATTTAAACAAATCCTTATCTGCAAATCCAATCACCATTACACTGCCATCCTCCCCAAATTGCTTTTTAAACTTTTGATAGGCTATAAAAGTGCTGTCATCATCCGGTAAAATTTTAGCAAACTCATAAGATAATTCCATCTTATATGTTTCATAAGCCATAAAAACCGTTAGTAATAGAATTACACCGGTGAAAATACCTTTGTTTCGTAATAACAAGCTAGCAAAACTTCGCCACATAACAGTTTAACGGACAGCGAATATACTAAAATATCGCTTGTTGAGCTAATGAAATAGTTGAATCTTGAATTGAATGTCACAAACCAAAGCAAATATCAGATTCTTAGTTTATTAGATAGAAATTATCAAACTTTGACAAAAGCTCTACTTCATTTTAAGTGTACTGATTGAATTAATACTTTCAGTGTGTAAAACTCATGTTTCACCTCTTAAAAATATGCCATTATAAATCCTAATTTTCTTATCTTTACAATATGAATAAATTGCTTGTATTTATAACTTCCTTAATCGTTTTAGTAAATTGCTTAAATGCTCAAAATACTACCTGTGCAAATGCTCAACCTTTTTGCACCGGTACACCGGTGAGTTACCCTGCGGGTCAAAATGCGGGAAGTGCTCAACCAGGCCCAAGTTATGGTTGTTTAGGCAGCCAGCCTAACCCAGCTTGGTTTTCCCTTCAAATTGCCACGCCTGGGCCTTTACAAATTGTAATGCAAGCTAATCAAGATATTGATTTTATTGCTTGGGGACCATTCCCAAGTTTGACTGGCAATTGCGGAAATCTTACGGCAGCCAATATAGTTCCAAATTCAGGCGGAAACAATGGTTGCAGTTTTTCAGGTTCCGCCACAGAAACACTTATAATTGCCAATGCCCAAGTGGGTCAAAATTATATTTTGTTAATCACTAATTTCTCCAACGCCAATCAGCAAATTAACTTCAATCAAACAAATGCAAGTAATCCTTCTGCGGGAACTACTAATTGCGGTATTTTATGTTCCTTTACAGCAAATGCTACCAGCACCGTTTGTTCTACCGGCACAGCAACCTTTGGGGTTGTAACCGGAACTAATATTACCAATGTTATTTGGAATGGTCCAGGTGGTTTTAACCTTCCAACCGGTAATGGTAATTACCCAAATATACCTATAACTGCAAGTGGTAATTATACGGCTATAGCCACTACAACCGGCACTAACCCTGCTACAAATACCTGTGCAATTACTCGTAGCATTACAGTTAGACCAACGCCTACACCTGTTGTTACAGGTGCCACAGTGTGCGCTAATTCAGCAGCTAACCTAAGTGTTGCAGGCGGCGTTGCAGGATCAACCTACAGCTGGGTAGGTCCGTCTGCATTCTCATCTAACATGCAAAATCCAAGTGTACCTAATGCACAAGCTATAAATGGAGGCGTTTATACTGCATCCATCACATCTAATGGTTGTACCGGCTCAGGAACAGGCACTTTAGTTGTAAGGCCTAACCCAACGGTAACAACCGGAAGTAGCGGGAATTATTGTGTCGGACAAAGTATTACTTTAAATGCAAATGGCGCCTTAGTATACGCATGGACAGGACCCAATGGGTTTACATCTCCTGCTCAAAACCCAATTATTTCAGTCAATTCACTCACTAACTCAGGAACATATACTGTACTTGGTACGGTTAACGGTTGTACAAATGCAGCAGTTACCAATGTCACTATAAATCCACTGCCTACAATTAATGTCACGAGCAGTGGAAACGTTTGTGCGCTCACACCTTTAACGTTAAGCGCATCAGGTGGAACTTATTATACTTGGATTGGACCCGGTAGTTTTTCTTCCAACAGTGCCGTAAATACTTTTACCGCAGCTCCATTAAGTTTACATGGCACATACACGGTTACCGGCACAGATGTTAACGGTTGTGTCAACACAGGTACATTATCTCAAACTATATATACATTGCCTGTGCCGAGTGCAAGTGGCAGTAGGGCTTGTTTCAATGATCAATTGAGTTTATTCGCATCTGGAGGCACAAGTTATAATTGGAGCGGACCTAACGGATATTCTTCCACAACTCAAAATCCGCTTATCAACGGTGTAGGTTTTGGTAATGAAGGGATTTATACAGTAACGGTTACAAATGCTAATGGCTGTGTTAAAACCACCACCGCAGAGTGTTTTGTATACCCTTTACCTAACATATATTATACCGGAATTGGAGAAGTTTGTAAAGGAGAAAAATTTAAATTTCAGGCACATGGAGGAGTTGATTACAAGTGGTTAGGCACTTTCGGTGAAGTAACGCGTGATCCAATATTAGTGGTTGCAAGTGATTCTCCTAGTCTTCAAACAACCTATACTTTAGTAGGTGCAGATGGAAACGGTTGCACAAATAGATCAGTTGTTAATTTAGTAGTGATTGGTTTACCAAGCACTAACATTTTAGCAGATAAAAACAAAGGTTGCGTTCCACTTTGCACCAAATTTAGCGCAGTAAACACACCCACTAATGTTACAAAAATGAATTGGGTGTTTAGTAATGGTTCCGCTTTTAGCGATTCAACAAAGGTATACCAATGTTTTAATACAGCAGGTAAATATAAGGTGACTGTAAACATGGTAAACGATAAAGGCTGTAAAGGAAGCAACACATACAGTGTAGAAGCCTATCCGATACCTGTACCTGCATTTAACTTTGAACCTGAAAGTCCAAATGAAAATAATTTTGATGTGACTTTCTACGACGCTACAAACAATACACCAATTAAAGATTGGAAATGGGATTTTTATAGCAATGGAGCTGTAACATCAACTTTAACCAACCCAAGTCATAGTTTCCCTGAAATTGGTAATTACTTCATATTACTAAAAACAACCAGTATTTATGGCTGTATTGATTCTCTCATAAAGCCTTTAACAGTTGTGCCTGACCCAACTTTTTTTGTACCGAATGCTTTTACACCAAATGCTGATGGAAATAACGATGTTTTTTATGCTACCGGCATTGAAATTATTAAATTTAGTATGGATATTTTTAACAGAGGTGGTGAGTTGATGTTTAGTAGTAAAGAAATCACAAAAGGCTGGGACGGCACCTACAAAGGCAAACCTGTGCCTAATGATGTTTACGTATACAAAATTCTGGCAACTAACAAAGGCAGTAAACAAAAAACCTATACAGGTCATGTTACTGTAATGCGTTAATATGGCAGATTGCTCTATTCGTCCTTTTACCGAGCTTAGCGCATCTGAAATAAATGCCGTTTACAGACTAAGAAGCGAGGTATTTATTGTTGAACAAAATTGTGTTTATAATGATGTTGATGAAATTGATCTCATAAGTTATCATTTATTAATTAAGGAAGGTGGTTTGCTTCTGGCTTATTGTCGTATTTATAATATTGATAAAATTTACCATATCGGTCGTGTAGTAGTAAAAAAAGATAAACGACAATTTGGTTTAGGTAAAATTGTAATGAAGGAGGCATTGGATTACTGTAAAAAGGAAAATAGTCAAGCCAAAATTGAAATTTCTGCACAAAGTTATTTAATACGATTTTACAACGAAATGGGTTTTAAAGAAGAAGGTGAAGGATATTTGGAAGATGGGATTACGCACGTGAAGATGAAGTTTTTTGAACTATGATGCCACTTATAGAATGATAAAAATTCCATCCAATCTGCATCAGAAGGAAAGGAAGTGAGGTTATAAAGTTTGTAATAGATAAGGCTCAGTTTGTTTAAGATTGTAGTTTCGTTTAATCTTATTCATTAATGCAGAGCCTGTTTCTTGGTTAAACTTAAACCAAAGTAATCAATATTAAGTAAATATACATTAATTTAATCTACTCTTAACTAATAACCTTAATGTTAATTAATTCCATTACTTATTTCATAATTTGCCTATACTCATCTTAATTCTAGGACAAAAAACATTACCTTTACGCACAGTTTTTTCAAACTGTTATGCTTACAAACACTAAATACATTTTTGTTACCGGTGGCGTTACCTCCTCTCTTGGTAAAGGTATCATTTCAGCCAGCTTAGCCAAGTTACTGCAAGCCAGAGGGTACACCGCTACCATTCAAAAACTAGACCCCTACATTAACGTTGACCCCGGAACTTTGAACCCATACGAACACGGCGAGTGCTACGTTACAGATGATGGCGCAGAAACCGATTTGGATTTAGGTCATTATGAACGTTTTTTAAATACACCCACCTCTCAAGCCAACAATGTTACTACCGGACGCATCTATCAATCGGTTATTGAAAAAGAACGCAAAGGAGAGTTTTTGGGCAAGACAGTTCAGGTTATTCCGCATATTACCGACGAAATTAAAAATAGAATTAAGGCATTAGGTAATACAGGTAAATATCAATTCGTCATTACAGAAATCGGCGGTACCGTTGGTGATATTGAAAGTTTACCATACATTGAGGCTGTTCGTCAGCTTAAATGGGAATTGGAGTCAGACTGTATTGTGATTCACCTCACTTTGCTGCCATATTTGGCAACTTCCGGCGAGTTAAAAACAAAGCCAACACAACACAGCGTTAAACTTTTATTAGAATACGGTGTACAACCGGATGTGTTAGTTTGCAGAAGTGAATACCCGGTTACAAAAGATATTAAAAAGAAATTGGCTTTGTTTTGCAATGTGGCACAGGATGCAGTGATTGAGGCACTTGATGCCAGTACCATATATGAAGTGCCTTTGTTAATGGAAAAAGAAAACTTGGATTTAATTGTCTTAAAAAAATTAAACGTAAGTAATCCACCTGAAGTTAGATTAGATGCCTGGAAAAATTTCCTCAATAAATTAACCAACCCCTCAAAAGAAATTCACATTGGTTTAATTGGCAAGTATGTTGAATTAAAAGATTCTTACAAGTCCATTTCAGAAGCCATCATTCATGCAGGTTCGGTAAACGATTGCAAGGTAATTGTAGATTGGATACACAGCGAAAGTTTAACTGAAGAAAATATTCAATCAAAAATTGGTAACTTAAAAGCTATACTTGTAGCACCAGGATTCGGAAATAGAGGTATTGAAGGTAAAATTGCTGCCATTAAATATGCACGTGAAAACAAATTACCGTTTTTAGGTATTTGTTTGGGCATGCAATGTGCAGCCATCGAATTTGCCCGAAATGTTTTAGGTTTAAAAGATGCACATAGTCGTGAAATGAACCCCGCTACCTCCAGTCCAGTAATAGATTTATTGGAAAACCAAAAAAACGTATCTCACATGGGCGGTACCATGCGTTTAGGCGCCTACCAATGCGAGTTAGAAGAAGGTACTTTAGCATACAAAATTTACGGTCAAAAAAACATTACTGAACGACATAGACATCGTTATGAGTTTAATAACGAATATAAAAAACAATTCACGGAAAACGGCATGGTATTGAGTGGTATTAACCCTAATGCCGGTTTGGTAGAAATAATTGAATTACCTCAACATCCGTTTTTTATTGGTGTACAATTTCATCCCGAATACAAAAGTACTGTTGAAAATCCGCACCCTTTGTTTGTTAGTTTTATTAAAGCTGCTTTGAATTAATGATTTTTACTGAACTAGGGTATTTTAGTAAAACACATGGCATCAAAGGCCAGTTAAATTTAAAATGTTTGGTAGATCTTGATTTGGATAATTTCAACGCATTATTCATTGATTCTAATACCGGCAAAGCCCCGCATTTTGTCGAAGACTGGCAAGAAACGCCAAACGGGCTGCTGGTTAAATTAGAAGAACTTAATACCATTGAAGCTGCAAAAAAATTAGTCGGAAAAAAAGTTTATGTTGACAAAAGTATAATTATTGAAAGCAACGAATTAACCGACTGGGTTGGCTTTGAATTGGTTGATAAACAGCATGGGTCGTTGGGCTTAATTAAATCTGTATCGGATAATGGTGCTCAAATAATTGTAAAACTTTACTATAAAAATAAAGAGCTTCTATTACCATTGGTTGAGGAGTTTATCTCAAACATAGATGAGGAGAAAAAAATCATTCATTATACTTCTCCTGAAGGCTTAATTGACCTTTATACTTAGTCGAAACTCAAAAAGTCATTTATAAACTTTTAAAGAAGTTCTCCCTTCTTTCTTGCTTAGTTAAGAAAGAAGCAAACCTGCCTTGCCGGCAGGCAGGGAAATCAAGGCTGACTAAAAATAAACCCAAATTATGCATTAGAAGGCGAAGCATGAGCCGAACTAATTGTATTAGTTGGGTTTATCCTGCCTGCTGCAGGTAGGCCCGATTTAGAAAATCACCCTTTGGGTTTCAGGTATTTCTGAACAAAGGGTTGATTTTCTTACATCGTTTATTCATTTGATTTTCCAAATGAATAAAATGGGATAAATAACTGCCGATTTTTAAACCCATTTTTAAATTTTTCGGAAGATTTTTATCCCCTATTTTTTCAATAAAACCAATAATATCAAACGTTACAGACTTTTTGAGGGACAACTACTTAATCATTATTTCTTCACAAAACATGGCAATTGGTTAATATTTTGTTTAGTCGGCCTGTTTATTTTTTATTAGATTTAACCTCCACAATATCAAAATGAAAAAGTTTACTTATACAGAAAAAAAAGATACGAGATCGGGATTTGGTGCCGGCCTTTCAGAATTAGGCAAAACAAACCCAGATGTGGTTGCACTTTGTGCTGATTTAACCGGTTCTTTAAAAATGGATGCATTCCAAAAGGAACACCCAGACCGTTTTTTTCAGGTAGGTATTGCAGAAGCCAATATGATGGGCATTGCAGCCGGCTTAACCATTGGAGGTAAAATTCCATTCACCGGAACTTTTGCCAACTTCAGTACCGGTCGTGTGTACGATCAAATCCGCCAAAGTATTGCCTACTCACACAAAAACGTGAAAATTTGTGCATCGCATGCCGGGCTTACATTAGGTGAAGATGGCGCTACACATCAAATATTGGAAGATATTGGACTTATGAAAATGTTGCCGAACATGGTGGTTATTAATCCTTGTGATTACAACCAAACTAAAGCAGCAACCATAGCTATCGCAAAACATCATGGCCCGGTTTATCTTCGTTTTGGAAGACCGGCTGTACCTAATTTTACTGATGCCAATCAACCATTTGAAATTGGAAAAGCTGTGTTGTTACAAGAAGGAAAAGATGTATCCATTATTGCTACCGGCCATTTGGTTTGGAAAGCCATTGAAGCAGCAGAACAATTAGCGGTAAAAGGCATTGAAGCTGAAATTATCAACATTCATACCATTAAACCTTTAGATAACGAAGCTATTCTAAAATCAGTAGCTAAAACCAAATGTGTAGTTACTGCCGAAGAACATCAAATGAATGGCGGTTTGGGAGATAGCGTGGCTCAATTACTATCCAGAACAATGCCTACACCACAAGAGTTTGTGGCAGTAAATGACAGCTTTGGTGAAAGCGGCACACCGGATGAATTGATGGAAAAATATGGGCTAAGTGTAAGTGCCATCGTTAATGCTGTTACAAAAGTAAGAACAAGAAAATAATGAAAATAATTCTTTATCTGAGTATCGTTATAGTGTTTGTTGGATGCAATACTGAAATAAAAGACGACAACGTACCAACCAGTAAAATTGAAGCCCTTACCATGTTAGGAGAAGATTCTATAGAGGCAGAAACCAAGGAAGCTGAACTTAGTGGTGATATTATTTTAAAAGCCAGAGGGTTTGAACCCGGTTGGTATGCAGAGTTTTATGCTGACCGTGTAAAATTATTATTGAATTACGGAAAAGATAGTTTAACCTGGAAGGCAGATTTTTCTGACTTAAAAAATAAAAAGAATTTTAAATCCAGCATGAAGGAGAACAACAACGGCAAAGAAGCCGAGTTAACTATTATTCTGAAAGAAGAATCATGCACAGAAGCTGCAAGCGGCGATAACAAAGAACAAAGTATTACTATAATTTACAACAACCAAAGTTACAGTGGATGCGCTGGTAGATAATACATTCATATTAAATTTCTGAATGACTTTTTGCTACCTTATAACCGATAGAATTAATTTTCAGAAAAATTTTACTTTTTCATTTGAAATTCAAAACCCATAAAACTTAAATTTCCGTTTGGCAGCATGTACAATGTTTCTCCGGTACCCCTGCCAATACCAGTTGTAACTGCCTGCATATTGGATATAGGAAGTAAATAAACATCACTTCCATATGGTGAATTACCCTTAGTTTCAACCTTTAATATTTCATTCTCCAGCGTTAATTTTAAAGTTAAACCGGTTGGATCCGCTAACACACATTTTTCACATTTAAAATATGGTTCTAGCACTTTATATTTACCAAGTCTATCTTTCCAGTCTTTTGTAACAACAGGAAAATCAGTTTTAGTGGCGATATATGTTCCGCGTTGCGTTTGGGTATTTAGTTGTTTCAGGTGAATTTGATTTTCTATTGTTTCGAACGCAAAACCAACATCTTTCATTTTAATTGAAATTAATCCAAACAACTTTGCCTTAGCTAAATAAATAGAATCATTTTTTTCTTTTTTGTACAATTTTACTTTAAGTGGTCCTTGCTTGAAACTAATACTTTCAGGGTTACTCACTTTAATTAGTATGTTGGCAACCGGATAAATACCGGGTAATTCATTTGCCTTTGCTATAGGGAAACTTATTGCTGAACCATCTTTTTTTACTTTGTAACGAAGCTTTACTTTTTTATCTTTTTCTTTCTCTAAATACCATTTTACCAATGCCTTCGAATCTGCTATATTAGCACCATTATCAGTATTCGTTAAAATAACCGCTCCAATACCTAACTCCTGATTAAAACAAAAATCAGCATGGAAAGCATATGTATCACCGCCATGCTCGGAAAAGCGGATAACCAGAGTGTCGGAAGGATTTGTTTTGCTCTTAATAAGTGCTTGAGATGCGTATAATCCAAATCCCCAATCATCCTCTTTGCTTAAAAGTGTGTTTGATGTTTGATTTTTCATCATTTCTAAAATTGTCTCTGATGATACAATCTGTGTATTGTTTACTTTCCCTCCATTAATTAAACATTTTAAAAAAATAGCCATGTCAAGCACATTGCTATGAATCAACCCTGCTGCTTGGTCACGAATGAGCGGCTCCTTAATTTTCTTTTTTTCGTAATATGCCTTCGAAAAATATCTATTTAAAATTGGATCGTCCTCAACGTAACTCATTCGCATACCTAATGGATTAAATATTGCTTCTCTCAAATAACCAGGATAACTGGATTTTGATAAACGCGCAATTACCTCTCCAAGTAAACCATAACCTATGTTGGAATACGCCCTGATTTTTAAACGCGGAGCAGCAGTGGTATGATAATTAAGCTGATTTATTAGCCAGTTAATTGACGGTGGAGCATCACAAAAAAAGCCATTCATTACATCTCCCGGCAACCCTGATGTGTGAGCTAAAATGTCGTTGATATAAAAATTATTATTGTCCTTGAAATGGCTTGACATGGTAAACTCCGGTAAATATGTTTTAATGGACTCGTTTACTTTTAATAAGCCTTTTTCTTGCAATTGCATGATTGAAAGCGCCGTAAAAGCTTTGCTGCATGAACCAATTCGATAAATTGTACTGTCGGTAGCCAATTGCTTTGTTTCTTTATCAGAAAATCCATAACCTTGTGAGTAAACAATTTGACCATTATCAACAATGGCAATACTTGTACCAACAACTTTATTCTTTTGTAAACGGCTTAGCATCAAACTATCAATGTACTTCTTAGTAGTTAATGAAACTTTGGTATTTGTTTGACTTAAACTCCAATTAATGAAGCCAAAACAAAACGCACAAACGATCAACTGTTTTCTCATGCTTAATGAATATTAATTTAATTTTACTTACAAAAGAACTTTTTTTAAATACAAAAATTGATGAGACTAGACCAATTAGTCCAAAAATTATACTTTGTGCCACTTTTTTTCGACTTCTTTTAAAAAAGAGAAAAGGATAATTGATAATATTGCATTAATGCGGAGCATTTATAACTTAATTAATTACTTGCTAAAAATTATACTAGCCAGACTAACGAGAAATATCCTATTTTGGGGCATTTTTGTTGGAAATTTATTTTCTAATGGCACATTTGAATCTTTAAGAAACAATGAGTCCATTTTCTTTATTAATGTAGGAGTTACATTAATTTTATTCGCGTCTTTCCAATATATACACATTATGGCTTTTACCAGCTTACTTAAAAAATGGCCGACATAAAATCTATTTTATTGGAATAGTAGTCACAATAATTGTTTATGGATGTTTGTTTGCTGCTTATAATTATTTTTTCGACAAATACGTTCATGAGACGTCTTTCACCAGCTTCACTTTTATAGCCCTTGGATCGCAAAACTTATATCAGGATATTCAAAATGGACTTGTTAGTTTTTTTGAAGTTAGTGTTTTGGCAATGGTTCCGCTTTGCTTTTTTGGATTTTTATTCTCTCTTGGCTGGTTTATGAATGATTACTTTCTTCAACAAAAAAGATTGGAAAAAGCTTTAGCAGAAAAAGTTGAGTCAGAAATTGCGCTAATTAAACATCAACTCAGTCCACACTTTTTATTTAACACTTTAAACAATTTATACAGTTTATCACTTAAAAAATCAGATGAATTACCTGATTTACTTATACAACTTTCTAACATTCTCAGATATATGATTGATGATTCTAAACAACATTCCATATCGTTTGAAAAAGAGAAAGAAACTATGCTAGCATATATTGATATTGAAAAATTAAGACTTAACAATTCCAATCAATTAAAATTCAAGATAAGCTCGGATAAGCCAACCTCTCTCCCACCTTTATTATGGTTGCCTGTATTAGAAAATGTTTTTAAACACGCAGATTTTTTTGACTTAAATGAAAATACCATTGTGTTCGAATTTATGATTTTCAACAATCGATTAAAAATATACTCCAATAATAAATACAAAGAAAAACACGTAGTAAAAAATATAAAGGAGAATGCCGGTGGATTTGGATTAAACAGCCTAAAAAAACGATTAGATAATTTATATCCTGAAAATTATCTTTACAAAGTTGAAAAAGCGAATGGTATTTTCACCATTGAAATAGTGATTAATTTAGTTTAAGCAAAAATAATGCAAAGCCTAAAAGTTGTTATACTTGATGATGAACCTCTGGCAAGAGATGTTATTGCTTATTATTGCAATAAAATACCAAACATCGAAATTGTTGCAAGTTGTTCAAACGCCATTGATGCTGCCAAAGTTATCAAAGAAAAAAAAGTTGACGTAATTTTTTTAGATATAAACATGCCTGAGTTAAATGGTTTTCAGTTTTTAAAAACATTATCAAAATTACCGGATGTGATTTTCACTACGGCATACTCAGAATTTGCAGTAGAGAGTTATGATTACAATGCCATAGATTACCTGGTTAAACCAATTAGTTTTGAGAGATTTTTAAAAGCAATTCAAAAAACTAAGAATACTTCAACTAATTATACAGAAAATAAAGATTCAGAAGAAAGTACGATGTTTGTAAAATCTGAAGGTAAACTGGTCAGAATTAATTTAAGCGAGTTACTATTCATAGAAGGCTTAAAAGATTATGTAAAGTTTTGCATGCCAGATAAAAAAATTATTGTTCATGGAAGCTTAAAAAAATCTGAGGACTACTTAAATTCTGTTTCCGGTAAATTTATTCGAGTTCATAAATCCTATATAGTTAACAGCGAAAAAATCAAAGAAATAGACTCTTCGCAGATTATTTTGAATCATGAAAATCAAAATTATTGTATCCCGTTTGGCTCAACATATTCAGAAACACTCGATAAAATAATAAATTCCAAGCGTTATTAAAAAGTCAATTGGTTTTTTTAATTTTATTTTCAACTCTTTTCTGCATTAAAAATAAACTATAGGTTATTAAAAATGGTAAAGCAGAAATTAAAATTTTAAAATTTAACGACATACAACCAATAAAGAAAATAAGTAAGTAAAGAATCCCTATTGCTAACGCTCCTGCATGTATCCATTTAATGTTGGAAGATTTTCTAATAAACGTTACTATTAAAATTAACTGACCGGTAAAAGGAAGAATCACAAGCGGATGTAATATAGATTTGATGTCAGTGAACAGTTTGGTCAAAATATCTATTTCAACCTCAACTATAAAAGACTTTTGGCCACCTCCCCACTCTAAATAACCAATTAGTGAAAATAGAATTAAACAGAGCTGATATATGCGGTATTTTTGCATTTCATCAATAAAAAACCACTATTCTAACCTTTCAATATTTTTATTCGTTGTTCATGCTCATCCAAAGCATATCTTTCAACAACTGAATATTTTTACCGGTAGCGCTTGAAATAAAAATGAGTTCAACTTTTTGTTTGCCTTTTAAACGTTTGGTAATGTCTTTACGCATTTCTTCTTCTAATTCGTCGTCCATTAGGTCTGATTTGGTAACAGCCAACAAGCGTTTTTTATCTAGTAATTCCGGGTTAAATTTTTTGAGTTCCTTTAGCAAAATTTTGTATTCATCAACTACGTCAGCACCATCACAAGCAACCATAAATAACAACATGGAGTTACGCTCAATATGTTTTAAAAAACGTAAGCCCAGTCCTTTTCCTTCACTTGCCCCTTCAATAATACCAGGTATATCAGCCATGATAAAGCTTTTATAATTACGATATTTTACTATGCCTAAATTTGGAACAAGTGTGGTAAAAGGATAATTGGCAATTTCCGGTTTTGCTGCACTAACTACAGAAAGCAATGTTGATTTACCGGCATTGGGAAAACCTACTAATCCAACATCTGCTAAAACTTTTAATTCCAAAATTTTCCATTCAACTTTACCTGCCTCTCCAGGCTGAGCAAATTTTGGTGTTTGTAAAGTTGGACTTTTGAAATTAGCATTACCTAAACCGCCCCTGCCGCCCGGAACGATAACAACTTCTTGTCCGTCTTCGGTAATTTCAAATTCAATTTCGCCTGTTTCAGCATCACGCGCAATGGTACCTAACGGAACTTCTAAAATCTCATCTTTTCCTTGTTTGCCGCTACTATTGGCACTACCTCCATTTTCACCCTCACTTGCAATTACATGTTTACGGTATTTGAGGTGAATCAGTGTCCAAAGTTGTTTATTTCCTTTAAGAATAATGTGTCCGCCTCTACCTCCGTTTCCACCATCGGGTCCGCCCATGGCTGTAAACTTATCTCTGTGGAAATGCATAGATCCTGCGCCACCTTTACCGGAGCGACAGCAAATCTTTACATAATCAACAAAGTTAGTATCCAATGGAGCGGGGTCTAATTATTTTTTCTTTTTCTTAACCAATTTTTTGACTGGCTTTTTTGACTGAACTTTTCTAGTAATCACTTTTACTTTGGCTTTAGCTTTTTTCATCACCTTTTTAGGTGCTACCTTCTTAACTGCTTTTTTAGCAGTTAGCTTTTTAACTGGCTTTTTGGTTGATGTTGCTTTTGGCTTATTACTTAATTTTTTAGCTTTACTTTTAAGAGAAGTTTTTACAACTTTTTTAGTTTCTTTCTTAACCGGCTTTTTTGTTACCTTTTTTACTGCTTTTTGAACCGGTTTTGGTTTGTTTTTAGTAGCAGACTTTTTAACCGCTTTCTTTACCGGTTTAGCAGCTTTTTTATTTTTTGCGGCAGGTTTCGCTTGAGAAACATCGGTTTTTTTAGAAGCCCTTTTAGCAGTTTTTTGAGCAGGTTTGCTTACTTTTTTAGGAGCGGTATTTTGTTTTTTAAGAATTGATTTTGATTCGGCTTTCTCCTCAGCCTCGGCACGTTTAATTGCATCAATTTCCAATAACAATTCCGGTTCAATTTCATTTGCAACTTCAAAATCTTTGATAGTAAGGTCCAAATGTTCGATATCACTTTCTAAATGTGTTAATTCCATTTCAGCTTTAATAAACACAATTCTGTCTACTATGCTTTTAAATATTTGATCAACTGAACCTACTCCATTAATACTGTGAAATTTGGCTTGCTCACTGTAATATGTTTTTAATGGCAATGTTTTGTTATTGTATTCCTGAATTCTTGTTCTGATAACGCTTTCGTTTTGATCGTCTGCTCTACCGCTGTCTTTACCACGATTTAATAAACGTTTAACCAGTTCTTCATTCTCAACTTCCAATGCAATCATAGCACTGATACCGGTACCTTTTTTCTGCAACAAATCATCTAAGGCCTCTGCCTGCACAGCGGTGCGCGGAAAACCATCGAAAATAAAACCATTGGCATTAAGATTGTCATCTAACTTATGTTCAATCATACCTATCACAATTTCATCGCTAACCAATTGGCCGCTATCCATGACTGCCTTGGCTTGTTTACCAAGTTCAGTTCCCTGAGCAATTTCATTTCTAAGGATGTCTCCAGTACTCAAATGTACAAGGTTATATTTGTTTATTAAATTTTCTGATTGTGTGCCTTTGCCTGCTCCCGGAGGTCCAAATAACACTAAATTCAACATTTTTTCCATAATTTTTTTTTAAGCTAAAACGTATATTTCTTTTAAATTTCTGCCTAATCCATCGTAATCTAAACCATAACCAACAACAAAGTCGTTCGGAATTTCAAGACCAACATAATCTATATTTATTGTTTTCTTATAAGCATCCGGTTTAAGTAAGGCTGTGGCAATTTTTATTTTCTTTACATTTTTGCGTTCCAATACATCTACTAATTTTTCAATGGTTGTGCCGGTATCTACAATATCCTCAATCACAACAATGGTTCTATTACTCAAATCTTCACTTAAACCAATCAGTTCTGTAACTGTGCCTGTACTAGAAGTTCCATGATAACTTGCCAATTTTATAAACGATAAATGGCATGGGATATGAACTTCTTTTAAAAGATCAGATGCAAACATAAACGAACCATTCAGTACAACTAAAAAAACAGGAAACTCATTTTCTAATTCTTTATTAATTTCAGTTGCTACTTTTGTTACTGCAGATGCAATTTTTGCCTCATCCAGATAAGGCTTAAATTGTTTGTCTTTTAGAGTAACTAACTTGCTCATTTTAAGCAAATATAAGTGTTTTAATTAAACTAACGAAAATCCAATAAAAAAAGCCGATTCAAGTTGAATCGGCTTTTAAAGTTAGATTGACTAAGGACTATTTATTCAAAACAATTCGTTTAACAACTTTTTCTGAACCATTATTAACAGTTACAAAATAAACACCATTTGTATAGTTTTTCAAATCTAAATTAAAAACCTCATTGGTAACATTTTGATGCTGACTGCTTCCCATCAATTGACCCATTACATTATGGATGGTTACCTCAAAATTTTGATTTGATGCGAAGGTTGTTATTAAACTTAGTTCTCCGTTACTAGGATTAGGATATAACATAATACTACTGTTAAATTCTGTTTGCTTAATACCAGATGGTGTTCCGCAAGACATGATTGGTAAAATAGCTGCATTATAATTTCTAGTATTACCCCAAGCAGTTCTTACTTGATACCAAGATTGTGCTGCAGGCACACCAGACCATTTTTCATAAGCTCTGTTTAAACCATTGCTATTACCACTGTTAAAAACTACGGCAGTATCAGTTGCTCCGGTTGGAAGCACTACTGATGCAAAGAATCCACCTGATGTAGGAGCAGTCACAGGAGCTGCGAAGTTAAATCGGAACGGTTTAATTATAGGGTTTGTAAACGCTAACGCCGGATTACCACAATAATTAACATTTGATACTGATGGTACAGCCAAAATATTCCCTAATGTGGTACTTGTAAATCCGATAGATGCATTAGGAATAATACCTGAAGGAGCGCCGGTAAAGGTAGTTGAGGTGGAGTTGTAAATTCTCATACCAACTGTTGAGGCACTATTACCTCCGGTTCCAAGTGTTCCGTTTTTATAAAATAACACGATTACCCCATTAATTTGTGCACCTGAAATAGCAGCGTAGTCAGCATTAGTAAAGTAATCAGCTTTTTCTAAATCTCCATAACAGTTATTACCCATAATGTAACCGGCGTTTGGACTACAACCGGATGTTGCCACATCAGCGCCTGCACGAAATGCAAATAAGGTATCAGTGGCAATGAAATGAGAAATTGTATCATTACAAGTAGGAGAAACGCTACAATTGGTTATCACAATGGTTTTGGAATTATTGCTAGAGCCTAGAGAATTTGTAGCCACAACTGAAATTGTATAAGAACCGGGCGTTGTGAAATTAATACTTGGGTTAACTGCCGCATTGTTTGGGCTAAAAGTTACACCACCTGAAGGATTTGAACTCCAAAGATAGGTTGGAATAGGATTACCATTGGAAAGATTATTAACCGCAATAGCTGTGTTGGTACAACCTGATGTAGGTATGCTAAAACTCGCTGTTGGTGCACTGGCAGGAATGTTACATAATGTGGCTGCACTGGCAGATAATTGACTTCTAAATGTACCGTTAGCCATACAAGTTTGCATACGGGTGCGTTGATCGTTAGTAAACATGTACATACAAACGTCGTTAGTATAATCCATGAAATTCATGAATAACTCACCGTTTGGTCCATTACCACAAGAAACTTTAGGAAATGTGGGACAAGTACCATTATTATCAGTTTGTTGTGTAGGTGTATCCGCACAAAAATCATTACCACATGAAGCATCACCCCAGATATGGCGTAAACCTAACCAATGCCCTACCTCGTGAGTGGTTGTTCTCCCTTTGTGATATGGCACATTGCTGGCAGCTGTTCCGATACTTCCAAATGAATTACTTAACATTACAACTCCATCTGTTGTAGCTGACCCAAATGGTGCCCCTAATCCTGTTAACGTGCTTCCCGCAGGGAAAGTTGCATAACCAAGCAAGCTGCTACCTAAGTTACAAACCCACATATTTAAATAACGTGTTGGATCCCAAATCGTTGCAGGTTTAATCGTACCGTCAATATAGGTAGGAGTATAAGGTCCTGCTGTCCAACCATTTGTAGTTGCATTTTGTCTATCAATGCCAGGCTCAGTCAGAGTTGCGCCACTTGGATTTTTTTGAGCTAAGCAAAATTGGATATCACAATTAGCCTTTAACGAGGTAAAAGCAGATGGAAGATTTCCATTGTTAAGCCCAGTTCCTGCAAAGTCAGCATTTAAAATGTTAATTTGATCTTGGATTTGAGCTGCACTTAAATTATGTCCTACTCCTACTGCCTGATTAGGATGAATAACGTGAACAATTACAGGAATTGTATAAACTGGCATTTGCCCTTTATTTTGTTGCTGGTTTTTTACAAACTCCTCAACTTTTTCATTAAACCACTTGTCCCAAGCCTCGCCCGGAACTTGTGTACCACAACCACGGTTATTGATTGTTTTCCCTTCGGTAACTACTGCTCCAGTAGCATTTCCGAGTGCTTTTTTCCCGCTTTGCGCCGAAATTGCAAAGCAAGACGCCAAGGCAGGCGCAAGTAAAAATAGTTTTATTTTCATTGTGTGTGTTTATTTTGACCAAGTTAGCAATTTAACTACCTTATTCAAAAACTTTCATTAAAAGAATTACATAATTGGTCGAAATCAATGATGAAGCAATCCAAATACGAGCACATCGTCGATTTGTTCGTGTCCGGATTTCCAATCTTCAAAAAAACTGAAAAGTTGTTTTTTTTGCTCATTTGTGGTTTTTCCATTCAAGCTAATTAATAATTCCTTAAATCTTTTGGTAGTTAATTTTTTATTTTTACTACTCCCAAATTGATCCGCATAACCATCAGTAAAAAAGTATACACCTTCACCTTTATGAAGCAGTATCTCATGCGATTCGAATTTTTGATTGACAGGTGTATGTCCGCCAATTGATGCTTTTGTAGCTTTAATTTCTTCCAATGAAGCGTCCATTTTGATAATGTAACATGGACGATTTGCGCCTGAATAATTAATTAAAGTCGTTTGATTTTGGTTATAACTAACTTTGAAAAGTGCTATGTCCATGCCATCTTTAGCAGAATTTAAATCATTTTGCTTTAATGTTAAGCGAATGGTATTATTGACTTCTTCAAGAATCTCTGACGGAGTTTGGAACTTGAGATAAGCTTTCTCTAATTGCTCTATTGAAATTAAACTCATTAATGCGCCCGGTACACCATGCCCTGTGCAATCGGCAATGGCAACCAGACATTCATTTTCATTAATTTTTTTAAACCAGTAAAAATCGCCACTTACTATATCTTTCGGTTTGTAAAGAATAAAATAATTTTTTAATACCTCATCCATGTTAATGAAATCAGGCAACAAGGCTTCTTGGATGTGCTTACTGTATAAAATACTATCTGTAATTTCTTGATTTTTTAACTGCAACTCTTGTTTCTGAACAACAATTTCTTGTGTTCGTTCCTGAACTTGTTGCTCTAAAATAATATTTTGATTTTCCAATAGTTCTTTTTTTTCCTTTTCTTGTTGTATTGTTTTTTCAGCTAACTCCGCATTGTTTCTTAATTGGTCTTTAAGAGATTTGTTTATTACTGCAAATTGTTTACTTAAAAATGCACTCATAAATAAAGGTATAGACAATAAACTTAATGCTAAAAAAAACAATCCCAGCTCACTGGAGTCATTAGTGAGCATAACGAGAGCTATAACTAAGAAAACTGTAAATCCAATAATTCCTAATCCAAGGTAATTAGCACCATGTCGCTTTTTTATAACCGAAACAAAGGCGATAATCGTTAACCCGGTGTAACCAAATAAAAACATGATGACGTTTGTAACCATTTTGCCTTCTTCAAACCGAAATATGTTAAATAAGAAAAAACAGGAATATACCACCATCATGATGTAGAAATACCAGTTATACTTTAGTTGAAACAAGTTGTAAACTAAAACCGTAAGAGAACATAATGCCACAGGCACCATAAATGACACAAACCTTTCAAGGAAAATATAAATATCAGGGCTTTCTACGTAAGGAAAAATTATTAAAATACAGCAGACTAAACCAAGTGGGGCAAGAAATAAAAAATAATAGAGGTTAAATTTATTATCTCTACTGGTGATGTACAAGAAGAAGTGAATACAGGCAAGGGCAATAAAAAAAGCACCAATACATGCTAAAAATAAGATGACTGGCTTCTTATCTTCTTCTGTAATAATATAATCTTCGACCTTATTTAATTCAATGTTGGGGTAAGGTTTTGTACTTGCCGATTGCTTAAGCAACAAATTTGAAAAATGAATAACAATCACATGAAGAGAATCATCCTTTTTTGAAATCGAAATTGGTGACTGGCTTAATACAATGCACTCTTCAGTGTCGAGGCGGTTTGACGGAACGCCGTTTTCTGCAATTAATTTATTGTCAAGAAAAACGCTTGATGCACCAATATGATCTAATTCCATCAAAAAGGAAGCATAGGCACTCTTTGGAACAAACCGGTAATAAAGCCTTAAGGTGTACTCTCTTTTTCCCTTTAGTTCTTTTTCCGCATCAAGCTGATAATTGATACTTTTCCAATCGGAGTCATTATAATTAAGTGAACAATAACTTGAATCAAAACCTAATTTAAACTTGACATATATTTTTTCTTTAAGTGTATGCTGACCAAAGATGATTACAGGGCCTCCATGTTCTTCTTTTTGGTCATCCTTTTTTTGTTCAATTCCTCCTAATTTTATAACTAAAGAATCAGGCGGTAAGGCCTTACCAATCATTACAACAGTAAAGTAAAATATTAAGAAAAAAATACGCATGTCAAGTCACTAATTATCCGCCTGTAAAAACGGGTAACGGTAATCCGTTGGTGGCACCCAGGTTTCTTTAATTGTGCGTGGGCTTACCCATCGCAATAAATTAACTTTATGTCCGGCTTTATCGTTTGTGCCGCTTCCTCTGGCTCCGCCAAATGGCTGTTGACCAACTACAGCACCTGTACATTTATCATTAATGTAAAAATTTCCGGCACTGTTACTTAGTTTTTTAGTAGCTAAATCAATAATGTAACGGTCGTTTGCAATAATAGAACCCGTTAAGGCATAAATACTGGTACTATCCACGATATCTAAAAGTTCTTCAAATTTTGAATCGTCGTAAACATAAATCGTTAAAACCGGTCCAAATAATTCTTCACACATGGTGGTATATTTAGGGTCATCAACTCGAATGGCAGTTGGCTCAATAAAATAACCAACAGATTTATCTGCATTGCCGCCAACAATTATCTCAACTCCTTTATCTGTTTTTGCTTTTTCAATTGCACCCTTTAACTTATCAAAACTCTTTTCATCAATTACAGCATTAACAAAATTGGTAAAATCTTCGGTCCCACCCATTTTCATCGTTTTAACATCAGCAACAAATACCTCTTTAAACTCAGGCCACATACTTGCAGGAACATAAGCTCTTGAACAAGCACTGCATTTTTGGCCCTGATATTCAAAAGCACCACGCGCAACAGCTACAGCACTTTCTTTGACGTCAGCTGAATTATGAATAACGATGAAATCTTTTCCTCCGGTTTCACCAACAATTTTTGGATAAGATTTGTATTTATGAATGTTGTTTCCAATTGACTTCCAAATATTCTGAAAAACTTCAGTACTACCCGTAAAATGAATTCCTGCGAAATCTTTGTGATTAAAAATGACCTCAGCCGCATCTGGTCCGCTAGGGTAAATTAAATTTATTACACCTGCCGGAACCCCAGCCTTTTTAAATACCTCCATTAAAACGTTAGCGCTGTATACTTGTGTATTACTTGGCTTCCAAACAACCGTATTACCCATCATAGCACAACTGGTTGGTAAATTGCCTGCAATAGCAGTAAAATTAAATGGTGTTAATGCATAAATAAATCCTTCCAACGGTCTCCACTCAATGCGGTTCCACATGCCAGGACCACTTACCGGTTGCTCGGCGTAAATCTCTGTCATGAACGAAACATTGAACCGTAAAAAATCAATTATTTCACAAGCACTATCAATTTCAGCCTGAAAAGCATTTTTACTTTGCCCTAGCATTGTGGCCGCATTTAATTTTGCGCGATAAGGACCGGCGATTAAATCAGCAGCTTTCAAAAAAATACTGGCGCGGTGTTCCCAAGGCAGGTTAGCCCATTTTTCTTTAGCAGCAAGCGCAGCATCAATTGCTTGTTGTATATGTAATTTGTCACTTTTATGAAACTGGCCTAATGTATGCTTATGATCATGAGGCGGGTGCATGCGTGCAACTACATTGCTTCTCACTTCTTTATCACCTATATACATTGGAACATCTATTTCAATGCTTCTCAAATGAGCTAACATAGCTTGCAATTCTTTTCTTTCCGGACTTCCGGCAGCGTATTGTTTGATTGGTTCGTTAACCGGGGTTGGTACTTTATAAATTCCTTTTGGCATAAATTTAGATTTAAGGACTAAAGATAGCTTTTATTTCACATCCCTAAAACCTAAATTAACAACATTTGTTATTAATTTTGTGGACATAAATAACCAAAAAAAATATTACACGCTTGTACTGCTTTTTGTTGCTGCTTTTACAATTTTAAGTGCTTTCAGGCTACTAAACTTAAGTTTCAATTACGATTTTGAATCGTTTTTCCCGAACGAAGACCATGAACTTGAAGTTTATAACAATTATCGGAAAACATTTGAGTACGATAATGAATTTGCCTTAATAGCTATTGAAAACAAAGCCGGTATATTCAACAAAACATTTCTTTTAAAAGTAGATAAGTTTTGTAAAGAAATTGAACAGGTAGAGAATGTTGTCCGTGTGAATTCACCTACTAATTTAAAAAACATTAGTTTAGGTGGTTTAATTCCTGTTCAAACAAGAATTTTGCACATTGAAGATGAAAGTTTATACAAAGAAGACAGTGCTTCCATATACCAATCTCCCTATTTAATTGGTTCATTCTTTCCTGAAAATGCTAAGTCTTTGAGCATTTTTATTAAGACAAAAGACATCCTTACTAAATCAGAATGCGACAAACTTGCTAAAGATTTAACCGGAATTATTAATCGATACCAATTTGAAGATGTACATTATGTAGGTAGAATATTTGCACAAGATGTATATTTAAAAAATTTACAAAAAGAGTTTACCCTTTTTTTAATTCTTTCATTTATCGTAGTTGTAATTTTCCTCTGGTTTAGTTTCAGAAGTTTTTACGGGATTATTGTTCCAATAACAATTGTTTTATTATCTGTACTATGGACACTTGGTATTATGGATTTGATTGGTAAGCAAATTGACATTATGTGTACCATGTTGCCCACGATGGTTTTTATTGCAGGCATGAGTGATGTGGTTCATTTTTTTACTAAATATTTTGAAGAATTAGCAAAAGGAACTTCAAAAGAAAAAATATATCCATTAATTTTAAAAGAAGTTGGATTTCCTACCTTTCTTACACTCTTAACAACTGTTGTAGGTTTTTTATCATTGCTGTTTTCTTCGATTCAACCAATCAGAGATTTCGGAATTTATACTTCAATAGGAGTTGTAATAGCGTTTGTACTCAGTTATACACTGCTCCCTGCACTACTCTACTTTTTTACACCAAAAAAACTCATTAGCGTTCATGGCAGCAACAACTCATCCACCCGAATCATGCGTAATGGTTTGTTTTGGATATTTAGAAACCAGAAAACTATTTTGATAATATCTGTGATTTTGATTGTTGTATCAGTTGTTGGTGTTACAAAAATAAAAGTGAATAATATTTTGCTGGAAGATTTAAGTGAAAAAGTAAAAATTAAGCAAGACTTTAACTTCTTTGATAAATATTACAGTGGCGTAAGACCCTTTGAAATATTAGTTAATTCGAAACAAAAAAATGTTTTAGACACAATTGTTTTGAAAGAAATTTATAAAGTAGAAAATTTTATAAAGAAAGAATTTAAGGCAGGTTTTGTTGTTTCCTTGCCATCACTTGTTACAAATATTAACGGCACAGTTAACAATGGCACAAAAACAAATTTACCGCTTGGCGAGGATTTAGAAGAAATTTGCCGTATAATTAAAGAAAACAAAAAAAACAAAGAAATAAAAAGACTGCTTACCGGCGATTTAAAACAAACCCGTATTAGTGCAAAAATAAGAGATGAAGGGAGTTTAATTATTAGCGAAAGAAATCGTAACCTTATTAAATTCATTAATTCAAATTGTGATACAAATCTTGTGAGTTTTAAAATTACCGGCGCTGCTCACTTGATAGACAGGAACAATGAATACATGGTGGATAACATGACGCAAGGTTTTGTGTTTTCACTTATCATCATTGCCATTCTAACCTTTTTTCTACACAAAAGCTGGCGGATGGTTTTGGTGTTTTTTCTTCCAAATATTTTCCCATTACTTGTTATTGCAGGTTTTATGGGTTATGCGGGTATTGAGCTCAAAGCAGCAACATCATTGGTGTTCAGCATTGCATTTGGTATTGCCACCGACGATACCATTCACTTTATTTCGAGATTAAAAATTGAATTAAGCTATGGAAAAAGTTTGCTTTATGCATTTAAACGCACCTATTTTGAAACAGGAAAACCAATCATTTTAACTACCTTCATTTTAATGGGTGGTTTTATGAGCTTGATGTTGAGCGACTTTCAAAGCACCTTCTATTTTGGTTTCTTAATCTGCATTACAGTAATTGTAGCTGTGTTAGCTGACATTTTTTTATTACCTGTGCTTTTATTTTTAATATATAAAAAGAAAAAATGAATTTAGAGGTTATTCGAACAGCCGACGGTAGTTTTACTTTATTAAATTCAGATACCGGTTGTTATTATCACTCCATACACGGTGCTTTAAGTGAAGGTCAATTGGTTTTTATCGATTATGGTTTAAAGCATGCCATTGAAAAATTCAATTCTCCAATTAATGTTTTAGAAGTAGGATTTGGTGCAGGCTTACATACTTACCTTACTTTACTGGAAGCTTCAAAGCAGAAACAACCAATATATTGCACCAGCATAGATATTGAACCCGTTGATTTAGAAACTTGTAACAAGTTAAACTACCCTGATCTTACAGATAATCCAGAACTGAAGCAAAATTACTTTGATATCATAAAAACAGAATGGAATCAAACAAAACAAATAAATTCATTTTTCACGCTTGAAAAATTAAAATGCAATATTTATGATTTTAATTACTTAATACCCTATCATGTTGTTTATTACTCAGGTTTTTCTCATCAGGCAACACCTGAAGTTTGGGATAAAGTGATATTCGAAAAAATGCACTCAGCCCTGCCTAGCGGTGCTTGTATAGTGACACATTGCGCCAAAGGAGTTTATAAACGACTCTTAAAAGAAATAGGGTTTAAGGTAGAAAGATTAGCCGGACCACCTAGAAAAAATGAAGTAACCCGAGCAATTAAGATTTAATTTAAAATCAATTCAGGCATTCCAACTGGGGCTGTATCATAAAATGCGAGTTCATGAATAGTTGTTTTAACGTACTTAATAATTGGGAAGGTACTCAAAATATCCATCACTTCTTGCTCACTAACTGCCTCGATATAGGCCCAAACATTTTTTCGGTCCATATCTAAAGAGTAAGATAAAACAACACGGTTATCTAATAATTGATTAACAACGGCCCTTTGTTCAGGAATTAAATTATAAAGTTCCTTTGTAAAAGATTCGGGCAATTTTAAATTAACTAAAAAAACATCCTTCATGCTACAAATTTAAACTATTATTCAATTGAAAATTCAGCTATTTTGAAATTACTCTAAACTCCGTTCTTCTATTTTTGGCCTTATTTTCCGGTGTATCATTTTTAACTTTTGGCTTAGTATCACCGTAACCTTTATAGCTTAATCTTGCGGCTCCAATTTTACCTTCGTTAACCAAATATTCAACCACAGATTTAGCCCTATTATTAGAAAGGGTTAAGTTAGCTTTTTTATCGCCATCACTATCGGTATGACCACCAACCTCAATTTTAAGACTTGGGTTCTTAGTTAAAAAATTAACCAATTTATTCAATTCTACTTTGCTTTCTGCTTTCAAGTCCCATTTATTGACATCAAAAAATACATTCTTTAGTTCGATGACACTGCCTGTATCGATCGGCTGTAAAGGAATATCCAGTACATAAGGTTTTGTAAAATCTGCTATTTTATTTTTTAAAATAAAATTATCGCTATAAAACGCATAACCTTCTTTACTAACATTTACCATGTAGTTTTTATTAGAAGTTAAGGTCACAAAAAATTCACCATTTTTTTGAGAGAAGGATTGTGTTACCTTTTCCTGTTTATCCAAATCAAATAATTCGAAAGTTGCTTCCAGAGGTTCTTTGGTTTTAGAGTTATAAATTTTTCCTTTTACGTAGGTAATTTTTTCAGGCCTAACATCCTCAGGTAATTCAAACTGATAGATATCCAAATCACCATAACCACCTTCTCTTTCACTGGCAAAATAGGCTAAGTTTCCTGCAGGGTCAACTAATAAACTATTTTCATTTTTAGCTGAGTTAATTGGATAACCTAAGTTAACGGCTGGCCCCCAATCGCCATTTGGTTGGCGTTTACTCATAAATAAATCCGTTCCGCCTAAGCCTGGTAAACCATTGCTTGCAAAATACAAAGTCATATTATCTGCATGAATAAAAACACTTTCCTCCTCACCTGAAGAATTGACATTCTCATTCAATTTAACCGGTTGTTTAAATTTTCCGTCCTCACCTATTTCGCTCATATAAATATCCACATCTTTTGCTGCAGGACCTCTGCCGGTATAACCTTTAATAAAATAAAGTGTTTTACCATCGCTGCTAAAACTTGGTTGCGTTTCCCAATTTTTACTATTAATTAGATTTCCGCCATTTCTTGGTTTACTCCATCGCCCATTAACTTTTACGGAATAAAAAATATCACAACTTCCAAATCCTTTTCTATCCTGCCCCCCATAATCTCCGAACTCATCGGAACAGGATGCAAAAAACATGATATTCCCATCGGCAGATAATGTTGGTGCACCTTCGTTTCCGTAACTATTAATATCAGTTAAAGGGAAAGCGGCCTGCCAAACATTTTTCTCTTTATAACTCATGTAAAAGTCTTCGTTAAATGCACCAACAATATCTTTTCTTGGTATTGCACGCGTAAACATAAACTGCTTTCCATCAGCGCTGATAGCAGGGAAGTATTCCCCATTTTCTGTATTAATACCGGGTCCTACATTAATGGGCTTAAAAGGCTTTGGATTTTTAACTAAATTAATTGCAAAGTCGGCATTCTTAACTTCTTTTTCAGCATCTACTTTTAAAGTAGGGCTAATTCGTTCGAATTTTAAAAAATTTTGAAATGATAACTTGGCATTTTCATACTGCGCCTCTGCCTTATAGGCCTGACCAAGATAATAATTGTTATCTGTCATGAATTTTGGGGCAATTAATATAGCTTGCTTATAATAATCTATGGCTTGTTTAGGCTTATTCTTCATCATTAGAAAATCAGCGTAAGCCGAATTAGCCTCAGCGAAATTTGGATCTTCTTTTATAGCAGCAATTATTTTTTTTTCAGCCTCATCATCATTCCTCATACTAAAAAGCTTCTTGCTTTCCTCAAACAATTTAATGGCCTTTTTATTTGTTGAAGTATAGGCACCCGGAGGCAAATTAGTTTGTGCTAAACATAATTGCCATGCGAAACAAAACAGAAGAAGTGAATAAATCTTTTTCATATGTAGATATTATTTTTTTTAATTGCCATATGGAATAACCAGTTTATCTTGACATGTGTTTGTGCTTAAGGAAAACATGGTTATTTCATATTACAAACCTGCCCAGCTTTTTAAAGTTAATTTTTGTTTATCAGTTAACTGATCTAACACTTTAATTTTATTTTTCTGAACCACATCCACTTTCATAGCTATAGCCTGTAGCGTTTTTGTTTTATACTTTCCTTTCCTACGTTTTGGGCGTTCTACTTCAAATGTAACCAAGTCACCTTCTTTAGTTTGATTATAATAATTGGTAAACACTTCTTTAATACTATTCATATCAACAACCTTGCCATTAACTTTTGAAATTTCATCTCCCTCCTTAAATTTTAATTTTTTACCAAATTCATCCATTTGGCGTGTGTTGTATACCACCAGTCTCAAAGTAGCCTGATTAAATCCGTAATCTACACCTCCCATGGTAATTTCTTTGGATTTGGCTTCTTTTATAAATTCTACACCTATTTTCGAAAGGATTTCCTTCATCGGCAAAGGTTGTTTACCACCAACGTGTCTTCTTAAAAATTCACCAACTTCAGGGTAGGTCATTTGTTCTATTTCCTTGAACAAATCTGCATCATTGAATGATTTATTTTTTCCATACTTTAAGGATAAGTCCTTCATTAGTTCTTGCGTTCCATATTTGCCGGAACTTAATTCTCGCAATAAGATGTCCAAACACATACCAATAACGGCACCTTTTTCGTAAACATTACTGTATTGCCCGTGTACTTTTTCAATTAAAACATTTTTACTCATCCAGGTGAAACTCATTGTATCATTAAATGCCACCAAACTGTTGTTATACTTCTCCATCATGGTATTAAGCAGATCATCAACTGTTGTAAGACCTCCTTTGCATTGAGCATGATGAGCAGCATATTCAGTCATCCCTTCATACAGCCATAAATGCTCGCTCATGGTTGGATTATTAAAATCAAACTCACCAATCTGAGTAGCATGAATGTTTAATGGTGTAACGATATGAAAAAATTCATGTGCAGCAACATCTCTTATTTCTTGTTTAATGGCAGTACTGTCATCTTCATATAAAACGTAAAACGAAGAATAAGAATGCTCTAATGCGCCGCTTGCTCCTGATAAAGTTGCTTTGGATGTGAAATAAAATAAAAATGCATATTTATTAACGGGTAAAGTTCCGCCTAAATATTTACGTTGTACATCTAATAGTTCCGTTAGCGTATTTGCAATAAATTTTGAATTTATTTTTTTATTAGGAGAATAAACACTTACCAAAACCTGTGTATTTGCTACCTGAATAGATGTGGTATCCGGCATCGTATACATAATTGGAGAATCCACCAAATCATTGTAATTGAAAACTGTAATTACATCCTTTGACTCACCAATTTTCAAATTAGACAATCCGGTGCTTGGATAAAAGCCTTTAGGTTTGGTAAACTCAAGAACAAAGTTTGCTTTGATATAATTCTTAAAGTAGCCGAATAAATTGTGTGTGTTAATGCTAAAGTTTTTACCATCTTCAAAATTACTGCCCCCCGGCTCAAATACCACCTTTTTGTCAACGCTAGAATTACCGGTTTTATCAAATGTGTCATCAACTTCATACGTAATTTTTTCAATTAGATTAGCCGGCGAAAGTTTGTAGCGGTTCTCATCTAACTTTACTACTGTAATTGTGGCACCATTTTTTCCTGCAACTTTAAAATTAGTAATGAATTTTCCAAAATCGTAAACCTCGTATGTGCCAGGCACCATGGCAGGGAAACAAAACTCTATTTCCGTTTCTTTAATGGTTGGCGGGGTTAATTCAACTAACAGCTTGTCGTTTTTAACAGAGGTTAAATTTACTGAGTAGTAATAGTTTTCATCTGCGCTTAAAAGGTTATAACAGCTAACTAAAAAAAGTAAAAGTATTTTTTTCATTCTATATTATTTAATATTGGGTATTATTGAATTTAAAATTAAATATAAACTATCTGTAAAGAAGGTCGAAATTTTTCCACTTGTATTTAATCCAAAATATTGAAAAGGTTGCGACTAACATGCACAAGCTTAACATCATTTCAGCCATGCCATTATTATATTCGATGGCAAAAATAGAATAAGCTTTAAGAACAGATACTTTGGAAGTTGTAAATATGGTTACAATTAGGTTATTGGCGCAATGAATACCAAATGCAAGTTCTAACCCCTCATCCATTAAGGTTATAATGCCTAGAAACAAACCAAAGGTAAAGTAATAAAAAAACGTGCTAAAAATGCCATACTCCTTTACTTCCGGATTAGACATGTGCATGAGTGAAAAAATAAGTGAAGTAATTAAAACAGGGAATAAACCTTGTTTTAAGCCAATCGAAAGGCCTTGTAGGGTATAACCTCTGAACAGAATTTCTTCCCATAAAGTTTGTATTGGTATAAAAACGAGCAATATAGCTAAACTACCTAAAAACTTAGGCAAATCAAACGCTAAAGTGAAATTTTCAGTATCTAAGAAGTATTGGATCATCAACGTAAAGATTAACAAACTAGCCCACAACATAAAGCCAAACCAAAATTTCCTTTTTCTAAATCGAGGGAAACCTGTTAAAACGCTGAGCAAATTCTTCTTATGTATTTTATATAATCCAATCAAAAACAGAATCAATGTTACAACAAAAATTGAAAACACTATTAATAACATGATATTTCTATCTATCACTAATCGATCTGCATTGAATAATACATTAGCATTGGCTTTTATTTCGGCTGTATCAACGCCAACTTCTTTAGCTCTCACAAAAAGTGGAATCAATAATAAACTTGGATAAAGAAAATATCCTGTTAGAGCTAATACAATTGTTAAAGCATACATATAGAATTTATTGTATCCTGAACTTATTCCTTTTAGTAAAAACTTATTTTTAAACTCAGTTTGAACTGGTTTTTCGGATTCAGTTATCTGGTCTTTTAGATTCAATCTAAATTTTTAGAGGATCGAAATTAGATTATAAATATAAGTATTTTTATCAAAAAAAATTTAATGAAAAAGACCATCGCCATTTTAGCAGGAACACTGCTCGTTTTAATTTCTTGTTCTGAATCAAAAGAAGTTAAAACATATTATACAGTTGAAGAATTAGGGGAAGCTCTGTTTTTTGACCCTATTCTCTCAAGAGACAGCACTATAAGCTGCGCCAGCTGCCATCAGCCTCAATTTGCCTTTGCAGATAATAAAGCTGTTAGCGATGGTTTTAACAATCAAAAAACAGATAGAAATACGCCGTCATGTATGAACATGAGTGCGCGTAATGCTTATTTCTGGGATGGTCGTGCCGAAACACTTGAAGAACAAGCATTAGGACCTATTGAGAGTTCTGTAGAAATGAACCTTCCATTAAGTATTGCTATTAAACGTTTAAAACGAAGTGAACAATACAAGCAATCTTTTCGGGCCGTTTTTAATGCCATGCCTTCAATTCAAAACATGGCCACAGCATTAGCCGATTATCAGCGTACTTTAGAAACAAACGATAGTCCATTTGATAATTACCTCACAGGCAGAGATACCACACAATTAAGCGCCAGTGCAAAAAGAGGTTTGGAATTATTTAACACCAAAGCAAGATGTTTTGATTGTCATTTTGGTGTTGATTTTACAGGTAACGACAAATTTAAAAACATTGGCTTATACAATGGTAAAAATTACAACGATGCCGGTAGATACAAAATCAGTAATAATCCAAAGGACATAGGTGCCTTTAAAACACCGGGGCTAAGAAACATTGCACAAACTGCACCATATATGCACGATGGCAGTATTAAAACATTAGCAGATGTAATTGATTATTACAATGAACCCGACAAATTAGTTCCAAACAGTATTAATCGTGATACCTCTTTAAGTAAACCACTTGGCTTAAGAGCTGCGGAAAAGAAAGATTTAGAGAATTTTTTATTGAGTTTAAGCGATAAACGTTTTGCCAAAAAATAAACCAAACCGTTGAATTTAGGCAAAATTTAAATTGTTGCACTTTTAACAAGCTCTAAACTGCCTTTTTCAGTATTCAAAGTAGCTAAGGCCCCTAAAGGCAAGGTGAGTTTATTTTCAATGTGTCCAATCATAAAGTCGGATACCACAGGAATTTTTAAATCAGAAAAATGCTGTGACAGTACTTCCTCAATTGTAAAGGCTTTAGCAGGTTCTTCTGCCAAACATTTACTGCACTTACCAAATATAATTCCGGAAACGTTATCAATGATGCCTGATAATTTAAGTTGCGTTAACATACGATCAATGCTGTAAGGTTCTTCCTTTGCTTCTTCTAAAAACAAAATGGCTCCCTTAAAATCGGGCAAGTATTTACTCCCAATTAAACTGGTTAAAACGGTTAAGTTACCGCCCCACAATTCACCGGTAGCGATGCCTTTACTGTGTACTTTGAGTTGTAAATCAGTAACAGGATTTTTAGGATATTGAACCGCTTCGGCATTCATGCATACTTTTTTAAATACCTCGGTGGTAAATTCATTCCAACCCGAGTTACCAACAGGACCATGAAATGTAATTAACCCCGTTTGATTGGTGATAGCAAGCAATAAGGCTGTAATGTCGCTAAAGCCAATTAAGATTTTTGGATTTTGTTTAATTAATGAATAGTTCAGTAAATCAAGAATACGGGCGCATCCCCAACCGCCTTTCATACAAAAAATAGCACTAATAGTTTTATCAGCAAAAAACTGATTTAGTTCATTTGCTCTTTCCTCATCCGTTCCGGCAAAGTAACCATGTTTTAAACTTAAGGTTTTGCCTAATACGACTTCAAATCCAAAGCCTGTTAAAATATGGGTGAAGGTTTCAACTTGTTTAGAATCCCAAACCGTACCTGCAGGCGAGGAAATAGCAACCTTTGTTCTCTTTTTTAATGCTTTCGGGAAAATTTTAGTTGCTGAATGAGTAGTTACTGAATTAGTTAATTCGCTTGCCAGTATAGGCGAGCCAATTAATGTTGTTAAACTTATTGCCAAACCCGATTTAAGAAAATGCCTTCTATCTGTCATTAGCTATGTGGTTTAGCGTTGATACTTTTAACTTTTTACATACCTGTACCGTGGCAGTTTTTGTATTTTTTTCCACTACCACAAGGACAAGGATCATTTCTGCCTATTTTTGGTTCAACACGAATTGGTTGTGCTTTAGGTTTTTGTTTAGCATTTTGTTCCTCTACAGCATTTTCATCACGACTTTCAACTAAGGCCTCTTTCTTTTGAATAGGCGCCTCATTGGTAAATTGTGCCAGTTGACTATTATCACTTTGTTCTTCGTTCGGTAAATAACTCTTCATTAAAAACGAAATAATTTCTTTATTCGTTTTAATAATCATCTCTTTAAATAGGTTGAATGATTCTAACTTATAAATCACTAATGGATCTTTTTGTTCAAGTGAAGCATTTTGAACCGCTTGCTTTAAATCATCTAACTCACGTAAATGTTCTTTCCAAGCTTCATCAATCATCAACAGCACCACACTTTTTTCAAAATTTGAAAAAGCCTCTCTTCCTTTGGTGTCGTATCCTTTGCGAAGTTCTGTTATGATTTGTAAGCCTTTAATACCATCGGTAAAAGGTAAAGCAATGTTTATAAATGTATTGTTCGGATTTGTAAACACATCACGAATTTCTTTAAACACCGCAGCGCAAATCTTTTCTACTTTTTGCTGATATGCAGTTTGTAATACAGCAAATAATTTATCTATTAAATCATCTTCTTTCTGCGTTTTAAAATCTGTTTCGTTAAACGGCGATTCTATTCCAAACAAACGAATACATTCTAAGTTAAAACCTTCATGATCTTTTGCCGGCGCAAATTCTTCAACAATACTTGTGCTCAGTTCAAGCATCATGTTAGCAATGTCGATACTAATTTTATCACCATATAAAGCGTTACGTCTGCGTTTGTAAATAACATCACGTTGCGCATTCATAACATCATCGTATTCAATTAAACGTTTACGTGTTCCAAAATTATTTTCTTCAACTTTCTTTTGTGCACGTTCAATTGATTTGGTTATCATGCTATGCTGAATAACCTCCCCTTCTTTCAATCCCATTCTATCCATTAACGAAGCAATACGTTCGCTACCGAATAAACGCATTAAATTATCTTCCAAACTCACAAAAAACTGGGATGATCCCGGATCACCCTGACGACCGGCCCTTCCGCGTAACTGGCGGTCAACCCTTCTGCTCTCATGACGTTCTGTACCAATAATTGCTAAACCACCTGCTTCTTTTACCCCGGGTCCTAGTTTAATATCCGTACCACGACCAGCCATGTTGGTAGCAATGGTTACTGTTCCTGCTTTACCTGCTTCAGCAACGATATCCGCTTCCTTCGCATGTAATTTAGCATTTAACACATTATGCTTAATACCTCTTAATTTAAGCGTACGGCTTAGTAATTCAGAAATATCTACGGTTGTAGTACCAATTAAAACAGGTCTTCCGGCAGCTACCAGTTTAGCAACTTCTTCAATAACGGCATTATATTTTTCGCGTTTTGTTTTGTAAACTAAATCCTGCTCATCCTTACGAGAAATGGCTCTGTTGGTTGGTATTTCAACAACTTCTAATTTATAAATATCATAAAATTCCTGCGCTTCAGTTGTAGCTGTACCGGTCATTCCGGCCAATTTGTTGTACATGCGGAAGTAGTTTTGTAAGGTAATGGTTGCGTAAGTTTGAGTGGCAGCTTCAATCTTTACATTTTCTTTTGCCTCAATCGCCTGATGCAAGCCATCGCTGTATCTTCTTCCTTCCATGATACGGCCTGTTTGCTCATCCACAATTTTTACCTGGCCGCCATCAATCACGTATTCCTGATCTTTTTCAAAAACAGTGTAAGCTTTTAGTAACTGTTGAACTGTATGAATACGCTCACTCTTCACACTAAAATCCCTCAACACCACTTCTTTAGCCTCAGCTTTGGCTTTAGGATCTAGAATGTTTTTTTCAATTTCTGCAACCTCATCACCAACATTAGGAATAACGAAGAACTTAGGATCATCTGTGTTACCTGTTAAAAAGTCAATACCTTTTTCGGTCAAATCAACCTGATTATTCTTTTCTTCTACCGTAAAATAAAGCTCTGCATCAATTTTGTGCATTTCTTTATTTTGATCCTGCATGTAGTAATTTTCTGTTTTTTGCAATAAAGCTTTAACGCCTTGTTCACTTAAAAATTTAATTAATGCCGAATTTTTAGGCAACCCGCGGTGTGCTCTTAACAATGGAATACCTGCCTCCTTTTCTTTACCCTCAGCAAATAATTTTTTCGCCTCGGTAATACAGGTTTGAACGTATAGTTTTTGAGTGTTTACAATTTTTTCAACTCGTGGTTTGTATTCCATGAATTCGTGCTTATCTCCTTGCGGTGTTGGCCCACTAATAATTAATGGCGTTCTAGCGTCATCAATTAATACACTATCCACCTCATCTACAATAGCAAAATTGTGTTTACGTTGCACTAACTCCTGCACATCGCGTGCCATGTTATCTCTTAAATAATCAAAACCAAATTCGTTGTTGGTTCCGTATGTAATGTCACATAAATAAGCTTGTCTGCGTTCTTCGGTATTAGGGTCATGTTTATCAATACAATCTACGCTTAAACCATGGAACATAAACAAAGGCGCATTCCATTCACTGTCACGTTTAGCCAGATAGTTGTTAACTGTTACTACATGTACCCCGCGTCCGGATAATGCATTTAAAAACACCGGTAACGTAGATACCAAGGTTTTACCTTCACCGGTTGCCATTTCAGAAATTTTACCTTGATGCAAAACCATCCCGCCAATTAACTGAACATCGTAGTGAACCATATCCCAGGTTATTTCATTGCCGGCAGCTAACCATTTGTTGGCATAAGTTGCTTTTCCGTTACTAACTTGTACGTTTTTGTGTGATTTGGCAAACGTTTCATCCGCTGAATTGGCAGTTACCTCAAGCGATGCATTATCTTTAAACCTGCGAGCCGTTTCTTTTAAAATTGCAAAAGCCTCCGGTAAAATTTCGTTAAGCGTGCCTTCTATTTTTTTGGTAATGTCTTTATCGATTTCATCAATTTGTTTGTAAAGATCCTCTTTCAAGTTTACATCCATGCTGGCATCAGCCGCAATTTTAATTTTAATCTGATTGATTTCATCCAACTCAGATTTAATGGATTGCTGAATCTTATTTTTTAATTCCTGAGAACGTTGACGAAGTTGGTCGTTTGAAATAGAATTAAGTTCAGTATAAATGGTGTTAATTTGTTTAACTTTAGATTGAAGGCCTTCAATTTCTTTGGCAGATTTTGTGCCAAAAACTTTTTTAAGAAAATCGAACATATAATTGGTTAATTAAGCCAATAAATGTACGAAATTTCATGGAACTTAAAGGGTTTACTTTTGCTAATTTTTGTAAATTGTTTGTTTTGAATACCCTTTATTTACGAACATGCTTCCAACATGCTATTTCTGAAGCAGCTCAAGCGCTTTGGCCAGTTCAAGGTCTTTCCTTTCCAGCAAATCATTAAAGCCGTAATTTATTTCAATATCGGGTTTGATGCCATGTCCGGTTGGGTTAGGCGAAACATCATGCACAATTCTGAAAGCCGGCACTCTTACACGCAGTTTTGTGTTTGGTAAATTATACGCTGCCGTTACGCCTGCATTGCAACCTTCTATGGTGCCCGAGGTTTCTTGACCAATAAAAGTAGCTCGGTTTTGATATTTTAAATAGGCTGCTGTTAAGCAACTGGCCGAAAAACTAGCTCCATTTATTAGCACAACCACTTTTCCGTTATAATGGTTTCTTTTATTGGGTTTTATTGCAATTGTGTAAAAACTTGTATCCCCATGATGTTTGTAATGACCGGCTACTCTAAAAAATAATTTCGTGATTTTAAATCCAAAGTTGCCTTTTGTATATTTTTTTTCAGGATAGCCATTTACTTTTGTGTAAAGCGATTGGTTCAGCGTTGTATCATGAAAATAACTAATGAAACGGTAAAAGTTGGCTAAACTGCCGCCGCCGTTGTCTCTTAAATCAAGTATGAGTTGATTGGTTTTATTTTTCTCTATTTTTTTAAATATTTTTCTGTAAGCCTTTTTGAATTTACGATGCGAAAATCTACTCAGTTTTAAATAACAAATTTGATTATTGTTGTAAAAACGATGTTTAATAGCTGCCTTTTTATACGTTATTAAAGTACTATCAGGCTTAGCTTTAATAGGCAGATCCGGAATTTTTGTTAAGCTCACCGCCTTGTACTTTACCTCCTGCGGTGGTAAATTTCCTCTTTTAAACTTTACGGTATAAGTATCCGGCCTAAACGTAAGACTTTGATAAAAAGCATTAAATGAAGCCTGAAGTAAATATTCTTTACCTGTTTTGATTTGACCATCCACTGTAATCATTTTTTTACACAGGGCAAGTAACGATTGCGATGAAATACCATTTATAGAAAGGATTTCATCTCCTTTTTTTATTAATGTATCTTTTTTAGCGATGGAAGCAATACCATACACTTTGTTATGAACGGGCACAAAAAAATAAGGCGAACAATTCACCTTGCGTTTAGCCATCGCTTTTGCATAGGCTTTAGACACACCTACTTCTGAATGTCCGCATTGTAAATCATCAATTGTACTTTTTAAACGGATGTAAAATTCTTTCGTTGTTAAGGGTTTTGTGATGTCATGTTCGAGCTGCGTCAACAAACTGTCAAAATAGTTGGTTGGATGGTATATCCCAACCACCGGATGCATTTTTAAGATAACTTTTTTTAATAAGCGTACATCCTGCTTGAGTTGCGAAGTGTCAAATTTTTGCGTGACAAGATCAGCTTTTTTGTTTTGTGCAAGGGAAAAGAATGGAATCAAAACTAAAAATATGATGAAATTACTGCGCATTAATCTTATCTTTGTAAAGATACAGTTAATACCATGCAAAAAATAAAAATAGGCGTTTTACGCGAAGAAAAATCACCACCGGATAAGCGGGTGCCGCTTACCCCACTTATTTGCAGTGAGTTACTCAGAAAATACCCTGCGCTTGAAATTGCGGTGCAACCAAGTAAAATCAGATGCTACAGTGATGATGAATATACTTCCTTTGGTATTGCTTTGCAAGAAGACCTCAGCGATTGCGATGTGTTGATGGGTGTAAAAGAAGTGCCTGCTGAAAAATTGATTCCCGGCAAACGTTATTTTTTCTTTTCACACACTATTAAAAAGCAAGCGCATAATCAAAAATTAATGAAAGCCTTAATTGCCAATAACATTAAAATGACCGATTACGAAACCTTAACCGACAAAAACCATAACCGTATTATTGGTTTTGGACGTTATGCCGGTGTAGTGGGTGCTTACAATGGTATTTTAGGTTATGGTTTAAAATACGATTTGTTCCGTTTAAAGCCTGCACATTTATGCAGAGACCGTGCCGAAATGGAAGAAGAACTTAAACGCGTTAAGCTACCAAATATTAAAATTGCTTTAACAGGTGGCGGCCGCGTAGCCAATGGGGTTATTGAAACTTTAAGTGCCTTGCGCATCAGAAAAGTAACTGCTGATGAGTTTTTAAGCAATAGCTTTAGAGAACCGGTTTATTGCCAGCTGAACCCGCGAGATTATGTGGAACGACCGGAAGATCACAATTTTGACTTAAATGATTTCTTTAAAAATCCTGAGCACTTTGTAAGCAAGTTTGTGCCTTATACAAAAGTAACCGATTTATTTATTTCTTCGCATTACTGGGATCCCCGCTCACCTAAATTATTTACCAAAGATGATATGAAGGCCAACGATTTTCATATTTCGGTGATAGCGGACATTACCTGCGACATTGATGGCAGTGTACCTACCACCATGCGCGCCAGCACCATCCAACAACCCTTTTACGGTTACAACATTTTAAACGATAAAGAAGATTTACCATTTAATAAAGATACCGTTTGTATTATGGCTGTAGATAACTTGCCCTGCGAATTACCAAGAGATGCCAGCGATGATTTTGGTAAAGACTTAACCGAGCGCGTATTACCTTTTTTATTTGGTGATGATGAATTTAAAATTATTGACCGCGCCACCATTTGTGAAAACGGACAATTAAACAAAGGTTTTGAGTATTTGAAGGATTATGCGTTTTAGGTGCCAAGATGCGCTGAGGAATCAGTAAATTTAACCACGCGTGATTGACGGCGCTCTGCCATCACAAATGTTCGAATGATGACCGTCCGACGCGGCGGAAAAAAAATGTCTGCGAGGAAGGCATCAATTTAAGCCAAAGCTCTTGTTGTCCCGCCGTTTTTGCATGCTTGGTGTTATGCAGCGTTGCGAGCGTAATGCTTGATCGCATTAAGTTCTGTCTTTTTATGATTTTTTTCTTCTTCAATATCAAAGTCGTCTTGCAAACCAAGCCAAAACTTTGCACTATTTCCAAAATATTTCGAAAGTCTTAATGCAGTGTCAGCGGTAATACGACGATTTCCTTTGATTATTTCTGAGACACGCGTCTGCGAAATACCGATGTCTTTAGAAAGCCTATATGCACTAATTTCAAAAGGAATTAAAAACTCTTCTAAAAGTATTTCGCCGGATGTATGTTTTTTAATTTTTTACTTATAATGTATTTATTTTATAAATTGGTATTCGTTAATCTTCGATTTCATGTCTTAAAATTTTAAAAAAAGAACTTTATTTTATTATTGTGATGACAGCAAATTCTATAAAAACCGGATAAAATTTTTCTACTTATAAGTCGTATTAATTTTGGGAAAGCTTACACATTTAACCTATTCTAAGCCATTTCAATTGAGCCTTTTCACAACCTCGCGAATGACGGATACCTGTTGTTTGTTGATCTGCTTTTAACGGATGCAGAGAAGAAAAACGCAAATAACTAAAGTGAAACTTAGTGGAATTCTAGTCAAAAGAGATAAGATTAAACTAATCATTCGGTTGCGTTTTTTAGAGAAGTGAATGAAAAAAAACAGACATATTAGGAAGGTTGGCGTGAAATAAAAAACTAATGCAAATAGATTACCTGGTATAAATAAGTCAGTAAAGCTATGCGTATCTTTATCTAAAGAAAAAAGCGTAAAGCAAGCCAATAAAACCAATAATGCAATGGTCAAAAATTGTTGCGCGGTTACTGAGTTCGTCTTTGTTGTTTCCATGCGGGTTATTGCGTTAAAAACGTTAAACATTCCTTTTTATTGTGTTGGGTGTTTAGTCAATAATTTATGAACTCCGTTTTTTGACTTTTGGAGAGGGTTGTGCAACAGCCATGTGTGTTAGCTGCAGTTTTTCATGATCTCTAGTTGAACACAGTTTATTTATTATTCTTTTGGGGCAAACTTTATCATCCATTCAATTCCAAATTTATCTCTGAACATTGCAAAATAAGTTCCATCAGGATTTTCGTCCATTGGTATTTCGACTTGTCCACCTTTAGAAAGACCGTTAAATAACAAAAGTGCTTCTTCTATACTTTCGGCAGTTATCGCAATTTTACTACGATTTTCGTTTTCATCTACTCGTCCCATCATTTCCAAAATATCATTTGCAAATAAAAAGCCTTGTCCGATTGGCAATGCTATATGCATTAATTTATTGGCTTCATTTGCGGGAATTGGGAAATCAGGGTTACTTGGTAAATCCTTAAATCGGATGATTTTTGTGAATTCGCCACCGAATACTGATTTGTAAAAGTTAAATGCCTCTTCTGCATTTCCGTTAAAGTTGATGTGTGGATTAATTTGTGCCATTGTTTCTGTTGATTTCGATTGTTATTATTTAAGTTCGTATAGTCAGTGTTTAGGAGCGTTCTAAAATTACCACTAAAGGTTTGCAAATAGACCTGCACACTTAATTTTCTTAATATTTTCCGGAGTTCGTTTTTCAATCTTATCGTCATTTATTTTAAGTATTTTTAATATTAAAATAAATTGTTAATAATTATTGAATGCTTTACATAGGAGGTGCTGTTAGTTGCTGTTATTTGTAGTGTCGGGATATATTTTTCTGTCTAATAAATTAAGAAGAAATAATTTGTCGAAGTGTCTACCTCTGGTTCTTGGTCGAAGTGCAATAATAAATAAGCTATGGTTATTTTTTATTATTACAACGTTAAACCTTGTCCTCGGTGGACCTTTTTCATTATAAAACAATTTTTTAACATGAATAAGAATGTCAGCCGGAGGGCCTGTTTCATAATAAAAACCTAATTTTTCACAGTTTAGGTCGAGGAACATTAAAGAGTCATTTAAATCGAGAGAATTAATTAATTCCCCCTCATATATTATATTAAGGTTTTTAATAATAGAGTCATGTAAATCGTTATATGTGAAACTAATTTCGTCTAGTTCCGACCCCCTATAATTAACATCAAAATGGTCAACCTTTTTATTATGAATTTTAACTAAGTCCTTAAAAGAAGAGTCCGTTGAAATATTAATCTTATAAACTAAAACTGCATATTCTTTGTCATATGTAAATGACCAAAAAGGATGCTTTGATTTGGTAACATCATAACTGGCATATTTAATTTTATCTAAAACGTCAGGATGAAATAATTTAGAATATTCTGTATAAGCTCTTTCTTTCTTCGTTTTTATTTCTGTGTCGGTCAAATTACTTTCCGATATTGAGTAAACAATTGAAGAAGCACAACGACGAAACATTAATATTAGGATTGTAAGTCCTACTAGAAGAAATAAAAGTCTAAATTGTTTTTTCGTCATTATAATAGCAACTAACGGTTACGGGCTTTGTGGCTGTGCGGTATTATTTGCGCTGTCCCGCATACAGGCAAACTTAATAAATAATTACTACAGAACCTGAGCGAACCCAACACTATTTACCGCTGAAATTTCGGTGCGCAAACTTCCGTCACCCCGCATAGCGCAAAACCCGTGTTATGCCTGGTGCTATTTAATCTTAAGCGGCTAGTTTCGGTCTGGTTGATTTTTTTGTCTTATTAGAGGTCTGTTTACGTTTCTTGAAATACTCACTTAAAGCTTTTTCTTCTTGTGGTGTCAAAGCTCCCATACCTCCAATAAAATCAACGTCTAGTTCTACTTTTTTCGGTTTCATTTTATTTGTTTTTAAAGTATTTGTCAATAAGTCTTAATGCTGCATTTGTCTCAAGAATCATTACTCTTCCACCAAAATGAACTGCTCCTATACTTTTTTCATAATGGTCTACGAGTTGTGTTTTAGAAAGAAATGAAAGATTCCCTTCGTGTCCACGTTGAAAGGATAGCTTACATGCAAAAGCAACCAAGTTACCGGGTACACCAACATATACTTTGGTCTTACCTTTATTAAATGGAGCACTTTCAATTAAGTGCATGTAAACATGGTCTTGCTTTACTTCTAAACAAATAAGTCCTTGTATAATGGTCGGGTTATTTACAATTGTCAGCTTATAAATGTCTCTTTCAGGATGTTTATATTCGTCTTTCCAGTTAAAGTCCCACCCGTTTTTTTCAGTAACTGATTTAAGGTCTGCACTTGTCAATATTGAAATTTCTGTTGCGAAGCTGTCACCAGTAATTGCATTCTCAACAGAGTTTGTCAACTTGTCGATTATGAAGTCTAGCCCTATTTCGTCTTGTTTTTTCACTATGCTAAAGTACGAAAAAAGAGTGAGTTATTTCCTAAATTTCTTATGAGAAACTGTCCTCAAAAACAGCATTAGGCATAACATTTTCCAAGCAGGCGCAGGCGGGGATTTTCAGCACTAAACTTCATTAGATGTACAAAGCTTGAATTTAGCACTTCACTTTCATAGAAGCACGAAACCCCCGCTTTTGCAAAACGGCTGTTACCAGTAGTTGTTCTTCTCAATTTTTCGCCAAGTCCTGAATACATTGTTCTCTAATTTTCCAAATTTCGTTAAGTGATAAATTAATTTCTTTGTTATTGTCAAGCCAAGTTACAAGATAATTTTTATGATAGTTCACTTTGTAGTCGGTGATTTGTTCTGGCAAAATTTCGATTTCTTCAATCAGGTCGTCCAAAAAGTCTGCCGGGTCAGAATTAATTTTTGTCAGGTCGAGAATTTGGTCTTCAAATTTCAAATAACAATGAGCTTCTGGAATATATTCTAATTTATTTTCTAAAAGTGTTGCAGAAATTTCAGGCGTATTTTTCTTGTTCATTTTAAAAAGTCCAACAATAAGTTTTACAGTTCCAAAATTATTTTCGTCTGCAAGTCTTTTGAGTAAAGCGTGCTTTGTGCTACAAGTTCCGCAATTGTCCATAAACACAGAAGCTAAATTGTTTTTGTCCGCATTACGTCCATATGCAAGTTCTGTAATAAATAAAGTCGCTTGATTAAAAGTCAAAATATTTCTGTCGACAAATTCTTTTGAAATTTGCCCCGTAGATTTTATGTCAAAGTCGGGTAGATTTGTCATTGCGTTGTCGTCTTTTACAATTACTGGTAACGTTTTGCAGCTACCAGTAGTTGGCGTTTGGAACACTCTACTGTCTATACCTACAAATGTTTATTTAAAGATACAAATGTTTGTTAGCAAAGCCAAAGAAAAATAAAAGTCTGCGAAGCAGGCAGTAAATTGGCATTGCGATGACCACGTCCGCGCCAATTACCGGTAGCATATATGTAAAAGCAGTAGCTTGCATCACTTAATAGCTGCGGTACAATTCATAAGAAAAGTCCGCTTAATTTTAGATTAAATATTTAAACTTAAAAATTATGCTTAGAGATAACACTACTGCTTTGCTACCAAAGT
>JADBXZ010000018.1 GCA_020403265.1 Bacteroidota bacterium
CTCTTCCGATCTAGCCTATTTTACAAATATATTAATAAAATCTTACCAAACAAAAAAAGTTTGCAACTAAAATCCGTTTAAACGGTTTTATAACCAGTTAAAATTATAATTGGTTGGAAGATTCGCAAAAAAACATACACAATAAGTTTGCGTTTTATTCGTTAATTTTAAACCAACTTAGCTTTAATTATTTTTAAATGAAAAAGTCTCCTTTATATTTTCTTCTAATTACCATCTTTTTTACATTAAACGTAAAATCGCAAAAAAAAGTTGCGTCCTCAAACATTTCAGAAGCAATAACCGATATAAAATCCAATATTTTGCAAGTTAACAATTCTGACACAGCGGTAACTAAATTAATTCTTAAAAACGCCCTTTATCTTTCAACAAAAAATAACCTTCCCTATTATAATCTTTTTGTAAAATCTAAGGACAATTTTTGGTTAGAACCTTCCATAAAAAATATACAAATCAAAGTAGTTACAGAACCTGCTGCCACTGTTATAAAAAATTATTATAAATCCTACTTAACTGGAGATTTTGCAATGACCGACCTCTCAGGTTTATCTTCCGGGAAACCAATTAATCATTATCAACTTGTACCGTTTAGAATCAATCAATTTAATCAGATCGAAGAGCTCGTTTCCTATGATATTGATTGGTTACCCACCACAAATAAAAAAGATAAACTTCAAAATAGCTCTAGCTTTAAAGCCAACTCGGTGCTTGCAACAGGCACATGGTACAAAATAGGAACGGGTAAAACAGGCGTTTATAAAATAGATAAGGCTTTTTTATCTTCAATGGGGCTCAATGTCAGCTCCATTGACCCAAGAAGAATCAAAATTTTTGGAAATGGCGGGAATGCATTACCAGAACTTAACAATACTGTAACCTATGATGACCTTGAAGAAAATGCTATAAAGGTTATTGGCGAAAATGATGGCGTATTTAATGAGTCGGACTATATTTTATTTTATGCAAAAGGTACACAACAATTGGATTATAATCCATCAAACAGGTTAAAATTCACAATCTCGAATAATATCTATTCTGATTCGAGTTTTTACTTTTTAACTATTGGAACAACAAACGGTCTAAGAATTAATAGTTCACCATCTTCGAGTATTGTTGCAGCAAATAGTAATACATATGACTATGTTGCCATTGAAGAAAAAAATGATATCAATTTTATTAAAAGCGGAAGAGAGTTTTACGGCCAGTTTTTTGACTTAACCAGCACTTATAATTTCAATTGGTCTGACGGTAATTTTGTTACAAACGATAGTTTGATAACCAGTGTAACAATGGCTAGCAGGGCATTTACGCCTAACTTTTATAACTATAATACTAATGGTATAAGCGCAAACTTTACTGTTAGTCCGGTTGGAACCTTTTACTTGGATGCATATGCAAATATTGCTAATTCGATTGCAGGAGGATTAAATACAAACGCCAATAGTATCAATTTATCCATTAGTAAATTGAGTTCAAATGCCCAAGGTTGGCTTGATAAAATTATTATCAATACTCGCCGACAATTATCTATAACTAATAAACAATTTAACTTCAGAGATAGTCGCGTTACCGGCACCATTACAAGTAATGCCGTAAATTATAATGTACAAAATCCTACAAATGCTTCCATCAATATTTGGAATGTTAGTAATCATATCTTGCCAAATGAGGCAGTAGTAACAAACAGTAACAATCTTATTTCGTTCAATTATCCTCAAAGTCCTATTCCATCAGAATTTGTTGCGTTCGTTAATGAAGATTTATATAAACCAACCTTTGTTGGTAAAATTTCAAACCAAAATTTACATGCACATACTCCTGCAGTTTACCTCATTATAAGTCACCCATTGTTTTTGAGTCAGGCACAACGCCTCGCCAAATTGCATCAAGACAATGAAAACCTTACTTATCAAATTGCAAATACGGAAGAAATTTACAATGAGTTTTCAAGCGGTAAACAAGATATTTCTGCAATTAGAAATTACATTAAAATGCTTTATACTAGAGGGATAGCAAGCGGAACAAATATTCCAAAATATGTTGTTTTACTTGGTGATGGCTCTTATAAATTAAAAAATCGTGATATTAAAACAAATAGTTGCCTAATACCGAGCTACCAAAGCATCAATTCTACATCACCACTTGCCAGCGTTACAACAGATGACTTTTTTGGATTAATGGACCCCAATGAAGGAGAATTTGCAGATGGTGCAATTGGTAATAACACTTATAAAGTTGACATAGGAATAGGTAGGTTAATGGCAAGAACAACGACCGAAATGAACCAGATGGTTGCAAAAATTGAAAGTTATTACAAAAAAGATGATTTATCCAGTTTGCTTTCTGATCCAAGTAATTGCGGTAATACCAATGAAGGAACCTTTGGTGATTGGAGAACATGGGTGAGCTTTATTGCCGATGATGGAGACAGAGCTCTGCACATGCGCCAGTCGAACAACATGGCCAATAATTTAAAAACAAGTCACCCACAGTATAATCAAGAAAAAATTTATTTAGATAGCTATCAGAGTATTTCAACTCCTGGTGGTAACAGATACCCGGATGCCTTTAACGAGCTTGAGCGAAGAATGAAAAAAGGGGCTCTGGTAGTAAATTATACAGGACATGGTGGAGAATTAGGTTTAACTGAAGAACGTATTGTGGACATACCATCAATTAATAACTGGTCCAACTTTAATAAACTTCCTTTAATGATAACTGCAACTTGTGAATTTAGTAGATTAGACGATCCGGAAAGAACATCGGCAGGCGAATATGTCATGCTAAATCCAAAAGGAGGAGCTGTTGGCTTGTATACAACAGTAAGGGTTGCGTTTGCCGAAACTAATGAATACCTGAATAATGTGCTGTTTAAATATCTTTTTGCTGAAGGAGTAAATGGTAAGAGGCCGGCACTTGGCGACATTATCAAAGATACTAAAGCTGAAATTGGGCAAGCAACTGTATATGCAAATTTTCATCTATTGGGTGATCCGGCAGTGGTTTTACGTTACCCAAATCATAAAATTGTAACCACACAAATTAATAATGATACAGCAAAACTTGTATTAAAAGACACACTAGGTGCGCTAAAGAAAGTAACATTCAGAGGAAAAATTGCTCTAAAGGATTCGACTAAAATTAATAGTTTTAACGGTATTGTTTATATCACGGTGTTTGACAAGGAGCAAACCATTAGTTGCCTTATTAATCAGCCATACAGCGCTACTAATTTTGGTTTTGTTGGCCCAAATGATCCACTAACACCTTTCGTTTTTAATTCGTTTAAAAATATTATTTATAGAGGTAAGTCTGAAGTTAAAAATGGGGACTTTTCATGCACATTTATTCTGCCAAAAGACTTAAGTTTTGTACCTGGTAATGCCAAAATTAGTTACTACGCCACCAACGGTAGCATTGATGCAGGCGGATACTACGATAAAATTGTAGTTGGAGGAAAAATTGCAAATGATGCCATAGTTGACAATGAAGGCCCCGTAAGTAAACTATACATTAACGAAATTGGTTTTGTTGATGGTGGAACTACTAACGAAAAACCAGTATTCTACGCTAATGTAAGCGATTCGAGCGGTGTTAATACTATTGGTACAGGAATAGGACATGACATTGTTGCGGTACTTAACAATAATGAAAGTTCGCCTGTTATTTTAAATGACTTTTATGAGGCTAACCTTAACAGTTACCAGAGCGGAAAGGTTAAATATCAATTCAACGATCTTCCTGAAGGAAACCACCGTTTAAAATTCAAAGTTTGGGATATTCAAAATAACTCTTCTGAATCCTTTTTAGATTTTACAGTAACAAATAGCGAAGAACTTGTTATCAAACATGTTTTAAATTACCCTAATCCATTTACTACCAATACTAAGTTTACTTTTGAACACAATCAAGCCTGTGCGCCATTAAAAGTTACCATTCAAGTATTTACTATCAGCGGTAAGCTTGCCAAAACCATCCAAACATATGTGTATTGTGAAGGCTACAGGCCGGGTAGCATTACATGGGACGGTAAAGATGATTATGGCGACAAACTGGCCAAGGGTGTATACATATACAAGTTAAACATCCAGACCAACGATAATAAAAGCGCCGAAAAATTAGAAAAATTAGTAATTTTAAATTAGTATATTTACATCCTCCGATAGATAATCATGACGAAGACTAAGTTTCATATATACCTTGTATTACCGAGTGTGTTTTTAGCACTTTCCTTTAAATCTAAATCACAAATATCTACTTTACAAACTTTAAACGGGCAAACTGTTGTTATCAATCCAATCACAACTGCGGTTCCGTTTTTACTAATAGGCCCTGACAGTAAACAAGGTGCTATGGGTGATGTAGGCGCTGCAACTGACCCAGATGCTAACTCAATACACTGGAATGGAAGTAAAATGATATTTTCTGACAAAAAGTTTACATTTGGTTTAAGTGCCACACCTTGGCTTAGAACCTTGGTTCCGGACATTTATTTGTACTATTTAGGTGGATTTGCAAAGGTTAAAAAAAACACAGCAGTTGGTGGTTCTTTACGTTACTTTAGTTTAGGAAATATTGATTTAACAAACATTAATGGCGTTCAAACAGGTAGTATTCGCCCAAATGAATTTGCTCTTGATGCGGCAATCTCTCAGCGATTATCTGATAATTTTAGCATGGGAGTTGCAATGCGTTTTATTAATTCAGGCATTAGTCGTGCCTTTACAAGTAACGCAAACTCTGCAAGTACAGCAGCTGTAGATATTAGTGGTTATTATAAAAGTAATGAGTTCAAACTAAGCGACAAAAAAGCAATCGCAACAGGTGGATTTGCTTTAACCAACTTAGGTGCAAAAATCAAATACAGCAATGATCCTAACTTCATCCCAATGAATATGCGCCTTGGTGGTGGATTAAAGACTAAGTTTGATGAGTACAATACTTTTGGCTTTTATTTAGATTTTAATAAATTATTAGTCCCAACTTCTCCGCTATACAAAACAAAACTTGATGCAAATGGAAATCCAACTAATGAAATAGAAATTGATCCTGCGACAAACGAAAAAGTGATTCTAAAAGGTAAAAATCCCAATGTGCCTGTAGCTCAAGGAATTTTTCAATCATTTGGCGATGCACCCGGTGGTTTTAATGAAGAATTGCAAGAAGTAAACATATGTGCTGGTGCTGATTACACTTATAACAACGTTTTTTCTTTAAGAGCAGGTTATTTTTACGAGCCCAAAACCAAAGGCAGTCGCCAGTACGTGAGTTTTGGTGCCGGCTTTAAATATAATGTTATTAGATTAGATTTATCTTATTTGATTCCAACCCTAATCAATAATCCATTAGCTCGTACACTAAGATTCTCATTAACTTTTGATTTTGATCCGGCCAAAAAAGAACAAGCTCCAAACCCGGCAACACAACCTTAATAACAGAAGAGTGTGCATAATTGCATCATTGAGGCAATTAATCTTAAATTAAATAAAAGCAACTTTGTAGTTAAAGTTGCTTTTTATGTTTACAAAAACAAACTACTTCGTTAGTATCTTCTTTTTAATTTGCTTTTTAGCCTGCAAGGATCACAAAGAACAAAAAGAAATAAAAAAAATATTCTCCTATAACGAAATGGCTGTAGTTACCAGCCTTGATCCTGCCGCTGCATCTAATTTCGAAAACATTTGGCCGGTTAATCAAATATTTAATGGTTTAGTACAAATGGATGATGAATTAAATGTTTTGCCGTCTATTGCTAAAAAATTCTCTATTAGCTCAGATGGCCTCGTTTATACTTTTGATTTGAGAACAGATGTTTTTTTTCATGCAAATCCATGCTTTACAAAAGGTGAAGGCAGAAAAGTAATTGCAAAAGATTTTGTTTTTAGTTTTACACGATTGTTTGATAGTAAAGTAAGCAGTGCAACTACTTTGTTAAATTGTATAGATAGAAGCGAAAAAACAAACTACAAAGGCTTTGAAGCCATTAACGACAGCACGTTTAAAATTCACCTTACAAAACCATATAGTGCCTTTTTGAATATTTTAACTATGAAATATTTTAGTGTTGTGCCACACGAAGCCATTGATTATTATGGTGAGAGCTTTAGAACAAATCCGGTTGGAACAGGTCCTTTTACCTTTAAAAAATGGGAAGAAGGCACACGCATTATCTTACAAAAAAACCCAAATTACTTTGAACGTGATGAAAAAAATGAACGGCTACCTTATTTAGATGGCGTTAACATTTCTTTTATAAAAGACAGAGAAACTGCCTTTATGGAATTACTAAATGGGAAATTTGACATGCTGAGCGGAGCTGACGCGTTTAATACGATGGAAGTGCTCACAAGAGATGCTGAATTAAAAGATACCTACCAAAAAAGATTTTATCTTCAAAAAACCACGTTTTTAAAAACTGACTACATCGGGATTTTATTAGATGAAAAAATAGATTATGTTAAAAATTCTCCTCTTAGATTAAAAGCAATTAGGCAAGCCATTAATTATGCATTTGATAGAGAAAAACTTGTGAAATTTATCCGTAATGGTATTGGCGTTCCTGCCACTTGCGGATTCATACCAAAAGGGATGAGAAGCTACAACCCGGCTTTAGTAAAAGGCTATTATTACGATCCTAATAAAGTAAAGCAATTACTGGCTGAAGCAGGCTATCCCAATGGAGAGAACTTACCGGAATTAGTTATACACGCTGCAGACAATTTTAAGGAAGCCTTAGAATTCATCCAGTCACAGTTAGGGCAAAATAACATCAAAGTACAAATAAGTATTGAAAAACCGTCTGTTCTTAAACAAGCCGTAAATGCATGCGAATACAATTTGTTCAAAAAATCATGGGTTGGAGATTATGGTGACGAAGAAAACTTTATGAACCTTTTTTACAGCAAGAACTTTGCGCCACAAGGTGTTAATTATTTCCACTATAACAACCCAAAATTTGATGATTTGTATGAAAAAGCATTAGTTGCAACAACCGATTCTGCAAAAATTGATTTATATCAGAAAATGGAGATGTTAATCATTGATGATGCGCCTGTTATTCCGCTTTACTACGATGAAGTGATAAGAATTGTAGATAAAAACATCAGCGGATTAAGTATCAACCCAATGAATTTATTAAACCTGAAAACTGTGCGGAAATAATTTTTTTATTTTTAATTATTACGTATTTTAGCACTTTAATTTAATCAATATGGGAAACAGCCACAATCATCACAGCGACGAAAAAAAACCTGTTGCGTTTTTAGCACCACTTATTTTTGGTTTAGTTATCATGTTTATCATCCTTTCATTTGTTAGTTTGGGTAACCCATCGCATGGCAGTGCTGAGTGTGACTGTAAAGAGGATTGTTCGGAAGAATGCATGAAGGCATGTAAAGAAGGTAAGTATGATGAATACAAAGCAGCACATACTACAGAAGATTCAAAAACAGAAGCAAAACCTGCTGAAACAATTGCAACTGAAACAGCTACAACTACCACAGTTGCAGCAGAGTCAGCTGGACACTAATAATTCTTTTTCTAATATATTTTATAATAAGATTCTGAACTTAGTGGCGGTTTAAAACTAATGTTTTATTAGAGACACTGCTGACTTTTTTCTGTATAACATTATTTTTAATTAATAAACTAACATTAAAGCACTAAGAAAAAAAACTAACATTAAGAATATACTTACAAGTATTTTAGTATTCTTTTTGTCTTTTTCTACCATTGCTCAATCCGACACTACGAACAAATTAAGTTACACAGCCTTCATTGATGCCTATTACGTTTTTGACTTTAATCAACCAAAAAACAATAGTCGAAGTGCTGCCTTCTATAATTATAACCGTCACAATCAGGTAGGTATTAATTTGGGCTATTTTAAAATAGCCTACGACTATCAAAAAATCAGAGCTAATTTTGCAATTGCGGCAGGAACCTATATGCAAGACAACCTTGGTTCAGAACCTGAATTGTTAAGAAATATTTTTGAAGCTAACCTTGGATTTAAAATTAAAAAAAATTGGTGGTTGGATGTTGGCGTTTTCCCTTCTCATATTGGGTTTGAAAGTGCAATTACAAAAGATTGCTGGAACTTGTCTCGCAGTTTATGCGCTGAAAACACGCCCTATTATGAAAGTGGGGCTAAAATAAGTCACACCAACAAATCAAAAAAATGGTTCTTTAGTTTACTATATCTGAATGGCTGGCAACGAATACAAAGATTAGAAGGCCAGACATTACCTTCCTTTGGTTCACAAATCACATTTAAACCAAACGATAGGCTGAGCATCAATCATAGTAGTTTTGTTGGGTTCATGAATCCGGATACAATGGCAGTCCTTAGAGTATTCAATAACTTCTATTTTATTTACCAAATCACTGAACGATTCGGTTTAACCATGGGATTTGATTATGGACAACAACAAAAATCTAAAAATGACCCAAAGTTAAACTACTGGTTTAGTAATACTTTAGTTGCCAAATTTAAATTAACTGAACACTTTGCTGTAGCCGGAAGGAGCGAATACTATGGAGACCCCTCAAATATTACCATCCCTACTTATACCGGCGGATTTAATGTGTTTGGCAATTCCATAAATCTTGATTATACGCCACAAAATAACTTTTTAATAAGAATTGAAGGAAGGCTATTAATGGCGGATGCATCAATTTTTTTAAACAAAGGTAAAACATTTCAAAACAAAAATTCGTTTGTAAGCACCTCGTTTAGTTATCAGTTTTAATACTCGAATCTTGTTTTGATTCAAGCTCAGCAATGGCAGTTTTAAAATTAACAAACTCAATTTTATTCAACTTTAAGTAGTCTACCAACCACATGTACCAATTTAACCAAGTTTTAAAAGAATGCGAAAAATAACGATCATGAAAATCTATTCCTAGATATTTGATGTTTTTTTTGTGAGCCTCATCTATTTTTTGCAAAGTTGCTGTCTTTGCAGCCTCCAAATTCACATTTTGCCATCTTGTGCCGTTTTGTATAACCCAACCATCCATAATCTGGAAAGGGAACTCCCACATATTCATTATTTTATATGGATTTTTTAAACCATGTTCAGTACTATCATAAGTATAACCGGCTTTAGCAAGATTAATTAATGTCTCCTGATTATTACGAACATAATGCATTCGTATTCCAAAGTCAGGTATATTAGTAAGCTGCTTAAACAATTTATATTCTGTTTCGATATCATCCCGGTTTTCAAAAGAAATTCCGTGTAAACCAATCTCGCAATGCCTTAGTTTCATTTGTATAATCCATGGCAAAGCGTTTTTAACGGAGTAGTTAAGTCCCACACCTTTGTTAACTGCTATAAAAAAACTGCTTGGAATTTTATTAACGTTATTGAATGTAATTAACTCATCAATGTTTTGCCATTTATTTTTAAAAAAATCTGTATATCTTAAAAAAAACTCTCTAAACGAAATTTTGCCGGATATCAATTCTAAATGCATCCGAGCTATGTATTTCGGCAAAATTGTATCTTTGGTTAAATGCTCCCAAACAGTTATATGGTCGATATCATGAGAAATAATTGCTTTCACTCCTTAAAATTTATTTCTCATTTTTAATTTCAATGCCACTTCAATTGGAAACAATCCTCTATGAACGGTATAATATGGTTTTATCTCGCCTCCAAATTCTCTAAAATATTTTTCCACTTCAGGCAACATACTTCCTTCAAAATCAAATATTGATAAACCCAATTGCTTTGCATGCAATATACTTTGCCACATACATGAAGGTCCTGCGCCATGATGCTTTAATTGAGTATTATAACCACCAAATAAATAATAGGCTACGTTTTGATCATAAATTATAAATGTAGTTGCAATTGGGGTACTTTTATCATAGGCCACAAATGCGTAACTGTTTGTATCATTAGCAAATTCAAAAAGTATTTTCTTTACAAATGCTTGATTAATTGTTTTTTGTTTTCTCTCAAAAGTTTTACATATTAAATCAAAAACAATGTTATTATCAAAACATCGTTCGATTTTTAGTTGATCTTTTTCAGCCTTCTTTATACTTTTACGTCGTTCTGAAGTAAATTGATCAAAAATTGCATTTGGATCTTGATGTAAACTTAATTGATATGTATAGTTAGGTATAACTTTGAATTTTTTCCAGAAATAAACCTGCGTATCATTAACACTAACCGGAAAGGCAATTGAAACAAGTGCATATTTATTCAATAAGAAATAATCTGAAATCGCCTCGTGCACCTCTTTCTCAAAAGTAATGGCATTACTTTTATTTTGTGCTGGATTAACTATAACGAATCCAATAGAAGGCGTATAGGAAGGTGTTAACGCATACCTTAATCCTAACTTAACTGATGACGAATAAAAAAAAGCACCGATGAGTTCGTTATTGGCATTGTAAATACCTATTAAAACAAGATTCTTTCCAAAAAGCCTCAGCCATTCAATTGAATTAAAAACACTGCCATAGCGCTTTGCCAAAATATTGTATTTTTCGTCACTAATATTTAACCTTGCTAACTTCAATTTTTGCTTACTGCGATTGTTAAAATACCAAAGTGTGCATTTCTGGCATTATAAGTTACCAACTTAGCTTTGAATCCAAGTGCCTCAACCTTACTTTTGTATATTTCAGTCATTACTTGTGGAAGCACACATCCTCCATCCTTTACACCATAAAATTTTGCTCTCGCATTAATCCATTTTTCATTGAATTCTTTTGGATGAGGGTGAATATCAAGCATTGTTTGGATATTGGGAACAACATCCATCATAATTATTGCTTCATCCGCAATATTATTGAAAATTGAATCAAAAAATTTAAAATGCTCAAAGCTTCCATCAGGATACATAAACGGAACAGGCGAATCTATTAATACAAAGTTAAAATCTTTTCGATGCAACTTCCCATTCATAATCGCATCAATTGAATCTCCGCAATTAACATTAGCCTTTGGAAATTCCTTCTTTGCATATTTAATTGCCTCTTCATTTATATCCCACATTTCTAAATACTCAGCTTCATTACTAAATATCCTAGTCCATTGTAAACCGGTCTGACAAAAAGCATCTAATGCAATTAATTTTTTTGGCCACAATTGGTAATCCTTAACAGTTAATATATTCAACTTTAAAGCCGTAAACAACCGTTTGTTTTCTATAGGTTTAATAAGCCTTATGATGAATTTATTTTTGTAGTATAATTTTGAAACCATTTTATTTTTTAATTAGTTGGTTGTATATTGTAATCATCAATTGTAAATTATTTTTCCAGTCGTAATGTTGTAAAACATGTTGTCTTGCTTTTTTACCAATTTCAGTATTAGCACCAAAATTAAGAATATCCGCTATTGCATTTGCAATTTCCTGCGCATTTTTCTTCGGGACTATTTTAGCAAAATCACCATTACCAACTACTTCAACTAAACCCTTTGCATCAGTAACAATTACAGGCTTTTCGCAAGCCATGGCTTCTACTACGGCTACTCCAAAACTTTCGCTATCATCTATTGATACATTTAAAAATATATCAAGTAAATTATGATAATGTTGAACTTGGGAAAAAGGTATTCTACCCGTTACAACAAAATAATCTTTCAAACCCTTTTGCTCTATAAGCTGATGGTAATGGTTTAAATCATTACCAGGTCCAACTAAATAAAATTTAAATTTTTTGTCAGTATATTTCTTAATGATGATATCTGCAGCATCAATAATATAAATGATACCATATTTTTCTTCAATTGGTTTAATTGTTCCAATATAAGTTATACTTGGATCTTTATCTTGATGTTGTTGTGGCTTAAACAAATCTGTATCAACACCAAAAGGTGTAACTATAACATCCTTCTTTGTATACAACTGAACTTCCTCTTTCATAACATTACTTGTAGAAAGAAGCACGCTGGCCTTCTTTAAATTGTATTGGAAAATTTTCTTGTGTAATTTACTTTTTTTTGGAAAGGAATAAACATCACTTCCCCAAACCGACAAAACAAAAGGCTTGAAACCTGTTAAAGCGCCTATTAAGCCATAACTTGTTGCATAGTGCGCATGAAGTATATCCGGTTTAAATTGCTTGATGATTTTTTTCAAAATACTAACATACTTTATGTACGCCACCTTCGTTAAAAAACTATCAGCATCAATTTTTGAATCAGGCTCAAAATAAACAGTAATATTTGGATGTAAATGCCATTCATAACTTGCCTTATTAAAACTGAACAAACCAACATGAATACCTTTATCAGCAAGCCCTAGAGCCCATTTTTCAGTGTGCTCACTGTAGGTATCAGACAACAGTAGTATTTTCATTTACGTGGAAATAATTTATGTTTAAGCAATCGTAATTGCGAGAACCACGTTAAAAAATGATACCATTTCCGACCATACTGTTTACTTATAATCAATTGATCTTTTATAAAATTAGTTGTTAAGCTGCCGGTTTTAGATACAGAATGTTGTCTGAAACTGGCTACCTTAAAATTGCAAGCATAAACTTTGGCATTTTGTTTTAAACAACGTAAAACATACTCATAATCAAAGCAGCAGTTGTAATTTTTTAATAAGCCTACCCCATTTGTGAAAGATTTCTTGAAAAACGAACCTTGTTGAAATATTCCCGGTGTATGAGTTACAAGCGTCTCAAAATTAATTTCTCTTACAGGAAAACTTCTTAAGAATTTTCCATCAGCATCAATATAATCAATGGCTCCGTATATGTAATCGATGTTTTTATCTTGCTTCAAAACCTCTACTAATTTATAAAAACCATCAACATCAAGTGTATCATCTGTGTTTAACCAGGTCCAAAAATCCCCTGAACAATAATCAATTCCCTTGTTTATAGCATCATATTGCCCTTTATCTTTTTCAATTTTTAAAACATCTATCCTATCGGCATATTTTTTGATTATCTCCTGTACTTTTTCGTTTGATTGTGAATCGAATAAAAGCAGTTCAATACTTATTTGATGAATACCGGCAAGATTTTTAATTGCAATACAATTCTTTAAAGTCTCTTCTATATAAGCTTCTTGATTAAAGGATGGTATAATAATTGAAAACTTCAAAACGGAGCCCTAAATTAATAAAAAAACTCGTTTTTACCTAGAATTCTATTCAGCTTACGCTCCGAATTTCTTATAAATTTTCTTATAGGATTTCTTCTCAAAACAATACTATTTGAACCTGAAACACCATTAAGAGTTGGCGTTGATGGAAATAAACTAGTTTTAAAATTAACCTCTTTAATTTTGCGTACAAAATAGATTTTATATAAACACCTCTCTCATCATACACCGCTTTATATGCATTTTTAGTACATTCATCAAAAGCTTTAATATCGAATGCCAATAAATAAACTTCAGAAATCTTCCAATACTTTCTTAAGTCTATATGATATCCTTCATACAAATTCTTAATTAAATACTTAACATTTTTAATCCGGTACCGACCGGTTATCTTGATAAAAAAGCTACAATCGTTTCTTAAATCTTCCACCACTTTTTGAACCATTTAAAACTCTTGATACCCTTTGCCTTAGTCATATTTCTTTGATTTTGGATTTCTAATCACTTTGATCTTATGTTTGTTTGAAGATTCACAAATTCTTTGTTTGTTTCTTTATCAAATTCGCTATTCTCCATAAAAAAATATCATCATTTTCAACTCTTCACGATAAAACCTTATAGCTTTATGATAATCCTCTAATCTACTTAATGGATCGGTTTGATTGGTATACACGCTATTCGGAATAATGGTTCCGGTTAAAATTACAGCTCTTTTATTTTGTATATTTGTTTTCACACATTTAAATGTATACAATTTTGAATTAAGTTGATTCTTAAATTTGCATATTTATCAGCGGAAGACCCACATAATAAAAAAGTTTGGAGTGGCACACATTACAGTATATTTAAACATTTAAAAACTATTGGAGATGTTGATGTACTTGGTCCTTATGAACCAAAACTACCCATTATTTGGAAAAGAATATTAAATCAACTAACACAATTAGTATTCAAAAAAAGAATTGCATACCGCCATAGTTTTTTGGTATCTAAAGCGCTTGGAAAAGCATTCTCAAAAAAATTAGCTAATAAATATTATGATTTTATTATTGCACCTGCTGCTTCAGGCGAAATTGCTTTTCTTGATACAAATATTCCTATCATATACATTACAGATGGTACGTTTAATGGTTGTATCAATTACCATCAAAATTTGAGTCACCTGAGCAAACAATCTGCAATGGAAGGCGAATTGATTGAAATGAAAGCAATTGAAAAAAGCGCAATAGTTATAGCAAGCAGCGAATGGTGCAAAAACTCTGTTATTCAGCATTATCATAAAAATAGTAGTCAAGTCTTCGTAATACCTTACGGCGCAAATCTTGAAAAAATTCCTACTTCAGTTACTCCAAAAAAAATTCATGCTAACCAACCTTTCAGGTTATTATTTGTGGGTGTTTACTGGCACAATAAAGGTGGTCCAATTGCTATGAATGCTTTTTTAAAATTAAAAAAAGAATTTCCTGAAGTAGAGCTTACTATTTTAGGCTGTGAACCCGATTTAACAAACTTACCGAATGGTGTTACCGTTATTCCATTTCTGGACAAAAACAGTAATGACGGTCAATTAAAAATGGCTGAAATATTTAACTCGCACCATGTTTTGTTGCTGCCAACGCGATTTGACTGCACCCCAATTGTAATTAATGAAGCAAGTGCATTTGCATTACCAAGTTTGGTTAGCAAAACTGGTGGAGTTGAGGGTCATTTAAAAAACTCTGTTAATGGTCATCTTATTGATTATAACGATGATGGCACAACATATGCAGCAATTGTATCGGACTGGTTAAAAAAACCTGAGCTATATGAAAAAATGAGCGAGTCTACATTAAATCTCTACTGTAATTTTAACAATTGGGTCCATTGGACTGAAGAGTTTAAAAAATTATTGCTAACTTTAGAAGTATGAAATTTCTTTCAATAGTTTGTTTGCTTTTTTTTTGTAAGATTTCATACTCGCAACTATCAACCAGTAATAATGCGTTTAGATACCAAGAATCATTACAAAATGAAATTACAGACTTTTTGGTTAAAGGAAATTTAGAACAATTAACTGCCAATCAAAAAGAAAACAATTACAGATTTAATTACGGTTATAATGGCATTGCGAGTTTAAGATGTACTTTTTCAACCATTAGAGTTTTGCTGAATAAAAAATTGATTAATTATGTTGAATATGTACCGGCCACGAAACAGCTAATGAACGATACCATGCTTGTGAAAAACAGAGTTAAACCTGTTAAACAAGGGCAATCCCCTTTACTTGCGGCTTATAATGGTTCCGGCGTCGTGATTGGGATTATCGATTCAGGTTGCGATTTTAACCATCCTGATTTTAAAACTTCTTCTGGATCTACCCGTATTCTCCATCTTTGGGATCAGGCCGCAGCAAGCGCATCGAGCGCTCCAATGCCTTATAATTATGGAAGAGAGTGGACTGCGGCGCAGATCAACTCAAGTTTATGCACACATAGTGACTTAGCATATTATGGTCACGGAACACATGTTACAGGCATTGCTGCGGGTAATGGGCTGGCAAACGGTACGCATGAAGGAATATGTTCGCAAGCAGACATCATTGTTGTGGCGTTAGACTTTAATAAATCAGGACCAACTATTGCTGATGCGGCTGACTATATCTTTGCCAAAGCTACAGCGCTTGGCAAACCTTGTGTGATAAATGCCAGCGTAGGAGATTACTATGGTAGTCATGACGGAACTGATCTTGAAGCACAATTAATAGACGGAATGATTGGAAACAACAAACCTGGAAAAGTTATTGTAGCGGCCGCGGGCAATGCAGGAAATATTAAATACCATACCAAAACAACGGTTAATGGTTTAGATACTAATTTTACATGGATTAAAAGTAACTCTGCCAATATTTTCTATTGGCTATACGCTGATACTTCTCAAATAAAAAATGTTTTAGTTAATGTAGGAGTTAACAGAACAAATTACAGTTTCTCCGGGAATACTGGATTTAAAACATACACTTACGCTTTAAATAGCTTAAAAACCGACACAGTTAAAAATAGCAACAACAATAGGGTTGGTATTGTGAAAAGTTTAGCTTCTATTAATAGTTTTGGTGTTTATGAATTATTCATTCAAATAACAGCCGATACATTAAATCAGTTCTGGCGAATAGATAGCAAAGGAAATGGTACACATGATGCCTGGAATTTTAACTTTGTCTCAACTGCCTTGCCAAGTAATACTGTATTTCCCAAAATAAATTATTATGCCATGCCGGATACTTTTCAAACAATCGTAAGCAGTTTTCAATGTTTGGATAACATTATTACGGTTGGGAATTACATTAACCTAAACAAGCACTACGATGTAAATAATACTTTACAAACATTATCAGTTACTGCTAATGCTTTGGCTGCCAACAGCAGCGTTGGGCCTACACGAACCAATAAAATTAAACCCGATGTTTGTGCAACAGGCAACAACGTATTTAGTGCCTTGGCGCTTGGTATGCAAAGTAATCTTGTTCAAAATTATCCGAGTGTAGTAGCTCAGGGTAGCTTTCATGTAATCGGCGGTGGCACTTCTGCTGCATCTCCTGTTGTTGCAGGATTAGCAGGTTTAATGTTACAAAAGGATAATAACCTCACGGCGCCTTTAGTCAAAAGTGCCATTCTTAATTGTACATACAGCGATTCATTTACGGGAGCTCTTCCTAGTAACCATTGGGGTTATGGAAAATTAGATGGTAAAGCAGCCATGCTTTGTTCAAATATTGTTACATCAACAAAATTTGAATTCAAAAGTAATTTCGTTGTATATCCAAACCCGTTTAAAGACGAGTTAATAATTAGTGGTTTGAAAACTGAAAACAAAGTTGAACTTTACGATATTTTTGGGAAATTACTAAACTATTGGACTATTATGAATGAATTTGAAAAACGACTACCTTTAGATTTAGAGCCTGGCATTTACATACTAAAAGTTAATCAAATATCGGTTAAGCTGATCCGAAAATAAAATGCAAGTATCCAACAACAGCCTTGAATCGCTTCTTAGTTATTATTTTAAAGAACTCGAAAATTTATATGATAGAGATGAAATTAGGTCTTTATTTATAACGGTAGTAGAGCATTATTTAAAAGTAGACAGAGAATATTTTCAGTTTAATTTAGAAACAAAAGTCAATCAAAGCGAATTGATTTTAATTTATAATTGTGCTAATGAATTAAAATCTGGAAAGCCTTTACAATATATTTTGAATGAAGCTTGGTTTTATAATTCTTTGTTTTTTGTTAACGAACATGTATTAATTCCACGACCTGAAACAGAAGAGTTGATAGAAATAATTTTTAAGGATTCAAAAACAGCTAGTAAGATTTTAGACATTGGTTGCGGAAGTGGATGTATAATTTTAACTCTCAAAAAACTGATTCCTGAAGCTAGTTGTACCGGCTTGGATTTGAGTAAAGGGGCGTTAAACGTCACATTACAAAATTCCAAAAAATTAAATCTACCGGTTAGCATAATAAACGCTGATGTTTTAGAATTAAATCAACTGAGCAGTCAATATGATTTAATAGTGAGTAACCCTCCCTATATTAAAGAGACTGAGAAGGGCTCAATGCATAAAAATGTTCTGGAACACGAACCACACCTTGCTCTTTTTGTATCAGGAGAAGATGAAATTGTTTTTTACAAAAAAATCATTGATTTATGCGCTAGTTCTCTAAACTCCGGCGGCAAACTATATTTTGAACTTAATCCATTAACAGCCAATTTGGTTTTAAATTATGCAAAACAAAGTATGATATTTAAAGAAATTGAATTAATTAAAGACATCAATTCTAAAGATCGATTTTTTAAAGGTATTAAACTTTAAAACCAATAACGCACACATCATCTACCTGCTCATAATTACCTTTCCAGCTATGATAATTTTCTCTTAAAACCATCTCCATTTCACTGCTTGTGAGATTAGAAGAGGAAGTCACAACTTCCTTAAAACGCTTGGTCATCATTTTTTTTCCATTACCCGTTAAATTGCCACCAAATTGGTCTGCATAACCATCTGTACTTAAAACAATTAAATCTCCTAATTGAAGTTGAATATCTGTTTGCTCAAACTGCGAGTTAAATGATGTATGACCTGCAATACATTTTTTTGTAGCCTTCTGTTCTAATAATTGTTTATTTCTGACAATCCAAAGCGGCCTATTTGCTCCGGAAAAACTGATGAAATTGGTTTTAAAATTAATTTTAAGCAAAGCAATGTCTAAACCATCCTTTTGATGCTTGATAGATTGTTTAATCTGATTATTTATTTCAAAAAGAATGTCTTTTGGTTCTGTTAATTTTTTCTCAAATACTGCCAAATTAAGTTTATCCATACTAACAATACTCATTAAGCTTCCTGGAACGCCATGACCGGTGCAATCTGCGCAAGCCAGAACAATTTCATCATCAGATACTTGTTGAAACCAATAAAAATCTCCACTCACAATATCTTTAGGCAAATAAATAACAAAACTATCCTTCAAATAATTTTTAACATCACTCACTTCAGGTAAAATAGCCAACTGAATCCCCTTGGCATAATTAATACTCTGATCTATTTCTAACTTTTTTTCAGAAATAATTCTATTCTGAATTGCTAACAATTCATTAGCCTTTTGCTTATCCTTATTACTCTTAAACAAAAAATAAACACCTACTAATACTAAAACAGCAAATAATGCAAGCCCATAAATTATTACACGATTCATTTTATTATTACTTGTGCTGATTTGATTTTGTAAGGATAATTCCTTTAACTCTTGATCCTTCTTTTCCAAAACGTATTGATTTTCTCTGTCAAGAATATTTTTATTAAATGATTTTTCTCTAATGGAATCATTTAAATCTTTAAAGGCTTTAAGATAATACAATGACTTCTCAAATAATTTATTTTCGAAATAAACATTATAGAGTGCCTCGTAAGCAACGGCACGTGAAGGCTCATTAATTGGGTTATACCAGTATCTGGCTAATGTATCGGTGATTACCGAAAGGCGTTTCAAAGAATCACGGTGGTTAAGTGTATAAATTAGCATCGTATAAGCTGATACATAATTATACATGTCAAAATTTTTCTTTGAACGAATGTGATTTATTGCGCTGTATAAATAATAACGAGCCTTTACATTATTACCGTTAGTAGCATAATAACTACCTAAATTAACATAAGCAGGAGCTTTGTTAGTTTTGTATTTTGTCCGTTCAATTAAATCGATACAAGTTTTATAGTATAGTTCACATGAATCATTCGCATTTACATAATACTGTGTGAAATTTTTATAAAAATTACCAAGGGCGTCATACATCGTTATAATATAATTTGTATCATTTTGATCTTTAAATATTTGCAAAGACTTATAAAACAAATCTACTTGCTTATAATCTCTAAGCTGAAAACATTTAATCCACCCTAAATTATATAAGCTCTTGGCAATAATTGTTTTATTACCTAATTCTTCCCCAATTTTATTACACTTGAGGTAATATTCTGTAGCTTTATCAAAGTGATTATTATACCAATATGCATCGGCCATATACTCATAGGCCATGGATTCCAAAATTTTATTATTTGCACGAGGAAATAAAGATTGAGCATTTTTAAACCATTCTATCGATTTTTGGAGATCAGTGGTTGTATAAAAATAAATGTTATTATTAAAAACAATTAAACTATCATTTGCATTCTTTGAATTTTCAATTCCATTGTTGATTTCATAATCCTGATCAATTTTTTGTGCATAAATTGAAAACTTTGCGAATATAAACCCAATAAATAAAAATATTAAATGACGCAGCTTTAACATTTAACTAATAACACCCATCTCTTTACCAATATTCAAAAAATAATCTTTAACTGAATCAGCTGTCTTTGTATCACCGGTGGCCCTTAAATACGTATCTGTTAAAGTCATAATATTTTGATGATAAAACTTTTTCATTTCATCAACCATCATATCTTTTGTCCACAAGTCAATTCTTAATGTATTGTTTTCTTTGGCATCCCACAATGCGAGCATAATACTTTTACTTTCACTTGCCTCGCCGCTGTCCGGTGCTTCCCATTTTATTTGTATAGGTAAATGATTTTCATCTACGGTAACTGTAAATTTTATTTCAGTCGTTTTCATTATTATTTATTTAATATAAACTCTACTCGTCGATTTAGGGCATGCTCTGCCTCTGTACAATTTTCGCCACAATTATTTAGCGGTTTCGATTCGCCAAGACCCAAACTACTCATATTCGACTCTAATACTCCATTGGCTATTAAGTACTTTTTAACTTCAGTTGCCCGAGCGTTACTTAACTTTAAATTACTTTCCTCTGTTCCAATACAATCTGTATGAGCAATAATTTGAACTGTAATTTTAATATTTTGACTTAAAGTATAGGCAACTTTATTTAAAACCGCCATGGCCTGAGGAGTTAAACTTGATTTATTCCTTTCAAACAAAATATTTTCTATTATGAGTGTTTTGTCAGTTTTGGCATTCTTTACGGTAATTTCAAGCCAAGGGTCTTCCATTTCTATTTCTCTCAATTTTTGCATTTCGCTGCTAATTACCTTGTAATTAAATCTTCGGCTTTTTTCTACTGTTAATACTTTTACCAAGTTTTTATCATCTCCATAAACAACAATGTTTTGAAAAACATCCAACTCCTTCTCCTTGTTTTCCATTGATAAAAAGAACTTTTTAAGGAATGGGAGATATTTGAATTTGAAAGTTCCGAAATCATCTGTCACCGTGCTATCAATTACCAAATAATTATCATTCAATAACAAAACTTTTAATTTACCAATCGGATTCTTGATATTATCACCGTATAAAGTGGCTTTAACATTCATCTTTAGTTCACTATTGTTTAGTGTTAAATTATCAAATTTGAAATTGTTATCAGCAACGAGTTTTGAAGAACTATATCCATTAAAAGTAGTATCTAAAACAGTTATAAATTTGTCATCCTTATTAAGTAAATCAATCCTACACATTGGTAAACAGTCATTATTCATTACAGATACATAGTAAATTGATCCCGGTTGAATATCGTCAAACACAAATGCACCAAACACATTGGTTTTAGCCTTCTTAATTGCAGTATAATTCTTGTTAAGTAACCATACCGTTTTATTACTGAAAAATTCTTTTTTAGTATTAGTAGATTGTATTAATTTGCCGCCTAAAGAGTATGTAAAATATTCATTCCAAATTTTAGAAAGTTTATTGGAATCTAAACTCCAAACAAACTCTGAACCATTTGCTGCTGCCTCATTTAAAGACAACCCATCCTCATCAGAAAGCCAAAGTTTTCTGTAATTATTATCGTTTTTAATTTTTAACTCATAGCCGGATTCAAGTTCAATACCTTTCATTAGAAAAACACCATTCCTATTTGTAACAGCAGAAGAAATTAAACTACCCTCCTTGAACAGTTGAACCTTCAGATTACCTATGCCATTCTTTAATTTTGAATCAGATTTAATTACTCCCGCAATTTTAATTAGTTTTTTAGAACCGCCCACATTAGCAAGTGAATCATTTAGTTTAATTGGCTTTTTAAACATGTTTCTATAAAACAAACCAGATAGAGCTGTATCACTGGTCATCCGATCTTTACCGTCAAAATAAAAAACAGCAAAAGGCTTATCAAATGCTTTAATATCAATATCCTCATCATATTTGTAAAAGAATGGGATATCAGTTTCTATTTTCATCTGAGTCGTAACACCTGCTACCGAAGCATTCTTGGCCCTTACCTCAAAGAACATCGGTATACTTGAAGGCTCATTTAATTTTACAGTGTAATCTTTTCCCGTTTGGAGTTCAAACTTAATAACACCTTTAGCATTAGTACGGCCAGAAGCAATAAGTGAGTTTTCAGAAAAAACTTGGAAATTAGCCGTTTTAAGACTAACATTATTTTTTTTACAATATCCAACTAAGTTAATTTGTCCCCAAAAAGGAGATCCAAAAAAAAGTAGTATGCACAAACAAAATTGCTTCAACATTTCAATCAACTAATTTAACAACTTTAAAGCTAAGTTTAACTAATTCATCAACTTTTTTACAATCGATTCAACAGCTTCATCCAATTCTTCTTTGTTGTATTCAATCCACTTTAGTTTAATTACATCAACTCCTTTTAAGTTGTTGTTAAGATTGGTAGAATAAGCATTTTCAATAGACCTTAGATAGGATGTAGAAATTTCTTTCTCATAAGGCCTTGCCCGCTTATTTATATTTTTGGTTAAGTTGGAAATAGATGTCTGAATATAAACAATGCAATCAGGTTTAGGTAATAAGTCTTTAAGCTTCGAGTAATATGTTTTAAAAATTTTGAACTCTTTAGTACTTAAATTAACTTTGGCAAACCACAAACACTTATAAAAACTAAAATCTGAAACTACAATTTTTGAAGCGTCTTTTGCAGCTAATAATTGCTTATATCTTCCGATTAAAAAACCCATTTCAAGTAAAAAGGAATATTTTTTAGGGTTTTTATAAAACAACGCCAATAGATCATCCTCTTCAAATTGCTCGGGAAGGTAACCGGCATGTAATTTTTCTGTCAATGCTAAAGCCAGCGTTGATTTGCCGGCCCCAATATTACCTTCAATGCAAATATACTTTATTGGCTTAAGAATATTTAATTTGGTTTTATCTTTGCTTTTACTGATTAATTCTTTAATTGTTTTATTTAAAACCGGATGAACAAAATTAGGTGCTATCTCGTTCAAAGGCTGTAAAACAAAATTACGTTGGTGTAATAAAGGGTGCGGTACGTTCAACAGTTGTGTGCTTATTTTCAATTCATCAATAAATAGTATATCTATATCAATAAGTCTGTCAGCATAAATAGCATTACCTTCCTTCCGTTTTCTTCCCATACTGCTTTCAAGCTGCAAAAGTACTTTTAACAGTTTTTGTGGATTCAATTTGGTTTTAATTTCCAGCACCTGATTCAAAAATCGGTTACTTGATTGGTAACCCCATGAAGGAGATTCATAAATACTGCTCTTTTGCACAATAAAACCCAATTTTTTTTCAATTAAATTTGCGCATTCAATCAGGTTAAACTGCCTGTTAGCCAAATTAGTTCCTAAACAAAGAAATGCCCGATACATGCCCTAAACTTGTATAATTTTACTTAATTTTGCAATAAATTTAGACTTTAAAACTATATGAAACAATTCTTCGGTGCATTTTTCGGTTCAATTTTAGGAATTATAATATCAACTGTTTTAGTTGTTGTTGTATTAATTGGAATAGTAAAATCAAGTATTTCAAAAGTAGATGATAAAGATGAAACAGAAGTTTCAATAAAAAACAATTCAATTTTAAAATTAACCTTAGATGGGCCAATTGTAGACAGAGACTTAGAGGACGATCCATTAAAAGAATTAAAAAAAATATCGCCACTTGGAGGGAATGAACAAGATAGTAAAGGTTTAAATAAGTTAACTGAAAAAATAAAAGCTGCTAAAACCGATGATAATATTAAGGGAATATATCTATACTTTAAATCGTTACAAGCAGGTTTTGCAACTACCGAAGAACTTAGAAACGCTTTAATTGATTTTAAATCATCTGGCAAGTTCATTTACAGTTATGCAGAAGTGTTTGGACAAAGAGAGTATTACTTAGCCTCCGCTTCAAGTAAAATTTTTCTTAATCCGCAAGGTGGCATGGAATGGAAAGGACTTTCGACATCTATTATGTTTTTCAAAAAAATGTTCGATAAAGTTGGATTAGATGTTCAAATTTTTAGACATGGGAAATTTAAAAGTGCCGTTGAACCTTTTATGGTTGAGAAAATGAGTGATGCTAATCGTTATCAAACAGAAACTTTTTTAAACAGTATTTGGGAAAGTATGCTTAAAGGCATTGCGGAGCAACGTAAAGTTTCTATTCCCGATTTACAAGCTTGGGCTAATAATTTAAGTATTCAGTTTCCGGAAGATGCCGTGGGCAAATTAATTGATGCTATTGCATACGAAGATGAAGTGTTAAGCGAACTTGCTAAAAAATCTAACTCAGGTGACAAACCAAACTTTATTTCACTAGGTAGTTATTCAGAAAAAACAAAATCAAAAGGTACAGATAAAATTGCTGTAGTATATGCAATTGGCGGAATTGAAAGCGGGCAAGGTGATGATGAAACCATTGGCAGCGACAGAATTGCGAAAGCGATTAAAGATGCACGTAACGATGAAAAAATAAAAGCAATTGTACTCCGAGTAAATTCACCGGGTGGTTCAGCGTTAGCAAGCGACGTTATCTGGAGAGAAGTAACTCTGGCAAAAAAACAAAAACCGGTTATTGTTAGCATGGGTGATTTAGCTGCTAGTGGTGGCTATTATATTAGCTGTGCCGCAGATTATATTTTTGCTCAACCAAATACCATTACCGGCAGCATAGGTGTATTTGGTATGATGCCGAATTTTCAAAAGATAGTTGAAGAAAAATTATACATTCATATTGACTCAGTTAACACTAATCAGCATAGTGATTTAGGTAGTACTTTCAGACCTGTGAGTAAAACCGAATACGATTATATCCAAAGTGGCGTGGAGAAAGTTTATGATGTATTTACAAAACGTGTTGCAGATGGAAGAGGCATGAAACAATCGGATGTAGACAGCATTGGTCAAGGTCGTGTTTGGAGTGGAAACGACGCACTAAAAATAAAGTTGGTTGACGAGCTGGGTGGCCTTGATAAAGCCATTGCCTTTGCGGCAAAAAAAGCTAAACTGGATAATTACAAAATCGTTGATTTCCCAAAAATGACTAACCCTTTTGACAAATGGCTTGGTAAAAAAGAAATGGATGTTGAAAATAAAATTATGAAATTACATTTTGGCGAGGCTTATCCCCTTTTAATGAAATTAAAAACTGTTGTTAAAAGTAAAGGGGTACAAGCTCGTTTACCTTTTGAAATCAGCATTAACTAGTTAAGAATTCTTTTTAAATGAGAACCACAGAAGCAGATTCGAACTACAATGACTTAGATAAAATGTCCATCGATGATCTGCTCACTAATATCAACAAAGAGGATCAATCAGTGCCCTTGGCCATCCAAAAAGTATTACCTCAAATTACAAAGCTTATAGAACAAGTTGTAATTAAACTAAAAGCCGGTGGGCGTTTATTTTATATGGGTGCAGGCACAAGCGGACGATTAGGTATTGTTGATGCCAGTGAATGCCCGCCTACCTATGGAATTGACCACGGTGTTGTTATAGGATTAATTGCCGGAGGAGATGAAGCTATTCGCAAAGCGGTTGAATTTGCTGAAGATGATTTAAATCAGGGCTGGTTAGATTTACAGGTACATAACATTAATGATAAAGATATTGTGATTGGAATTGCAGCCTCAGGAAGCACACCTTATGTAGTTGGTGCTTTAGAAAAATGCAATCAAAACAACATTGTTACAGGCTGCATTGTTTGCAATAGCCAAAGTAAAATTGCATCCGTGAGTGCATTTCCCATTGAAGTAGTTGTTGGTCCTGAATTTGTAACCGGTAGCACGCGAATGAAAAGCGGTACTGCACAAAAACTCGTACTTAATATGATTTCGACCGCAACCATGATTCAATTAGGTAGAGTAAAAGGAAATAAAATGGTAGACATGCAATTGAGTAACCAAAAGTTAATTGACAGAGGCACCAAAATGGTGATGAGAAATACTAACCTCAGCGATTACGAAAAAGCAAAAGAGCTGCTAATAATGCACGGTAGTGTAAGAAAAGCTACTGAGGCTTATGAGGCTGAGAAAAATTAAAGAATCCGAACCAATTTCCAGATTCAATACTTGGACTTCTTAATTTTTTTATTTAATTTTATATATGAGACTTTCAAAAATAATATTCTTGATTGTTCTGTTTTCTAAATTAACTCTTAATATCGAGGGTCAAACAATTGTTGATAGTACTCTAAATAGGCACTATCGTTTAGCTTCAAAGACCCTAATAATTAACAACAAAGCCTATTTTCTCACACACAACCATTCAGAGTCTCTCCATTTAAGCGCATATCGATCTGACGGAAAACTTCTATTTAACAAACAAACCCCAGGTACTGGAAATCCGTCTATTCCCTTTCAGTCTAATTTATTTATAACTAACGATTCGCAAATTGGTTTTTTTAGAATGCTACCAAACTGTCATACCGGACCGGAAGGTATGCAATTAAATATATTTGATACAACAGGTGTTCTTACCAGTTCGGTAGCCTACATTAACAATAATACAATTAATCCGGGTTTGTTTGAGTTTATACAAGCTGGGCAGTTAACAGATGGAAGTTATTATAGTTTTTCCAAGAAAGCAATTTGCAAATACCAAAATTCAGGAACACTTAACTTCTTTAAAAAGTATAGCGACACAACTTTTTTCACTTCCTTGAATTATAATGACACCATAATTGTAAGTGCAAAGGCCAATTTAACAGGAAATAAAATGATTATCAAACTAGATGACTCTTTGAATGTTATAAGCACTTACACAACATCCTCTAATTACAGCAAAATTATAAAAAGGAATGCAGACTATTTTGCACTTAACAAACAATTAACCAAATTCAACTCAGTATTTCAACCTTTAATTAGCAGTCAATCTATTCAAAGTACCATAAATTGTGATTCGATTACTGATTTCAGAATTGACAATGATACATTATATCTCTGTGGTATAAGTGGACAGAACCATTACTATATAAGATTAAACTCAAATCTTCAATTAATTTCTAGTTATAGCCTTACCTTAAAGGAAGTTACTCCAATTGCAATCTCACCTTTCAAAAATACTGTTATGTCATTATTAGATTTGAATATAACCAGCTATCCACGAACATTAGGAATGTTCATACATAAGAAAACAGAAATATATCAGCCAAAGCACGACATAAATGTTACAAATGTCTCAATAGCTAATAATACTACTCCATATTTTATCAGTAATTCGCTTTGGGGAGCAACGTTCTATTTTCAATTACAATACACACTTGTTAACACTGGAACGACAACAATAAACTCGTTTGCGGAAAAATTGTGGTTGTACAGAGGAAATACATGTTACTGGAATTTCGGTTACAGAGAGTTCTCAAATCTTAATTTAAGTCCAAACTCCAGTATGATATTTACTACCAATCCTATTTCTATAACGTGCAACCCTACTTTTAGTTATAATTTTTCAAACAACTACCGAATTATAGCAGATTCACCAAATGGTTGTATTGACAATGATGGTTCAAATAATTTTGATTCAACTTCCATTCCGTTCGCCAATTTCACTTCAATAGATTATTTAGAAAGGAATCAAGAAAATTTAGTAGAACTATATCCTAATCCAACTCAAGAAAAGATCAACCTTAAATTAAGTGACGTAATTGATCTAAAAATCAAAAAACTAATCATTTTAAATTGTCTTGGCATGAAAATATTAGAATTTGATGAGCCAAATGTAAGTGAGAGTTTTGATGTTAGCTCTCTTCCTCCGGGATCATACATTGTTGAACTACATGGCAAACAAAATTTAATACAGAGAAAGTTGATAAAAAACTAATACACTTAATCAATTCGGCTTATAAATTGGCTTGGCCTCATCCGGATCAGGTGCCTCCGCCTTATCGTTTTTATTTTTGTCGTTTCTGGCATCCACATCTTCTAAAGGCACCCACCTCCCCTTTTTATACTCTAACGCGTCAAAGCTACCGTCTGGTCCGTAATATTGATATTGCCCTTCAAGTACCTCGCCAATACTCTTTGGCGCTAAATGACTATAAACAATTTTACTAAGTTTTTCGTTGTATTTTATACTCATACTTACCTCGGTACTATATTGAAACATTAAACGGCGAGGGCTTTTTCTTGGAATTTTAAAAACATCTTTTCCAAACACCGGCGTTCCGTCTGTTTTAAAATACAACACATCAATAAATTTACGCTGAACTAATTTATCATTCCCATCCCAACCTATTAACGTATAATAATCATCGCATTCAATTAGTGACGTATAAAGCATTCCAAACCATTTTTCAGTTGATCCAATATATGTTTCAGGATTATTAACAGAGCTGGATCTATCTAACAATCTAAAAAACTCGTATTCCTGAATCACCTCTTTTTTAAATAAACCTTTCTTTATAACTTTACTATTATCCACAAGCAAGTAGCCAAAAAAGGCATGATTACCGTTATCCAAAGGCAAATTCCAAGTAATTAATTTAAATTTTTTGTTCTTTGGCATCAACTTAGATACCTCTACCACGCTATCAAAAGGATAATGCAGACAATTGGGGTCTTGAATTACTTTTTCCCAGATGGCCATAAATTTTTTATTACCTTCTATTCTTTCACTTTCTTTCCTGCTTAAAAATGATTTTTGCGCAACCTTTAATTCTTGCTCAACTTGTTTAAATTTAAATAATACTGAATCCGGCAATTGCGCAAATAAATGAATAGAGACAACATAAAAGAAAACAAGAAAAAAAATACGCATACTGTTATAATTCATTTATAGTAAAACGTTACACTACTCTACCAACAAAACAGTTCCTTTACTTTCTCTGTATTCACCACGACTGTTTTTGTATTGTATCAAATAAACGTAAATACCGCTTGGTTGATTATCCCCCGTCCAAGCCTGTTTATCATCGGTAGTAGAAAAAACGACCTTCCCCCAACGATCAAAAACATTAACCTTGTATTCGTTTTTATCAATGAAATGTGTAACCGGCAACCATGTTTTGTTAACGCCTTTCGGAGAAAAAGCATTTGGCACAAATAATTCTCCTTCCTGATAAACATCCTTTTTATTTGATTTGCTGGTTTCTGTAAAGCCATACAAATTCCCAATTCCTTCAACTGCTTCCACCATATACTCTACTTTACTGCCATTTGGCGCTTCTTCCTGAACATTATCAATAAATGTACTATCCGCAGGTCCTTTATACGCGTATACTATTGGATTAGCCTGTTCGTTAAGAATACGGTAGATATTGTAACCGCTAACACCACCACTAAAGCCTTTGTAATGGGTCCATGTTAAAACCTTTGTAAAAAATGCATCTTGATTATCGGCAACCTTTAATAGAATTGTTTTTGACACCTGACTCTGAGTACGATAATTCCCGCAACCATCGCGGACAATTGCTTTGTAAAAATAAAAACGCTCGTTGGCAGAAACATCCCCATCGTTAAATACATAAACAGGTGTGCCATTATAGGCAAGGTTTCCTACTAAATTATAATTAATTCCATCCTCACTTCTTAATAAATCCATTCCGGTAAATTTTTTAGTGGTATCAGTAAATACTTTTACCTGAATCATTGATTTATCTTGAACAGTTGATGTTTTAATATAAACAAATGAAGGTGCTAATATTTGATTCGTAAAAAAGCAAACTCTGTTTGAAGAGGAGGTTATTGTTTTTGAATTATTAATGGCTCTGACGAAATAACAGATATTAGCACTCGGCATAACATTATTATGAGTAAAATTATTCCCGGTAGTTGAACCAATTAAATTAAATGCAGCGCCATTAACTGAATAATAAACTCTATATTCTAATAAGCCACCCGGCATTTTGTTGTAAGAATTCCAATTCAACTTTGTTGAATAAGCACAACTATCATACAATGTTTTTAAATGCATAGTGGTGTATGGCGGATTGTTGGTAAATACACCAATGTTATTACAGCTATCCACTGCAGAATTAAATAACTCAACAGGATCATTATTGGCGGCAGTATTCGTGTAAATATAGCTACTCGTTAACCTTCCATTAACCGAATCAATAACTGAAACGATTCCGGTATTCCCTCTGTATATTTTGTATTTAACAACATCTTTGTCATACGGAACTTTCCAAGCTATGATAGTTTGACCGTTGGGTAAAACACTAATTGAATCGATAAATACTTCATTTGGCTCTTTGGTATCCTTGAAAACTCCGCCCTTTATATTGCCTGTAGAAACGCATCCGCTATTATCAGAAATGCTAACCACGTAATTTAAACTGGCACTGCATACACTGATTGTGTCAAAGTAATTTAAATTAGATGTAACCGCAAAAGTATTCCAAATGCCGGCGGGATATTCTTTAGAAATGGTGTACGTATTTGCTGTACTGGTTAATTTTGGTGTTTTGAGCGAATTATAAACCAAATTAATTGCTTGGCTAGCAGAAACTATATTCAAAAAAAGTGATTTTAAAGTATCTGATGTAACCGAAGCGATATTGCCGGTTGGACCAGAATTGGTGATGAGATAATAAAACCTGCTTTGAATATTAACATTGGCGCCAATATGTGTAAAGCTGTTTAACAAATTTGAATTGATGGTGCCAACTTTCGTATAACCGCTAAATTCACTAATTGAACCATAAATATCAATTGAATGAAATGTAGAACCAGGATCGCTTGGTGGAACCCATGTTAGTTTACAGTCACCATTACTAAGCACCTCCAAACACTTTAATGAAGGGGGTGCCAATTGAGCCTTGGATAAGAACACAATGAGCGTAAACAATATGGCTTGAAACAACTTCAATTTTGTGTTAACAATAACGTATAAAGTTAACGTTTATTATACGATTAAAACCCACAATTAGTTGGTTAAATGAGTCTTTATTAAACAAAATATGTTTAAATCTTTGGGTAAAATGGTTATAAAATTGAGTGAACGGTGAATTATTTGACTAAAAAATCACTATTATTGTAGTATCTCATTTGAAAAGGTATCTTACAATATTTATAATATTATTTAGCTTATTAAGTTCAATAGATTTAGTTGCACAAAGCGGTGGTCGTAAAAAAGAGCACCGTAACCAACGCAGAGGAGGCTCGAAATTATTTGGGAAAAGCCGTAGTAAAGGAAATGCGAATGCCTTTGCTAAAGGATCAAGAGGCAATATTTTTCAAAGGATGTTCCATAAAAAACAACCTGCGTGGGTCTATCATTCAACCAAAAGTAATACAAGAAGCCGTAACGAAAATCGGTTTTTATTTAAACGTCATCGCACAAAAGGCAGGAAATCAAATGAAAGCATCTTAGCTCGCCAAAACGCAGAAAGAAGCAAAAAACGTTCAAGAGGTAATGCAGTTTTTCACAAACGGAAATACGCTGAATAATTTTTTTAAGAAACCCCTGCTGAATTCAGCTTTAAGTATTATTTAATAACCACTCTACCCAGCAACTTATTGACCCGCTGTTTCATAGTATTTAAGGTAGTTAACTCTTTTAAAATAATCTCAACCTTGTCGTGGCTATTTATTTTTAACAGTTCATTACTTTCATTAATTAACACATTTAATTTTCGAGCTTTATAACTAAATAGTGTGCTTTGCGTTAACTTTTTTAGCAGTTGTATTTCATTTGGAACCAGCACACCATAAAGCTTCCATTTAGAACTCAACTCATAATTTGAATGAACGTGATTAACAACAAAACTGCTTATTAATGGATTGGGATGATTTGAAAAATGAGTTAAGTTAGGTAAACGCTGCTGGCTTAATTCGTTTACATACTCTTCATATATTTCTGAGTAAATTGGATTTTCGAATTTGATGCTATCTCGCATTAATTCAAAGAAAATATACTCTCCCAAAGTTATCTCAAGGTCAAACTTTTCTAAATTCTCATCCTCAGCTTCTATTGTCACATATGCGTTTCCATACGCTAATAGCAATCTAAGTAATTCTTTTTCTTCTGCTTCAAAAACCGATGCGGGCTCATCCTGCATTGGCTCTTCATAAGTAACTTCATTACCTTCTGTGGCAGGCTGAACTGTTTCACTATCAGTATTCTTCGCTGCCTGCTTTTTTGCGCTTACTCTTATTTTATTTGTCTCAGCCAACAACACAGGCTCATCAATTTCCATGATACGAGCGCATTCCTTTACATAAATACTTCTGATGATATTATCAGGTATTAAAGCGATGCTGCTTACAATGGTTTTTATTACACTTGCTTTCTTAATTGGATCTCCACTACTATCTTCATTTAACTTTTTAGCTGTATAATATAAAAAGTCTTCTGTTTTTGAATTTACATACTCTGTAAATTCATCGTGTGTCACTTTTCGGTAATAACTATCAGGGTCATCATTATTTGGAAAGTACAACAATCTTACATTCATCCCTTCTTCCAGTAACATTGGAATGGCTCTGGCACTCGCCTTCTGCCCTGCCTCATCGCCATCATACAAAACCACAACATTTGTTGTATAACGATGGATTGCTTTAATTTGTTCAACCGTTAACGATGTGCCACTGCTCGCCACTACATTTTCAAATCCCGCCTGATGCATGGCTATCACATCCATATAACCTTCTACCAAAAAGCATTTATCGTTTTTTTGTATGGCACTTTTAGCAAACCACAAACCATATAGTACTTTACTTTTATTGTAAATATCAGTTTCAGGACTATTGATGTATTTTGCAACTTTTTTATCATTACTTAAGGTTCTCCCTCCAAATCCAACAACGCGCCCACCAACATCGTGTATTGGAAACATTACCCTTCCTGCATATCGATCAAAAATATGGTTAGCTTTTATTTCTTCGCCTTCAACATAAGCGTTAGATAATATACACATACCGGTGCTTACCAGGTACTTTGGCTTATAACCTGCCTGGATTGCATCATCAGTAAATTGTCTCCGATTTTCTAAACTATATCCTAATCCAAACTTATCTATTAAACCAATCGGTATTTGCCTTTGCAGAAAATAACCCAAACCAACCGATCGCCCTTCATCCGTTTCATTCATTTGTTTGCTAAAATAACGTTGCGAAAAGCTCATTACAATGTACATGCTTTCACGCTCTGTCTGAGCTTCTTTCTCTTCAATGGTAAGTTCCTTCTCCACCACTTCTATTCCATATTTCTTTGCTAACCATTTGAGTGCCTCAGGATAACTTAGTGTTAATTGATCCATGATAAAATTAACCGGTGACCCGGCTTTACCACAACCAAAACACTTATAAATATTTTTAGCAGGAGAAACCGTAAATGAAGGCGTTTTCTCTCCATGAAAAGGGCATAAACCTAATAGATTAGCGCCTCGCTTTTTTAATGTAATAAAATCACCGATAACCTCCTCAACTCTGGCAGTCTCTAAAATGGTGTCAACGGTGTTTTTAGGTATCATTTAATTTGTAAATTAGGACTTTAAAGATAGCAACCTTTTAGCACAATTTATAGCATGACTAAAAAACATTTTTATTGCCTTATTATTATAGGCTTTTGCTTTGGCAATTTCATTTTAGCTCAATCAGAAGAAACTGAAATGCATCCTTATAAAAAATTAACAAAAAAATTCATTGGTAACTTCAAACGAAACGAACCAAATAAGAATAGTAGTTTTTTTGACTCTACAAAATTCGGAAAGGCTTTGGAGGCCATGGTAGATAAGACTCTTGGTGATTTTACAAAAAACTATGGCAATATAACAGCGATTGAAAGAACAGAGGTGGATACACAGGGTTGTAAAATGGCAAGTTACACTTATATTAAAACTGCTAAGGGTAAATCAACTTGGCATATTCTATTTGACCAAGCTCAACGTATTTCTAATTTCAGCATTGACACATTTCAGAACCAGAAGTTTTATGAAAACCCAAATTCTTTTAAAGCCTATACTAGAAAAGATATCAGTGTTGAAACCAACCCGTTTATTACATTACCAGGATATCTGTATCAACCAATTGGCACCAAAAAAACACCCGGAGTTGTAATGATTCAAGGCAGTGGGCCATCTGATCGCCATCAAAGTATTGGTCCAAACAAATTATTTCTAGATTTCATTATCCCCATGTTGCAAAAGGGAATATCAGTTTTGGTTTATGATAAACGCACATATGTTTATCAAACTAGCCCGTCATTTAGATCCGATACAGTTGATTATTATTCAGAAACGATTGACGATGCCGTTGCTGCTATTAAATTATTAAAACTTCAGGCTGGTGTAGATAGTGGTAAAGTTTCATTAATTGGGCATAGTCTTGGCGCCAAGTGCGCTCCAATTATTGCAACCAAAATATCGCTTAATAAGCTAATCATGTTGGCTCCGCCAGTTAGACCGCTTATTGAAATTTTACCTGAGCAAGTTGAGTATATTAGTAAAGTTGACGGTAAAATTGATGAGCAGGAACAAACACAAATAAATCAATTGAAATGGTTAAAAGATAAAATTATGAGTCCGGATTATAATGCAAAAAGTAAAATTACATTGCCAGGAACTTCGGCCAGATACTGGCTAACTGATAAAAATTTAAACAATTTAGCAGTTGCCAAAACACTTAAAACACCTATGTTGTTGGTACAGGGAGGAAGGGATTACAATGTGAGCATTAAAGAATACAACTTGTGGTTAGAGGGCATGAAAGGCAATTCAAATTTTAAACCTGTTTTATTCGATGACTTGGATCACCAATTTTTTACAGGAACCGGTATAGCTAACCCCAAAGATATACTTAAGCCTAATCATGCCAGTGAAAAAGCCGTTAAATCCGTTGTTGATTTTCTAAATAATTAATTTTTTGTTAATAAACGTTTCTTGCTGTTTTATTGCATTATGCTATCTTTAGCGTATGTCTAAAAACAAAAAACCGCAACGCTTTTTATTCGAAGAAGTTTTAGATTTCCTCAAGCACAATGCGAGCAAAACCTTTAATTATAAACAATTAGGGGCTGCTATGGAAATTAACACAGATACTGAGCGCCTGCAGTTAATTGAAGTTTTATCATCTTTAAAAGAACAAGGATTTGTTTTAGAAAAAGAAATAGGAAAATTTCAGATTAAAGAAACCAAACAATACATTACAGGAACAATTGATTTTACCAGTCAGGCAACTGCATTTGTAGTATATAATGAAAACGAGCCTGATATTTTTATACCCGCAAAAAAAACAAAGGATGCTTTTCAAGGTGATTTAGTAAAAGTTTATTTGTTACCAAAAAGAAGCGGGAAAAGCTTCAGACGTGAAGGAGAAGTTGTGGAGGTAATTAAGAGGGCCCGAACTGAATTTGTTGGAACCATTAAAGTAAATCCAAAATTTGCCTTCATAATTCCAGATAGTAATAAGCTACATGTTGATTTTTTTATCAGAAGTAGTGACATCAACGGCGCTAAAGACGGACAAAAAGTTAAGTTTAAACTGAAAGACTGGAAACAAGGCGAACAAAACCCAACAGGTCAAGTACTATCTGTACTTGGTTATCCCGGCGAACATCAAAGTGAAATGAATGCCATCATGGCTGAATATGGATTACCTGATAAATTTCCGGATGCCATTGAATATGAAGCAAAAAAAATTCCAACTGAAATAACTGAGTCTGAAATAAAAAAACGAAAAGATTACAGGGAGATTACAACTTTTACAATTGACCCGGTAGATGCTAAAGATTTTGACGATGCATTATCACTTCAAAAACTTGCTAATGGTAATTGGGAAGTTGGGGTGCATATTGCTGATGTTACGCATTATTTAAAACCAAATACGCCGCTTGACAAAGAAGCTGTGAATAGAGCTACCAGCGTATATTTGGTGGATCGTTGCATACCAATGCTACCTGAAGTGTTGAGTAACTTCGTGTGCTCGCTTCGCCCTAAAGAAGAAAAATATTGCTTTGCCGCAATTTTTGAATTAGATGAGAATGCGCAAGTTGTTTCGCAACAGTTTGCACGAACAGTAATTAATAGCGACAGGCGATTTACATACGAAGAGGTTCAGGAAATTATTGAAGGCGCTGAGGGAGATTTTAAAAATGAGATTTTGACGCTTGATAGTCTCGCTAAAAAATTGAGAGCTGATCGTTTAAAAAAAGGATCCATTACATTCGATAAAGCCGAAGTTAAATTTAACTTGGATGAAAAAGGCAAACCACTTGGTGTGTTCTTTAAAACACAAAAGGATGCTCATAAACTAATTGAAGATTTTATGTTGCTTGCTAACAAAAAAGTATCTGAATTCTTAAGTAAGCCATCATCAGGGAGCAACACATCAAACAAAAAAAATAAATCCGATTCAGGCAATGCGCTTTGTGTATATCGAATTCACGATGTACCAACTGAGGAAAAAATGAATGAATTGAGTGGTTTTGCTGCAAGATTCGGACACGTGATGAACCTTGGTAATAAATTAAAAAATGCTCAAGCCATTAACAAACTGTTAGTTGACGTGAAACAAAAAAAGGAGCAAAACATGATTGAACTCCTTGCTGTTAGAAGTATGCCAAAAGCATACTACTCAACAAAAAATGTGGGGCATTACGGATTGGGTTTCGAGTATTATTCACATTTTACATCCCCAATCAGACGATACCCCGATGTAATGCTTCACCGTTTATTAGAGGCCAAACTTGAAAATAAGACCTACAGCAATAAAGATGAGCTTGAATTTCTTTGTCAACATAGTAGTGACATGGAAAGATTAGCGGCCGAGGCAGAACGAGCATCCATAAAATACAAACAGGTTGAGTTTATGAGTGATAAAATAGGAAAAGAATTTGCCGGTGTAATAAGTGGAGTTACAGAATGGGGAATTTACATTGAAGTAACTGAAAACAAATGTGAAGGAATGGTAAGAACCAGAGAACTTAAGGGAGACCATTTTATTTTTGATGAAGACAACTACAGATACATTGGTAAAAACACCAAAAAGATTTATGCCTTAGGAGACAATGTAACTATTAAAGTTAAAGAAGCTGATTTAATTAAAAAACAATTAACCTATGAACTAATTGATACTGACAGCGTAAATAACAAACCGAAATTTATTGACCATAAAAAAAGACGCGGACGTTAATGAAAAGTTTTATCACATTTGTATTTTTTTTAATTACTGGGTTAATAGTCGCTCAAAGCGTTAATACTACTTTAACCTACACCTATCATTTACCGGATAACAAAAAGGATAAAGCACCCGTATTGATTATGTTACATGGTTATGGCAGTAACGAAACAGATTTGTTTGAGATGCACAAAAGTTTTGACAACAGATATGCCGTGTTTAGTTTGAGAGCACCAATTCCATTATCTGAATCGGGTTTCTGCTGGTACCCACTTGAAATTTTAAAGGACGGAACTTTAAAATATGATTACAAAAAACTGATTGAAAGCAAAAAATTAATTTTAAGTTTCATAAGCAACGCCTGCAGAACCTTTAATTTGGACAGTAACGTCGTTGTGCTTTTTGGATTTAGTCAAGGTGCCATATTAAGTACTGATATTGCATTCTCTTATCCTAACAAGATAAAAGGAATTATTGCGTTAAGTGGTCGTTTAATGCCGGAAACGCAAGCATCTTTAAAACAACCCATCAACTGGCAAAACATCAATAAAGTAAAAATGCATTTTGCTCATGGTTATTCTGATAACGTAATTAAATTTGAAGAGGCAGAAAAAATTGAAAAACTAATTAAGGAAAAACAATTAACCAATTCTAAATGCTCATTCTACAAAATGGCTCATAACATTTGTGGAGAAGAATTAAACGATATAAAAAAATGGTTAAGTGGAATGCTTTCAACCAAACCGGATTTAAAAACAAAATAATGATTTTATCATGAAACAGTACCATGACTTAATGCAACATGTTTTAAATGTAGGTGCTACAAAAACAGATCGCACAGGAACAGGAACTATAAGCGTTTTTGGTTATCAAATGCGCTTTGATTTGTCTGAAGGATTTCCGCTGCTGACAACAAAAAAACTACACACTAAAAGTATTATACATGAATTGTTGTGGTTCTTAAAAGGCTCAACTAATATTGCATACTTAAAAGAAAATGGTGTAAGTATTTGGGATGAATGGGCCGATGAAAATGGGAATTTGGGGCCTGTGTATGGTTATCAATGGCGAAGCTGGCCTACATCAGATGGGGGAAAAATTGATCAAATTGCTCAGGTTATTGAAATGATAAAAAAGAATCCTGATTCAAGGCGTTTAATTGTCAGTGCATGGAATGTGGCAGATATTAATCAAATGAAATTACCGCCATGCCATGCGTTTTTTCAATTTTATGTTGCAGATGGCAAATTAAGTTGTCAGTTATATCAGCGCAGTGCCGATATTTTCTTGGGAGTACCTTTTAATATTGCTTCCTATGCTTTATTAGTATTAATGGTTGCACAAGTATGTAATTTAAAACCAGGAGAATTTATTCATACCCTTGGTGATGCCCATTTATATAGTAACCATTTGGAGCAAGCCAAATTGCAATTAACAAGGGATATTAGACCTTTACCTAAAATGAAAATTAATCCGGCTGTCAATTCTATTTTTGATTTTAAGTTTGATGATTTTGAATTAACAGATTACAATCCGCATCCACATATTAAAGCTGCTGTAGCCATATAAAGATGATTGCAAGTATTTTTCATAAAGGCAAAGATTATAAGGTGGATTTATACAAACCCATTGATATTTCAATGCCGTTAAGCAACAATCCAAATGCAGCAAGCGCCTGGTATGTTGAGCCGTTAAAAATCACTCCGGTTGAAAATGGCAACTGGATTGGCGATGTCAATAAGGGAGGCAGCGTTAATTTCAGAAACATTGCATTTAATCCACATGGTAATGGCACGCATACAGAATGTGTTGGCCACATCAGCAAGGAACAATATAGTATCAATCAAACTTTCAGTCGCTTTTTCTTTATTGCTGAAGTTATAACCATTTTACCGGAACAATTAGAGAATGGTGATTATGTGATAACAGAAAAGCAACTTCAACAAGTAGTTTCAGACCCAAAAACTTGTGAAGCGCTTGTTATTAGAACCTTGAGTAATGGTAAATCTAAACTTACCATGCAATATAGTAATACAAACCCTCCGTATATTCTAAAGGAAGCGATTACCTGGTTAAACGAAATTGGCGTAGAACATATTTTAATTGACATGCCAAGTATTGATAAAGAATTGGATGAAGGTAAACTGGAAGCACATCATGAATTTTGGGAATACCCAAGCAACACCCAAACACACAAAACAATAACAGAATTTATTTACGTTCCAAATGATATTGAAGATGGTACTTACTTATTAAATTTTCAAATTGCACCATTTGAAAACGATGCTACTCCCAGTAAACCTATTCTTTACAAAATTTATTAAGAATCATAAACATGAATTTAATTGAATCAAAACTTGAAAATGGTGTTTTAATTTTAAAACTAAACCGACCTGATAAATTTAATAGTTTCAACCGTCCAATGGCTTTGGACTTAATTGAAAAATTAAATGAAGCTAATAGCAATGATAATGTAAGAGCTGTTATTTTAACCGGCGAAGGAAAAGCCTTTTGTGCCGGACAAGATCTGGCAGAGGCGATGGACAGCAATGGGCCTGGTATTCAACGAATTGTTGAAGAACATTATAACCCAATCATTCTTAAAATTAGAGAATTAAATAAACCGGTAATTGCCGCTGTAAATGGAGTTGCCGCAGGCGCAGGGGCAAACATAGCCATTGCCTGTGATATTGTTTTAGCTGCAGATACCGCCAGTTTTATACAAGCATTCAGTAAAATTGGGTTGATTCCGGATAGCGGTGGAACATTCTTTTTACCAAGAATTGTTGGACATCATTTAGCCGCTGCTTTAATGTTTACAGGTGATAAATTAAGTGCTGAAGATGCGCTTAAACACGGATTAGTTTACAAATTATTTAGTCCCGACAATTTAATGATTGAGGCACAAAAATTCAGCGAAACCATTGCCCAAATGCCCACCGCAGCTATTGCTCAAACAAAAAAATTATTAAATAAAAGCTTCACTTCCAATTTAGTTGAACAACTTAAACAGGAAGGAAATGAGCAAGTAATTGCTGCAAAAAGTTACGATTACAACGAAGGCGTTACCGCATTTTTAGAGAAAAGAAAACCCGTTTTTAAAGGCAAATAGAACTGTAACCAGTTATCATTTGTTTGATTATATAAATCATGAAAAAAGGAATTTTTAAACTTACTTTACTTCTCCTTTTGTTTGCGTTAGCCGCTGATATTACCGCACAGCAAAACGAAATGTTTAAACAAAAACGAGAGCGTAAAAGAGTGTGGCGCAAATGGCGGAGTAAACGTGAAGCATACAACCCCTATGTTGATGCCAAAGCCAAAAATAAACCAAGCGCCAGAATGGCAAAAGGAGACCGTAAAGAATTAAAACGTCAAAAACGACAAGCTAAGCGTCAATTACGTCGAAGTAAACGTAAATTAAATAACTAAAAAACCGATTGGGTTATAAGGTATTAGTGTATTTTGATGTTTTTAAATATTTCGACAAAAAAATTGACTTTTTGGCTTATTTAATCTATTTTTATTGAAAATTACAAAGTTATGAAGAAAATTTATTCAACTTTATTTATGATGATGTTCGCTTTTATTAAGTTAACATCGCAAGTTATATACTCTGAAAATTTCAGTTCAACCGTGCCGACAGGTTTGCCGTCAGGTTGGGTGCAATCTGCAAGTGAATGGCAAACCGACCCAAGTGATTGTTGCGGTGGAGGAATCCCTGTATGTACTGTTTTCGGTACAAGCGGCGGCAATTTGCTTGCCTTTGGTGATGGTAGTAACAATCCCAATGAAGCTGTAACAACCAATGCTTTCTCAACCTTAGGGGTTAGTAGCATGACTTTGAGTTGGAATGGTATACGTTTAGATGCTTCAAGTCCTGCGGTTACTTTATTAATTTCAGATGATAATTTTGCCTCAAGCACTGTAATTCCTTTTACAAATGTTCCTACAAATGATACATGGGCAAGTGTTTCAGTTGCGATTCCAGTGGCCTTTGAAAATAAAGCAAGCGTCAGATTACGTTGGTCTTATAATGGATTAAATAGTGGTTCGTATGCCGGGTTTGATGATATTCAGGTGGCCGGAATTGTTTCTCCTATTTATTATTACAATGGAACCGGGCCTTTGGATGTTTTAACTTCATGGGGAACTAATACCAATGGAACAGGTGCTAATCCTGCTAACTTTACTGCAAATGGTCAAACTTTTTTCCTAATAAACACTACTTCTGCTAACTTAAATAACATGGTTGGGAGCAGTTGGACAGTTGGTGGAACATCAAGCCATTTAGTAATTGGTACTGGAACCGTTGCAATTAACGTAACTATTCCAGCAACACATACTTTATTTACAACAGGAACAGCCACTTTGGGTGTTTCTAACTTAGCAACATTAATATTACAAAATACAGTTTATCCCTTAAGCAATTTATCTTATAGTACAGGTAGTACAATTGATTATGCACAAGCTTCAGGTACAATTTCTATTCCGGCAACCTCTCATTTTAATGTAATTTGTTCAGGTGGAGGTGTTCGTCAACCTGGTGGAAGTATGGCTATTAATGGCAATTTGGCAATTAATAGTTCTAATTTGCTAATGAATAATAGTTCTCTTGTTACCTTAACTTTAACAGGCACAGTTTCAGGTGGAGGTCAAATTTTAACAGGTAACTCCGGTCTCAACATAGGTGGTAGCGGGGCTTTAGGCACTTTAACATTTGGCGCTGGTGCCACTATTTTAACTGTTCGTAATTTAACAGTTAACCGTACAGGTGCTGGTAGCCTTACTTTGGGTTCTAATTTAACGGTAAGCAACACCTATATTCACAGTAATGGTCAAATTAGTTTAAACAACAATCATTTAACATTAAACGGTAATATTACTAATCCAACTTCGGCAACAAATGGTGCATTGGTTGGTACAACTGCATCTTCTTTAACTATTGGTGGTGCAGGAAGCATTACTAATAGTTTGTTCTTCAGTCAATCTTCAGCTGCAACACGTTCTATAAGAGATATTACACTTAATAGAAATGCAGCTAATTTAACTTTTGGAAATGCCATTGAGGCTTGGGGCTCTATTACACCAACTGTTGGAACACTTAACACTGGTGGTAATTTAACTTTAAAAGCTGATGCAACAAACAAAGGAAGAATTGGAATGATTGGTGCATCTGGCACCTTAAGTGGAAATGTAACTGTTGAAGTTTTCAAACCTTCTGGTGCAACAGGATGGGTTAATTTATGTTCAGGTGGCGTTAATGGAAACAACATGGCTGCTTGGAATAGTGTTTTCGCTATCACTTGTTCAGTTTGTCCTGATGGTTGGGATGTAGGCGGTGCTAATTTTACATCTGTATATGAATACGATGAAACGACAATTTCAGGCAATGCTGCCGATCCATCACATTACATTGAGTTAGGCGTTGCGCCTGCTTCTAAAGCGATTGATTCGAAAACAGGCTATTGGGTTTATTTAGGAGATGGTTTTCAAAGCACAAACGCGATAACAATTCCTTTAACTGGTGCCGTTAATACCAAAAATTCATCAGGTAATATTAATTTAACTTTAACAGGAGGTGTAAGTACTGAAAACGGATGGAATTTAGTAGCTAATCCATTTCCATCTCCAATTGTTGCCAATCAAATAACCGGATCTAATTTTAATACTGCTACAATGATTGGTTACGATCCAGATACAGACTCAAATATACCTTTTACCGGCGCTGCCATTATTCCAGCAGGTCAGGCATTTATGGTTCAAGCAACTTCGTCGTCAGGTGCAAACCTTTCACCGGATGAAAGTTGGAAATCTGCCACCGCTAATAACACATCTATTTTAAGAAGCAGTTCAGCAGGTAACTACTTTTATGATGATTTTTTAATTGATGTTACAAGTAACATTGTTCCTAGAAATTTCTTCACGCAAGCATATTTTGCTTTTGGAAATTCATTCACAAATGGTTATGATATTGGTGAATGTCCTTCATTCCCAGGTCAACTTTCAACTACCCCGCGTTTATATGCAAAATTTGGAAGCATGAACCTATTAAGGACAGGTTTACCAGCATTAACAGGAACAGTTTCTATCCCATTAATTTTAGAAACAGGTTATACTGGAGTTTACTCATTTAACCCGGTTAATTTAAATAAACTTCCTGCGGGTGCTTGTGTAACTTTGCGTGATGTGATAAATAATGTGTCTCATAACTTAAGAAGTGGTGCTTACACAGTCAATGTTAACAGCAATGCTACAACACCTCAGTTCGAACTAATCATCACATTGAACCAAAAGAATTTAACTTCTAATTACACTGATCCTACGTGTACTAAATTAGCAAATGGTTCAATTACCGCTTCAGGTGTTGGTGCCGGACCATGGAATTATACTTGGAAAGATGCTAACCATAACATTATTAAAACTACCACTAACGTAAACACAAGTGATGTGTTAAGTAATGTTCCTGTTGGAAGTTATTTTGTAGATATCAGTAAAACCGGTACTTGTGATAACGCCCGTGGCAACTTTGTATTAAATTCAATTACACCTTTACCGGTTGCTATGATTTCAGCTAACACGACTACATCTTATGCCGGAAATAATGTTCCAATTACATTTAGTAACTTATCCACAAATGCATCCGGCTATGAATGGAGTGTAAACAATGGAAGTAACCCTGTTTCAACATTCCAAACTACGCACTTATTTAATGATGCAGGTTTTTATGTAATGACATTAAAAGCAAACAACGGAGCTTGTTTAGATACTGCTACAGCTACTCAAAACATTATTATCTACGAAAATCAACCGTCTGTTGTTGGAATAGATACTAAATCAAAAGAGCAGAATAATTATTTCTTTAGCAAAGATGAAAATGGTTTATTTGTTATGTTTAACTACAATGAATTTACAGATGTTGAATTTCAGGTAAGTAATATTCTAGGTCAAGTATTAATTCCAAACCAAATACTTTCAGTGTCTACCTCCAAACATTATTACAAAGTACCGGAAGGACAACAACTTATCTTGGTTACGATTAAGGAAAACGGTAAACCTAGAACAAACAAAGTACTTAATAAATAATATGCCTTTATAATATTATAAAGCCTCGCTAAAAAGCGGGGCTTTATTGGTTTAATTGAATTCCGCTTATCTTTAACTGCATGCTGTTTGAGTACTTAACTTACTTTTCAATTAAGGCATTTCTTTTATATAACTATAACTTAAACGAAAATAAAATACCTTTACCATTAAAATCGGTTTAACCAAAATAGGGTTTGCAATCAGTATCTGAAAAATATTCCTCGCTTGTTAAAACAACTGCAAAAAAATTAGGATTCGATTTTTGCGGCATAAGCAAAGCCGAATTTCTTGAAGAAGAAGCACAACGTTTAGAGAATTGGTTAAAGAAAAATCAGCATGGAGAAATGGCTTATATGGAAAACTATTTTGACAAACGTCTCGACCCAAGACTGCTCGTACCAGGTGCTAAATCGGTTATTTCGTTGCTCTACAATTATTATCCCGAAAACCAAAACCAAAATCCAAACTATAAAATAAGCAAATATGCTTTTGGAGATGATTATCATGAAGTAATAAAAGAAAAACTCAAAAACTTTTTATCTGAATTAAAAAACCAGATTGGTGATATTTCCGGAAGAGCTTTTGTTGATAGTGCGCCTGTTCTTGAAAAAGTTTGGGCTAAAAAAGCCGGACTGGGATGGATAGGAAAAAACAGTAATTTAATCACAAAATCTAAGGGATCGTTTTTCTTTCTTGCAGAACTAATTCTGGATGTTGAACTAAAAACAGACGAAGGTATTCGGGATTACTGCGGCACTTGCACCAAGTGCATTGATGCTTGCCCAACCGAAGCCATTGTTGAGCCATACGTGGTAGATGGCAGCAAATGTATTAGCTACCTTACCATCGAGTTAAAAAACGAAATTCCGCAAAGTTTCGCCTCAAAAATGGATAATTGGGTTTTCGGATGCGATGTTTGTCAGGATGTTTGCCCATGGAACAAATTCAGCGAACTACACAATGAACCATTATTTAAAGATAAAAGCTCTAAACTTGAATTAACAAATGAGGAATGGGAGGAACTCTCAGAAGAAGGTTTTAAGATTTTGTTTAAAAACTCCGCCATTAAACGAACCAAGTACAAAGGCTTAAAACGAAACATTCAGTTTATTAAACCTGTCAAATAAATAAAAGAAAAAATTTTGCTGTTAAATATGCAAAGAAGCCTTTTTTGCCAATAATTGTTCATCGGTCTCAACATGATCATCATCCTTCACACAGCAATCTACCGGACAAACAGCCGCACATTGAGGTTCGTCATGAAAACCTTTACACTCGGTACATTTATCAGTAACGATATAATAAACATCCATGTGCTTTGGTACCTGAGGTTCGTCTGAATCAACTTCAGAACCAGAATTATGCCCTTTATAAGTTCCTTTAACACCGGTTCCGTCTGCAAAACGCCATTCAGCTCCACCTTCGTAGATTGCGTTATTAGGACATTCAGGCTCGCAAGCCCCACAATTTATACATTCGTCGGTGATTTTTATTGCCATTTTAATCGAATCAATTAATTTTGTGCAAATATACGTGCATTTTTCATGAATTTAAAACAAAGAACAAAGGGCTTGGTTGAGGCTGGTCTGTTTATTAACAGATTTTTACAAAATTCTCCTCTTAGCGAAGAAAAACAACTGCACGATGGGCTTCAATTGCTTATTAAAGAGGCATATTTGCAAAACAATTGGTTCACTGAAGATTACGTAAAACTGGCCTTAGAAGGGATTTCAGAGTTCTTAAAAGAATCCGAATTGGCCAAAATCGGAGCTGAATCCAAAACCGGAAAAAAAATACTGATTATTTGCGCCGGTAATATACCAATGGTGGCTTTTCACGATATTCTGTGTGTAGTGTTAACCAATAATAAAGCGATCATCAAACTATCTAGCGATGACAAAATATTAATTCCATTTTTGATGAAACTATTGGTTCATTACGAACCATCATTCGAAAATTTGGTGTTTTTTGCTGAAGGCTTAGTAACTGACTTTGATGCTGTTATTGCAACAGGTAGCAACAATTCAGCACTTTATTTTGAAAAATACTTTGGGAAATACCCTCACATCATCAGAAAAAACAGAACTTCTGTTGCAATTTTAACAGGTGACGAAACTAAAGAAAATTTAAGGAATTTAGGAAAAGATATCTTCACTTATTATGGTTTAGGTTGCAGAAATGTAACTAAGTTGCTTGTTCCTAAAGGTTACTCATTTAACTTGCTCTTTGAAAGTTTGCTGGACTTTAGCGATGTAATCAATAATAAAAAGTATGCTAATAATTACGATTACTATAAAGCAATTTATTTACTCGAAAATCATCAGTTTTTAGATAACAACTTTTTAATGATTAAAGAAAATGATTCGTTATTTTCTCCTGTTGGAACCTTGTATTTTCAGTATTATCTAAATCAATCCGACGTAACGAATTTTATTGAACAGAATAACAACAAACTACAATGCATTGTAGGTGATCAGTATACTGGATATGGGCAATCGCAACATCCGGGCATTAATGATTTTGCTGACAATGTTAATACAATAGATTTTTTATTATCTTTATAGTATTAAAATGAAAGGCCGTCTTTTTATACTCATTTTTCTGCTTTCAATTAACCTCTTCGCTCAGGTTCCAACGGCCACTATTGGATCAACATCAGGCACAGTTTGTACAGAAAGAATAATAACATTCACGAGTGTTACGAATAATTCACCAACTACCTATTCATGGTCTGTTAATCCAAGTAATTCCGCAGAATTCATTGGTTCCATTGATTCACCGAGTACTCAAATTAAATTGGTCCGATCCGGTACAGCTATCGTATCTTTACTCGTTGCTAATTCTACAAGTTTTAGTGTTAGTTCTCAAACCGTTGTTGCTATTCAATCGGCAAAAGCATCCTTTAACGCAAGTCTCACCAGCGTTGGTTTTCCCAGCGAACTGGTACTCACTAATTTTAGTAATAATTACACAGGCGTTCAGTGGCTGTTTAATAACTCCTTACCAGACAATACATTTAACACAAGTAAAACTTATAGCGTTGGAGGCGTATATAGTACTACTCTTATTGCCTTAGGCAGTTTTGGCTGCAATGATTCCAGCACTTACAGTTTTACAATTGACGACTTCAGCAGCATAACTCTGCCAAATATTTTTACACCAAATGAAGATGGTGTTAACGACATATACAAACCCATTTTAAAAGGAATCAAAGAAATTGATGTGACAATTTATAATCGTTTTGGCACATTAATACATAGTTGGGACAGGATTGGCGGAAAATGGGATGGCTATACAACCAGTGGTTTAAAATGCTCTGAAGGTACCTATTTCATTATCGTAAAAGCAACAGGTTTTGATGGTAAATTGTACAATTTAAAAAATACCATCACCCTAATTGAATAATATATTTTTTGCAATGTCCTAATTCAAAACGATTTCTTTAAAAGCTTTTACCCAATCATCGTTATCATTTAAACTTCTTACAAGTGTGATTTTTTCACCACCATGCTCTTTAAACAATTCGTCGTATTCTGTACCAATTTCATGAATAGTCTCTAAGCAATCTGCAACGAAAGCAGGGCTAAAAACGAGTATTTTTTTAATGCCTTTTTCACCCAGCTCCTGTATAACTTTATCACTGTATGGTTTAAGCCACTTATTGTCCAACCTACTTTGAAAAGAAGTAGTAAAATTACCTTCTTTTATTCCCAGCGCTTTAACCATTTGACGGGTTGTTTCAAAGCAATTTGCCCTGTAACAATAACGATTATTCTTGGTAATTGAATTACAACAGGCTCCCATTTGACAGGTATTTCCGCCATAATGCTTACTTCCCTTCAAAATTTGCCTTTCAGGTAAACCGTGGTAAGAAAAAATATAATAATCGTAATCCTCTAATTTGTATTGTCGCGCTGCAGAAATTAAGGATTCTATAAACTTAGGATGGTCATAAAATTTGCTTACAACGTTGATAGATGGGATGATTTCCCAGCGTTTTATCTGATTAAAAATTTCTTCGATAGTTGTGCCGGTGCTTGAACTGGCATATTGCGGGTACATTGGAACAATGTGTATTTTTTCAGGTCGTTGTTGTCTGATTTTTTCTAAAGCACTTTTAATACTCGGGCTTTGGTATCGCATGGCAATCTCAACTAAATACTGTTCACCAAGTTCTTTTTGTAATTTAGTTTTAAAGTCATTACTATGCAACAACAGTGGCGAGCCATCCTTTGTCCATATATGGCTATATAATTTAGCTGATTTAAAACTTCTGAAAGGCACAATGATTAAATTAACTAAAATGAATCTTAAAATAGTCGGGATATCAATTACACGTTTGTCATTTAAAAATTGGGTTAAATACTTACCAACTTTTCCAGGACTGGGAGAATCAGGTGTTCCAACGTTTACCAGTAATATTGCTTGTTTGCTCATAAAAGAATAATATGTTACCCTAACAATTAATCTGCCTTTGTGTTTAAATTAATGTCAGTATTCTTTACAGATTCGTTTGTTGTTTCAGGCATTGGTTCAATTTCCTTTTTCGCAAAACGTTTCTGGAAAATAATAATTAGGATAACGCCAGTTGATATAGATACATCAGCAATATTAAAAATAGGTCTGAAAAAAATAAATTCTTCTCCGCCCCAAACCGGAAACCAATCCGGAAAATGTCCTTCAATAAGCGGAAAATAGAACATATCAACAACACATCCGTACATGGTTGAAGTGTAACCCGTAGAAGAAAAACTTGCAATTCCATCGTAAGGAATGTACGCTTGAAACTGAGGGTCAAAAATGGTTCCTTTATCAAATATTAAACCATAAAAAATGCTATCTAAAATATTACCCATTGCTCCGGCTAATATGAGGGAAACACAAAAAATAAATCCTTTGTGTTCACCCTTCTTTATCATATGCCTGATATAAAAAACCCCGCCAATGCACGCTAAAATTCTTAAAACACTTAATGAAAGTTTACCAAAAGATCCACCGAACTCTAAACCCCATGCCATACCCGGATTCTCAGTAAAATGCAAAACGCACCAGTTACCAACTCTTCCTACTTCTCCAAGGGGGTAATTAAGTTTTATGTAAATTTTAATAAATTGATCGATAAATAAAACAATCAAAATGGTAAGAAGTGGTATTTTAATTTTTTGAAACATTTTTATACAGAAAAGTCTATCTTTTAGAATTGCTAAAGATAGACTTTTTAAAAATTAGTTATAAAAGTATTAGTTGTTTTGGTTTAATTTAGCATCAATACCCAAAGTTGCATGCGGAACTGAACGCAAACGCTCCTTAGGAATTAATTTACCTGTAACCCGGCAAATACCGTAAGATTTATTTTCAATTCTAACTAAAGCATTTTTTAAATTGATTATATATTTTTCTTGTCTTTGAGCTAATTGAGCTGTTTCTTCCTTACTCATCACATCACTTCCATCCTCTAATAACTTGAAGGTTGGAGAGGTGTCATCAGTTCCATGATCATCCTCATTACTTAATGTTTGTTTAAGCAAATCATAATCTGTTTGCGCTTCTTTTAGCTTAACTAAAATCAGTTCTTTAAATTCCTGTAACTCTTTGTCAGTGTATCTTGAGCGATTATCTTTTGTGTTAACAAATGGTTTCGGCGCTTCAACATTACTCTTTTTAATGAGGGGTTTATTAATATCTATTTGCAAAGGTCTGTTTCTGATATAAGCCTCCATACTTCCACCAGAAGATTTACCTTCATTTTTCTTTCTTCTACCTCTTCCTCTCTTTTCGGGAATCTCCTCGTCGTCTTCATCAATGTCTGGTACCCCTCCCTCTAAATCTATCATTGCTCCTTCTAAATCACCTCCATCCAATTCAACTTCAGCATCATCATCATCATTTTTTTCATAATCATCCTTTACATCAACATCGTCATCTTCTTCCTCCTCTTCAGACTCTTCAAAGTCTTCTTCGTCTTCATCATCTGATGAAGCCTTCCCCTTTTTACCCTTGGCAGATTTACCAGCCTTCTTATCCTTACCTTTTTTTGCAATAGCATCTATTGGCTTTCCAACCTTTTTAGGAGCCTGTTTAACCGCCTTGGTAGGAACTGGTTTTGCTTTTACTTTTTCTGCTTTAGCAGGTTTAATGACTTTTTTGGCAACTACCTTAGCAGGCTTTGCAGCCTTTTTAGGGGCTGGTTTAGCTGCTTTTTTTTCAACTTTCGCCGGCTTCTTAGCTACAGGCTTTGTTTTTGCAGCTGGTTTTGATTTTTTTGCAGCCGGTTTTCCTTTTGGCGCAACTTTTTTTGCTGGTTTTTTATCTTTCTTCTTCGCCATAATCTATCAATTTAACTTTTCAATTGTCATTAATGTTTTAACTAGTTCATCTACTTCCAGAGTACTTGCTGTTGATGGTTCTAAATTACTAACTAATTGCAAGTCTTGGGTTAAGGTTTCATTACAAATATAACTTAAATTTGTTTGTATTGCTTTATCCAACAACTCATTTTGTTGAATTTTCACAAAAATTTTATCTGTTACCTCAAAACCGTTGTCTTTACGGTAATTCTGAATTCTATTAACGATCTCACGCGCCATTCCCTCATGCTTTAAGGCCTCACTGATAGTTATATCCAAAGCTACTGTTAAAGAACCGCTATTAGCAACTTTCCAGCCTGGAATGTCAACAGGTATAATCTCTACATCCTCCGGTTCAAGCACAATACCAGCCCCTTCTAATTGAACTGTATAAGCTGAGTTTCGCTCAATACCGGTAATTATTTCGTTTGCGTTTTCTTGTGCAAAGGCCTGAACTGCTTTCATGTATTGTCCGCATTTTTTGCCTAATGTTTTAAAATTTAGCTTAAGATTTTTAACAATCTGCACCTGACCCTCCGTAACGAATTCGAGTTCCTTAACGTTCACTTCACTTAATATTAAATCCTTCACAGCCTCAATTTTGCCTTTTATATCATCAGACAAGACTGGAATCCGAATACGTTGCAGTGGCTGCCGCACTTTTAAATTTTCTTTTTTCCGGATAGACAAGATCATGGAAGAAATTTTTTGGGCTAATTCCATTTTTTCTTCCAAACTTTTATCCTGATACTTTTTATTTGCTTTTACTAAATTGGTTAAATGCACAGAATTTGAACTAATAGTTAGATTCTGATACATCCAATCGGCAAAAAACGGGGCAATAGGGCTCATCAATTGCGTAACTGTTGTTAAACAAGTATGCAAAGTTTCGTAAGCAGCTTTTTTATCGTCGCTCATTTCACCTTTCCAAAAACGGCGTCGACTTAAACGCACATACCAATTACTCAAATGCTCGTCAACATAATCTTCTATAAAACGAGCGGCACGATGCGGTTCAAAAGCTTCGTAGGCATCGGTTACATTTTCAATCAGTGTTTGCAGTTCAGAAATTATCCAGCGATCCAACTCTACTCTTTTTTCAATCGGAATTTGATTTTTTTCATCAACCACAAAACCATCCACGTTGGCATACAAAGCGTAAAAACTATAAGTGTTGTAAAGTGTTCCAAACAATTTGCGTTGTACCTCAGCTATCCCATCAATATCGAATTTTAAATTATCCCAAGGTGCCGCATTGCTTATCATATACCAGCGTGTGGCATCAGCGCCATATTTATCGATTGTTTCAAATGGATCAACAGCGTTGCCTAAACGCTTACTCATTTTATTTCCATTTTTATCCAACACCAACCCATTACTAACTACATTTTTGTATGCTATTGAGTTAAAACATAAAGCGCCAATCACATGCAAGGTATAAAACCAGCCACGTGTTTGATCTACTCCTTCAGCAATAAAATCTGCAGGGTAAGCTGCGTTTTTTTCAACCAATTCTCTATTCTCAAACGGATAATGTAATTGCGCATAAGGCATGGCACCGCTGTCAAACCATACATCAATTAAATCACTTTCGCGAACTAGTTTTTTACCATTACGCTCTAAAATAATTTCGTCGGCATAAGGCTTATGCAAATCAAACGTATTATAGTTCTCTGCGGAAAAATTATTTGGTTTAAAATTTTGCAGTGGATTTATTTTCATAAACCCTTTTGCAATTGCATTATCAATCTCGTTCTTTAACTCTTCAGCACTGCCAAGACAAATCATTTCGGATTTATCTTCACTCGTCCAAATTGGTAAAGGAATTCCCCAAAAACGACTTCGAGATAAATTCCAATCAAGAGCATTTTCTAACCAGTTACCAAACCGCCCGGTACCTGTAGCTTCAGGCTTCCAATTAATTTGTTTATTTAATTGAACCAGTTTTTCTCTGTTATCGGCAACTTTTACAAACCAACTATCCAAAGGATAATACAATACTGGTTTATCGGTTCTCCAACAATGCGGATAACTATGCTCGTAAGTTTCTTTTTTAAAAAGTTTGCCTTCTTCTTGTAATTTTAAAACGATACGCTCATCAACACTTAAATAAACTTTCAAATCCTTAATTTTACCGGCTGCTTCTAAAATCTGTTTTTGCTTTTTAAACTCAACTTCTTTATCAGCATCAGTTAAATAGGCTTCTTTCACGTATTCTTCTCCATACAAAAACACATCATCTTTAACTTCAGGTAAAAATTTTCCTCGTCTATCTACCAGTGTTAAAGAATCTATGTTATTTTCTTTTGCAACTCTATAATCATCAGCACCGAAGCTGGGCGCTATGTGCACAATACCGGTACCATCAGTAGTAGTAACAAAATCGCCACATAACACCTGAAAGGCTTTACCCTCCGGTTTTACAAATGGTAATAATTGTTCGTACTGGATCCCTTCTAAATCTGAGCCTTTAACTGTTGCAATAATTCTAAATGGGATATTCTTGTCACCGGTTTTAAAATCATCAAAATTAAGATCAGCATTCTTTTCTGGAAAATATTTATTCACTAGTTCTTTTGCGAGAATTACAACTTGTTTGGCACCTGTAAATGGATTAAACGTTTCAACCAAAACATAATCAATGTTTTTGCCAACTGCCAGTGCAGTATTGGAAGGTAAAGTCCAAGGTGTTGTTGTCCAAGCCAGGAAATGGATTTCAGATTTAAGATTTGAGATTTGAGAATTAACACTTTCATTCTTACTTCTAAAATCTATAATCTTAAATTGTACCGTAGCCGTTCTATCCTTTACATTTTTATAACAACCGGGTTGATTTAACTCAGCGCTTGAAAGTCCTGTACCGGCTGCGGGCGAGAATGGCTGAATGGTGTAACCTTTGTATAATAAATTTTTATTGTATAAATCCTTTAGCAAGTACCATACACTTTCAATATACTTGTTATCGTAAGTAATGTACGGATCGCTCATATCCACCCAATAACCCATTTGTGCAGTTACATCCTCCCACTTATCAGTATATTTCATTACTTCCTTTCTGCAAGCCTTATTGTAATCTTCAACACTAATGTATTTAGGACTCTTTGGGTTCCCAATATCTTCTTTTGTAATTCCTAAAGTTTTTTCAACACCCAATTCAATTGGCAAGCCATGAGTATCCCAACCCGCTTTACGGTTCACCTGATAACCTTGAAGTGTCTTAAAACGGCAAAAGATATCTTTAATGCTTCTTGCCATAACGTGGTGGATACCTGGCATACCATTGGCACTTGGCGGCCCTTCATAAAACACCCAAGGTTTATTGCTTGGACGGGTAGAGATTGATTTTTGAAATGTATTATCGTTTTTCCAAAACTCTAAAACATCTTTAGAGATTTGAGATAAATCTAACTTTTTGTATTCGGGGTACTTGCTCATTACTTTAAAAAAGAAGAGCGAATTTAATGAAAATTTACTTTAAAAATTGCTTTGTAACCAATGCAAAATTGCCTTTTATCTGAAAAGTCCACTCTTTGCCGAAAATTTTTGGTAAAAATCTTCTATATAGACTCATTCTTGCATTTTCCTTGCCTTCGTCCTCATTTTCACGGCCTACTGCGTTAAACTCGTATACACTTACTTTAGGATGCTCTTTCATGTAATTTTTGACAATTTCTACAATTGTGTTCATTACCTGAAAAACCTCACCACGATTGGTTTCCACATACTCTTCTCCCTCAAATTCATCATTTACAACTCCGAAAACAATATTTGCGTGTAAAATATTATCCTGTAATCTACCAAATCTGACTTCATATCTTAAGCCGCTATTGGTATTAAAATAATATAACCCAGCGGTTGGAATGTTGGGATACTCTATTCTTAAAATATTTTTATATGCAGCTGACAATTTTATTTTTTAAAGCGATCCGCTAAAACCAATTCCTTACTACCGGAAGTATAATCATAAAAACCTTTACCTGATTTGACACCCAAATGACCCGCTGTAACCATGTTTACTAAAAGTGGGCAAGGTGCGTATTTTGGATTGCCAAAACCATCCTGTAACACTCTTAAAATACTCAAGCAAACATCTAATCCGATAAAATCAGCCAATTGCAGTGGGCCCATTGGGTGAGCCATACCTAATTTCATTACTGTATCAATTTCTGAAACACCTGCAACACCCTCATAAAGCGTAATAATAGCTTCATTAATCATCGGCATTAAAATTTTATTTGCAACGAAACCAGGATAGTCATTTACTTCAACAGGTATCTTATTGAGTGTTTTGCTCATTTCCATTACGGCTGAACAAACTTCATTACTTGTATTATACCCTCTAATTACTTCAACTAATTTCATAACAGGCACCGGGTTCATGAAATGCATACCGATAACTTTATCAGCTCTCTTAGTAACAGCTGCAATTTGAGTTATTGAAATAGAAGATGTATTAGAAGCAAGGATAGCAGATGGCTTGCATATTTCATCTAACTGTTTAAATAGTTTGAGTTTAATTTCGATATTTTCGCTTGCAGCTTCTACAACTAAGTCGGCATCCTTTGCTCCAACTGTAAGTTCGGTGTGCGTTGAAATATTGGATAAGGTGGATCGTTTTACTTCTTCTGTAATAGCGCCTTTTTGCAATTGTCTGTCTAAATTCTTAGTAATCGTTGTGATTGCTTTTTGCAGCGCAGCCTCGCTGATATCAACTAAATTTACTTTAAAGCCAAATTGGGCAAAAGTGTGAGCAATACCATTTCCCATTGTTCCACTTCCAATTACAGTAACATTTTTCATAGCTTTTTTATATAACAGTGTTTAGATTTTAAATTTGATTTTTATAGTTAGTTGGTAAAAATAACTAATTTTTATTCTTCATAAAAATCAATTATTAAACCATCTAAAGGCGATATCGCTATTTCCCTTTTTTCTTCTCCAAAATTAAGCGCCAGTGCATCAGCTTTATAATATTCATCTTGCTTAACAAGTTTAACTTCAATTAATTGCCTTCCTATCACATCTACCCACATTTTGGTTTGTGATGCGTCAACTGCAAATAATTTTATTTTACCTGCAAATGTTTCATTCAGTTCAGCCCTCGCTTCTGCATAGTTAAAATTAATAGCATCCAAACCATCGCCTGCTTCATTACAACTTATAGTTAATTTTTGACCATCTACAAATTGTAACTCTACATTATCAATTATTTCAACAGGTTCGTTTGGGTTATTAATATTTTGCCAGAGATGACAAATTACTTTTGCAACTATTCTGCCTTGAGATGATACAAACCTCGCAAGGGCTTCATTTGTAAAAAAAGGAACGCTTAATTCTGCCATACTTTACAAATTTACATTTTTACTTTGCTCGTTACGTTTTCCAAACTCAACTATTTCTAAATTCTTGATTTCCTTGGTATTAATTTCAAAACGCAAAGCTGTTTTTACCTGATGAAACCCTTGTATACCGCATGCTCCAGGATTTAAATGCAATAATTGAAATTGATGATCATAAATAACCTTCAAAATATGAGAATGACCCGCAATATAGATGTTTGGCTTATGAATATTAAGAAGATCTTTAACTCTCGCCGGATATTTACCAGGAGACCCACCAATGTGCGTCATTACAACCTTAACTTCTTCGCAACTAAAGCATTCGTTTTCTCCAAATTGTGATCTAAGATCATGCCCATCTATATTACCATATACTGCTTTAAAGGGTTTCAAACTCTCAATATTCTTGCAAAATTTAATGTTGCCAATATCGCCGGCATGCCATACCTCATCACAATTTTTAATGTGTTTAATTAATTTTTCATCCAACCAGCCGTGTGAATCAGAAATTAGAAGAATCTTTTTCAAGCTTTGATTTTAATTTATTAGTCAGTTGAACGTTTATTAAAAATTAAATAACCAAAATGAAAAAATACTGAAAATGGAGTTTCGTATTGATCATAATAGTTAACACCTAAACAAATTGGACCAACCGGAGTTGTGTAAACAAGACTAGCTGAGCCTATACCATATCGATACAAAAAAGGGCTGCTGTAACGAGATTTACCATTTTCTGTTTTAAGGATAGTATTAATTGGCTGAAAGCCATATGCCTCTAATCTAATATCAAAATTTTTAAAAGGTGTAGTAATCAATTTAATACCTGCCGCTAAATATCGATGTGCGCGATACCTGTCGATAAAAAAGGTTACACTTTCAGGTATAGGATTAAAGGCAGGAGCGGATAATATTGTAGCTTGATAATTATTGAAAAAGGTTTGGGTCGTGTATACACCTTCACCAAATAAACCTATTTTAACTTTTTTGATTGTTCTGATATAATTTTCTACTGTCAATTTAAGTTGTATCCATTCTGGTGTAAACTCATTTTTAAAAGAGGTTGTATCAACACTTGTGTTTCCAGGGTAATAGCTTTCAAAGCCTTGTAAAATTCTTGCTCTGGCATTTAGCATGAAGCCTTCATTAGCATACATTTTCCTGTTTAAAGTATTGATGTTATAATTTGCTTGCGCATACCAACTGTCAAAGTAAGTTTTGTCTACAGTATCTAGCTTTGTAAAAAGATCCGTTTGATAGTAGGAGCTACCTTGCTCAAAATAACCACCATGCAAACTAAATTTAGAAATGCTCCCAACCGGTAACCCTAACTTCACCTCAGCATATCTGTCTTCTTGAATTAAATACGCAGGTTTTAAAAAATCGTAAAATAAAACACTACTGCTAAAATAATCCCACCTGGAATATGAAACGGATGGTTCGATGTAAAAAGGGTATTTTCCCGGAAAATCAAATCTAAATTTAGCTAAAGAACTTGAATGCAATTTACCTAAATAACCATTAATGTATGCGCTAAAACCAATCCTGCCTAAGTAATTGTATTGGATTGCTGCAAAAGCTTCGCTAATTGGCCGATTAGAAAGTATTGCTCCGGCATCCAAATAAAATGGCTTTTCTTGTTTTCCATTAAGCACGAGCGTGTGAAACATATTAGTTGTATCTAAAACAGCACTTGGAAAGAGTGTTTTAAACTTATCATCACTTAATAATTTAAAATATCGTGTTTTAAGTTGGTTTAGCGTAAATGGTTTTTGTTTATAGAACAAGCTCGACTGTATAAACTTCTCTTGCTTTTGATTAAATCCTTTGATAACTAAATTATTGAATAATACATTTTCGAGTTTGCTCTTTTCGGTAAAACGATTCCTGCGCAGATTATAGTCAACCTTATCTAATTTTCGTTGCGTGTGTTTTTTAATTTCTGAAATTTTTCTTTTAGTGGCATAGTAACCACTATCAATTAAGCGCTTTGCACCTTCAAAATTTAAAAGAGATACATCGCTCCATGGCTCAATTAAAATACCTTTTTCACCCAATGGAGAAAAATTAGCCTTTGTAGTCATCAAATGTCTTAATTGCAGGTATAAATCATCTTCATCAGGTGAACTATTGGCTTCGCCTACATTGCAACCTATAACATAGTCTGGATTGAACTCCTTGTTTAAAATTTCTACAGGAAAATTATTATACAAGCCCCCATCAAATAATAATTTTCCATCAACCATAATTGGCCTTAAATAAAATGGATAACTCATACTGGCTCTTAAAGCTGTTGAGAGGCTGCCTGATCGAAACACAACTGATTGCTTTTCTTCTACATTGGCTGCAACACAACGAAACGGAATAAACAAACTATCAAAATTATTGTAATTGTAACTTGAAAATCCTGTGAAATTCTCCATCAGATAATAATCAATAGGAACTGAATTGATGACATTGGTTGGTAAATTTTTTAGGTAAGGCTGTTTAGGATTGAATTTAAAGGTATACCAAGTCGCAAAATCTTCTCGCTTTTTAATTAAATAATCATACTTAGCAGGCAAATCACCTTTAGTAACATTTCTAAAAAACTCAGCTTTTACAATTCTTTCTATTTGCTGAGGCGTATAACCGCAGGCGTAATAAGCGCCAATCAATCCGCCAATAGAGGTTCCGGCAATACAATCTATTGGTATACTATCCTCCTCCAAAGCTTTGATTACGCCAACATGCACTAGTCCGGAAGCTCCTCCACCACTTAATACTAATCCAATTTTTTGCGCAGATAATTTTAAGGACAATATGCTCAAAATTAGCAGTAATAAACACATTTTATGTAGGATTTCTCTCAATCGTCTTTACAAATTTAAACTTTATCTAAATTTAACGGTAATTTGTTTTAATTAATTATATTCGCTCTTGTTTTTGCTGAGTTATAGTGATAAAGTTTGTTTTACAGAAAATAGGTTATGGTATTGTGGTTCTTTTTGGAGTTATTACTGTTATTTTTTTTCTATTTAATGTACTTCCAGGCGATCCTGCAACTGTTATGCTTGGCCAACGTGCCAACAAAGAAGCAGTTGAAGCTGTGCACAAGGACTTAGGGATAAATAGGCCCATTATTGAACAATATATTAATTACCTTAACGATCTTTCCCCTATCTCTTGGCATAAAACCAATGACAAGGATTTTTGGTACTTAAACCCTTCTAAATATAGCTGGTTTCCGTTATTTAAAACAGGCGCACAAAGTACAATGGTATTAAAAGTTCCATACCTTAGAAAAAGCTATATCACCAAACGACCTGTATCAGACATTATCATTGATACTTTGCCAGAAACTGCTGTTTTAGCATTTAGTTCAATTGTCATTGCTTCATGCATTGGTATATTTTTAGGCATCATTTGTGCTATTAAAAAAAACTCTTGGTTAGATAAATCAGTGTTTGTTTTTGCAACCACAATAGGCATGAGTGCACCAAGCTACTTAACCGGTTTGATAATTGCTTGGTTATTCGGTTTCATCTTATCGCAGTACACCGGCTTAAATCCTTCAGGTAGCTTATTTGAAATTGATGATTGGACTGGAGAAGAGGTGATTTCTTTAAAAAACTTAATTCTACCGGCAATTACACTTGGGTTAAGGCCCTTAAGCATTGTTATCCAGCTAACCAGAAGTTCCTTATTGGATGTTTTAACGCAAGATTACATTCGTACAGCAAAAGCAAAAGGATTAAGCACAAGAGTGATTATAGTTAAACACGCTTTAAAAAACGCATTAAACCCTGTAGTGACTGCAATAAGCGGTTGGTTTGCCGGGTTAATGGCAGGCGCAGTTTTTGTTGAGCGTGTGTTTAGTTGGAAGGGAATTGGATACGAGGTTGTTGAAGCTCTAAGCAAAAACGACTTACCAATTGTAATGGGCGCAACATTAATTTTTGCTACAATATTTGTTATCATTAACATCATTGTTGATATCGTTTATGGAATTTTAGATCCACGTGTAAGATTTAAATAACATGAGAAAGAAAATTATTGCTGGAAATTGGAAAATGAACTTATCCTTAAATGAGGCAAATGAGTTGCATGAAGCTATTGAAAAATTAAACTCCTCAGACAATCAACTTGTTAAGATTATATTCCCGCCCTTTGTTTATTTAGATCGTTTTATTCAGAAGAAAGGTCATTTTAATGTTGGTGCACAAAACGTTAGTCAATTTTCGAATGGTGCTTATACCGGAGAAATAAGCGCAAATATGCTTAAGTCTATTGGCTGTCAATACGTTTTAATTGGCCATAGCGAAAGAAGAGAATACTTTAATGAAGGCGACAACATTTTATCGCTTAAAGTTAAGCAGGCTCTTCAAAATTCACTCAAAATAATTTATTGCATTGGCGAAACTAAGGATCAAAGGCAAAATGACGATTTTTTATCTATTCTATCCAACCAACTGAATTTATTAACAGAAAGTTTAGAAATAAATGATTTTGAAAACATTAGCATTGCATATGAACCCGTTTGGGCCATTGGTACAGGCTTGACAGCCAGCCCCGATCAGGTTGAAGAAGTTCACGCATCACTAAGGATAGCACTTGAAAAAATGACAAATAAAACGACTGCCCTAAACACGTCAATAATTTACGGAGGCAGCTGCAATACAACTAATGCCGAATCGTTGTTTTCTTGCCCAAATGTTGATGGGGGGTTAATTGGTGGCGCTAGTCTCAAAGCAAAGGATTTTCTTGAAATCATTGCTTTATTAAACAATTCTTGATAATTAGTAATTACCTGCGTTCAATTAACTTCTTTTAGGTGAAGTGTTTAATCATTTGGAATTTAAAATTAAAGTATTATTTTAGCCTTTTATTTGACATTGAATAAATTAACTTACATAGGTCTTTGTGTTTTTTTACTCTTTAACTTCTCTTGCAAAAATGTTGGGTTAGGAAATAAAAATGAAGGCGAAATTATTTTTGACACCAAAGGTGTTGATGAAACTCATCCCCTTTATGGCTTGGCACCGAGTTCAGCCACTTTAAAATTTAAAGAAGATAAATTTGTGATTGAAATGAGTACAATGGGTATGTTTAATACTGCTATCATTGGCGATAATCAGACAAAAACACTAAGTCAAACTGTCAAGTTTATGGATATAAATCAAGCTTGTATAGAAACAGAAAAAGAAATACTTGAGAATAACAACAGCTACCAATTAAAAATTGAAGAAACAAAAGAAACTAAAAAAATTGCAGGTATAAAATGTTACAAACTGAAGGTTACGAAAGTTAGTGAGCCAAATGTGAGTTTTGATGCCTGGTATACAAAAGAATTAGGCAAGGAAGATTGCAATGCTTTAACGCCATACAATCAGGTTAAAGGAATGTTGTTAGATTATAGAATTAAAAAAATGGGGTTAGAAATGCATTTTTCAGCAAAAAAAATTAACAACATTGAAATTGACGATAATGTATTTGAAATTCCTGATAAAATGAAAATTGTAAGTGGGGCGGATATGAAAAGGTTTTTTGATAATTTGCAGTAAAACATTACTTAATTTCTTAATTTAATCTACAACTAATCAAAAATAGCATCTCAACAGGGTTTATGTTATTTTAACAAAATCGGCTGATTATTTGGCATTATATTTGACTTTACAATATAAAAACTAAAATGAAAACAATCATCACACTTGCATCTTTGGCTATAAGCTCCTTTGCTATCGCTCAAGATAATTACACAATTAAATCTGCTGTTTCTGTTGAAGGCTTGCCAGCTGATCAAGCAGCATTTGGCGAAATGGAGTCAACCACCTACATCAAAGGAGATAAAATGAAAATGGAACTATCTAGTATGATGTATAACATGACTGTTGCTAACGATGGCGAAAAAACATTTATGCTACAAGAAGTTATGGGTGAAAAATCAGGGTTTTACATGACCAAAGCTGAGTCTGAAGCTGAAGAAAAAGAAGCTGCCGCTAAAGAGGATAAAAATAAACCTAAACCTAAAATAGTTGTAACAACTGACAAAAAAATGATTGCCGGTTTCGAAGCAACCAAAGCATTTGTTTACAATACAAAAAAAGATGGAAAACAAGACACAGCCATTGTTTGGTTCACTGATAAAATTAAAAAACCATCAACTAAAAGTGGCAGAGGAATGGGACCAAACTTAGAAGGTTTAACCGGATTTCCGCTTGAAACGACATATAAGCAAAACCAAATGGGTATGTCAATGACTGTTACAAACAAAGCCAATGAGGTACTTACAACGGCAATTGACGATAAAACATTTGCAGTTGACACGGCAGGTTACAAAGTAACCAACTACAAAGTATTTAAAGAAAAAATGAAAAGTGCCCAAGGAGGTCCAAAATAAATTCAACCCAGATTATGCATTAGAAAAAACATAAGGTGCTGTATTTTTAGGCAGAGTATCAAAAAGAGCATCTAACCATCTTCGTTTTTCACCTGTTGCACTTATTTTTAGGGTCGTTATTCTGGCATGTTTAGTAATCCAAGCTCCTAATGCAAAGCATTTAAAACGTAAAGTACTCAAAGTGGCTTGTGACTTGCTTTTTAGCAACACTTGACGGAACAATGCCATTAGATTATACGCCATTAAAATGCTTCTAAATGCAGCCTCAGTTCCCCAAAAATTGTTTGAACAAAATGTTTCTAATCCAAAATCATATTTCAACTCTTTGATTCTGTTTTCAGCATCGCCTCTTTGTTTATACATCTCCCAAATTTGCTCAGCTGGTAAATCTAAGTTTGTTACATAAACACTATAACGATAGTTTCGTATTTGGTCGTCAAACAATAATAATTTGCCGGTTGCTTTTTTTAGTTTAGTACTATTTTTTCTCACAGCAACCATTCGTCGTGGGGTTTTCCAATCAGTTGATTGATACATAAACTCACACATCTCAATTCCATCTTTTATACTTATCCAATTGGTTAAACTTCGCAGTTCTTTTTTTATGGTTGTATAAAATTTTACGGCTACCACATAGTTAAGTTTTTTTGTTTCTAGTTCACGCAAAAAATCATGACTATAAAAACCACTGTCGCAACGCACTAAGCCTACTTTTTTATTGCTTAATATGTCTAAGGTTTCTGCTAAAAATAATTTCGCACTACTTGTTGCTCCTGTATTTCCTTGTCGCATCCAAGCATTGGCAATCATGCGAACCTCCGGTATAAAGGCCATTAAGGGATGATGAGAATTTCGACCGGGTTTCTTTGAGTTATACCCTTTCTTTGCGCCTTGTTGCTCGCCATAGCGTGTAATAACGGTGCTATCTAAATCTAAGGTTACATTATTAAACTGTATTTGATTAAAAAACCAATGAAATAATGGAACAAATGTTTCGGTATTTCTTTTCCAATCAAACTTATTAAAAAAACGACTGTAGGTGCTTTGTGATGGTGTTTGTTTCCAGTCAAAGATTTGTTTGAGAACATAATCATAGCGCAAATAAGCAGAGTGGCTAAATCTTCCTGCGCCTATCCATATACTTGTCCAAAAACATTCTAATATCTGTGTTGGTTCATAGCCTCTATTAGAACCCTTATCAGGTAAAGGTAGATTGCTTAATTCTTCTTTTATTTTGCTCGCATCTAGCAAGTCTTTCATTAGTTTCATACCTCCCCAAGCTGTTACTTGGTGGTCGCTAAATTCAATTGTATCTATTACACCCATATGGTGAAAATTTTAATTCATCCAAAGTTCCATATTTATTAAGAATTATGGAAATTATTAAATCCTAATGCATAATTTGGGTTCAAGTTATAAAATAAAAAAAGCCGCTTCTGCGGCTTTTTTCATATTATTAATTTACATCAAAAATCAAACGTAATTTGCCCATCGCCATCCAATAAATCTTTATTGTTTAATTTTTCCATGGCACGTCTGTGCAATTCCATTGGTGATAAACCGGTTCGCTCTTCATCGTCTTTTAAAAAGGCTCTGGCAGCTTTAATTTCCTCGGGTTCCTTTAAATTAATCTCCTTTACCTTGTAACTGCTTAATTTTTTTCCTTTTGCCTTTAAGTTAATCAAAGGACTAAACTCTGCAAGATTAATTGTTTCATCCGGTAATTGAACCCCTTTTTCTTTCGAAAATTTAACCTCAATAACCGGGTTAATCTGAACTGTGATTAATTCTATCCTACTTGCTTCATCCTCAGTAACAATTAATGTTTTTGTGGTAAGATTTTCGGGCTCGAAACGTTTTGTAAAATAACATTTACTTATGCCGTCGTAATAAATGCATGAGATGATTTGGTGTGGTATGAACTTTTCAATTAAAATAATATCCTCATCAAAATGATTTAATAAATCATAATTATAAAGTCGGTAAAATCCTTTTGCTGTTATGGTTAAAATTTTATCCTCTCCACTAAACTTACCTAAGTAGGTTCCACGTTCCTCTTTATTAAGGCGATGCGTATTTTCATCAAACCAATAATCTTCTCCTGCTAATGTTGAAACGCCTTTCTCCTTTAAGGACACTTTATTAACCGTGTATTTTGTTACAATATTACCAACGGCGGTACGAGCCTTTATTTCCATCTCGTTAAAATCAACATCTAGTTCAAGTTTCCTTAATCCTGTAACTTGTCTGAGATGAACAATAACCTTATCTGTTTCTGCATTTGGATTAGCAGTAAACCAATACACGAAGCTATCTTTTGTTCCCTTGGTTAAATCGTACTCCTTGTCTCTTGTTACACCAACCACATTAAACCGCTTCATAAAGGTGATTCCTTTTGGTCCGTCGCGATATATCATGTTATAAGTAGTACGCTCATCGTTCTTTTTGAATATTGCAACGTGGATGATATCTTTACCTACAAAAACTTTATCTGCAACTTTAAACACCTTCATTTTACCTTCTTTGGTAAAAGCAATAATATCATCTATATCACTACATTCAAATAAAAACTCATCTTTCTTTAAACTTGTGCCAATAAAGCCTTCTGATTTGTTGTAATAAAGCTTTTCATTAGCTAAAACAACTTGCGTAGCAATAATTGTTTCGAGTTGTTTTGTTTCGGTTTTACGTTCCTTTCCTTCGCCGTATTTTTTCTTCAAATTTTTAAAATACTCAATCGCAAAGTCAGTTAAGTTTTCTAAATGATTTTTTACCTCCGCTATTCTAGCATCCAATTCTTTCATTACCTCTTCAGCTTTGATGCTGTCAAATCTGGTAATTCTAATCATTGGAATTTGTGTTAAACGTTGTAAATCATCATCATTAATGTCTCTAAGCAATTTTTTCTTGAACGACTTAAAACGCTCATACAAATACTCAAACAAGGTTTCTTTAGAAGTGTACTTTTTAAAATCAATGTACATTTCTTCTTTAATAAATATTTTTTCGAGCGATGAAAAGTGCCATTTTTCTTCTAATTCAAATTTCTCAATCTCCAGCTCCCTTTTAAGCAGATTCAGCGTATTGTGTGTGGAAATTTTTAATATTTCACTTACACCAATAAATTTTGGCTTTTCATTTTCAATGATACATGCATTCGGTGAAATGCTCATTTCACAATTGGTGAACGCATATAAGGCATCTATCGTTTTATCAGGACTGATACCAGGCTGAAGGTGAATTAAAATTTCAACATTCTCACTCGTGTTGTCTTCAACTTTTTTAATTTTAATTTTTCCTTTATCGTTTGCTGCAAGTATGCTATCAATCAAAGAACCGGTAGTGGTGCCAAAAGGTATTTCAGAAATCACCAATGCTTTTGCATTTAGTTCCTTTATTCTAGCCCTTATCTTTATTTTACCGCCGCGCAATCCATCCTTGTAATCACTGCAATCTGCAATTCCACCTGTTTGAAAGTCTGGATAAATACTAACTTTTTTCCCTTTTAAAATTTGAATAGAAGCATCAATTAATTCATTAAAATTATGTGGTAAAATTTTGCATGCTAAGCCAACGGCAATTCCTTCAACACCTTGTGCAAGTAATAATGGAAATTTCACCGGTAGTGTAATTGGCTCTTTATTTCTTCCGTCATAACTTTGTCCCCAGTTGGTTGTTTTTGGGTTAAATAATATGTCTTTTGCAAGCTTACTTAATCTTGCTTCAATATAACGTGGAGCAGCGGCGCTATCACCTGTTAAAATATTACCCCAGTTACCTTGGCAGTCGATTAATAGATCTTTTTGCCCAATTGATACTAATGCATCACCAATACTGGCGTCTCCATGCGGATGGTACTTCATCGTATTACCAATTAAATTGGCAACTTTATTGTAACGCCCATCTTCCAACTCCCACATACTATGTAAAATCCTTCTCTGTACCGGTTTAAGACCATCTTCCATGGCTGGCACAGCGCGCTCTAAAATTACATAACTGGCATAATCAATAAACCAATTCTTAAACATCCCACTTACATGGGTTATATTATCCACGTCTCTATGGTCGTTTTCTCCATCAAATCCTTCAAAAAGTATATTATTGTCCATATTATTCTACAGACTGCAAATATAAGGCTGTCGTACTGAATTAAAGGTAAACGGAGGCGATTTTTTAAAGGAAATGTTAACAAAAACCTATTGACCCTTGCCAATTACAAGCTTTTGCTCGTTCAATTTTTGGTTTTCTTTATTTTGAAACTTAACAATATACAAACCTGGGGGCAAATCATCAACTTTAAATTGATGCGTACTGTAACCTAACTGAGTAGTGATAGTTTCCATATGAACTTCAATACCTAAGGCATTACAAATACTCATTTGAACCGGCTGAACCAATTTAGCATTAATTTGAACAGCGAAAGTCTTTTCAGTTGGATTCGGATATAGGTTTCCTATCTCAAAATCGTCAGATTTACTTCCAATTGGCACAATGACCGTTTTAGAAATTTCGTTGTTTTTACCAATTCCTGAAATCCTGTAATAGTTGATGACAAATGGTTTAAAGCCATCATCCTCATAGGTGTATTCGGTTCTTGATGAGGCGTTTAAGCTTCCTATTTTACTAAAGGTGACTCCATCCAAACTTCTCTCGATAACAAAACGATTAAATTTTGAGTTAGTCTCAACCTTCCAGTTAAGCTGATTTTTATTCTCTTGATTTTCACCTGTAAAACTAATAAAACCCAGTGGAAGTACAACACAAGGGCCACTGGCTGCGCATGGCGAATTAAAACGATATGCAGTGTTTGTCATTGTCCACTGATTGTAAGGAGGACCTGCCGTAGCGTTATGAGCGGTCATGTTAACAGGCGGACGATAAATGGTACCATCGTAACTATGCAATCCCATAATTGCTTGACCATTATCCCAAGTAGGACATACCCCCTTATTCCCAATATGGATCTCAATTATATTAGATGTTTCATAAATTTTAATTTGGCCACGGAAATAAATGGAAGGACTTGATGTCCCACAAGAAAACATGGGAATATTTTCATAAGACAAAACAAATCTTCTGTTAGGTGCAACGCCGGTTGTATAATATCTTATAGTTCCTCCAAGATTAGGATTAATATCATGCCAAGGACCTAAAATGGCATTCATTGGAACACTTTGATTATTTGATGGCGCAGGTCCATTAATTGCATAACCTGTAGAAGCTCCCCCGGATGCAAAAGCTGTTCCGGAACTGATGTTAGGGAAACATGGAACTCCATCGAAAACAAAAGATGAATTACTAGCTGCATAACCTCCCCAATATTGAGAACCTCCAAAACAAAATGGAAAACCAAACATAGTGATAGTATTAAATAACACGTCGTCTGTTGTTGGCAAAAGCGTACCTGCAAATACTTCGAAACTATATGTAGTTGTGGCAGCAGTGTAGGTTGATAAAGAACAAGCCACTGTTGGCGTTCCTGCAATTACAGAAGTTGCAACACTTGCTATGGTATTAGACCCACAAGCAGTGATTCTTCGATAAAAAGTATTTGTTGCAAAATTAAAAGTATATGTAGCAGCCGTTGCTCCCAAAATATTTGACCATGGTCCTGCTAATGCAGGTGCTGATTGCCATTGATAAGTTAACCCACAGGCAAATGCTGATCCGCTGACTGATAGAGTTACAGGAGAGCCAACAATTAAGCAACCCGCAGCAGTTGAACTTTGTGTAGTTCCAGCCATTGGCATACCGCTACATCCCGAAACACAATTGAGAGTGGCAGTCCAACCAGAATTTACAATAGATCCATCTGAAGTGAAACTAAATGTTAGAGATGTTCCAGATGAATTAACTACGCCAGGTCCTGTTGTACCTGCATAAGTACCAATTAAAGGACTAGCTCCATTAGGTCCGTCAAAAATCCTTAAACGATCACAACAAGTCTCTGTTGAGAAACTACCGAAAGTAAAAGACAAACAACTACCTGCAGGTGCTGTAAATGTTTTAGTGAAATTTTCGTTATTGCCGTAGTTTCCTCCGATATTACCGCTATCGTAAAACAAATTTGTTGGTGAAGGGCAAGAAGGAATTGTAACATTAGTGCCGTTCATCAAATAGGAAGGCGGAGGTGGTGGCGGACATGCAACACATTGAACAACAGCTTGCCAGCCTGAATTCACAACAGACCCATCAGATGACCAAACAATAAACAAACTTCCCCCAGTACTTGTAACCACTGGAGGTATTGTTGTTCCAGAAAATGAACCTAAATTAGTTCCGGCAGTCGAATTCCCTGAATAAATTGTTAAAAAATCGCAACACCCCTCTGTTGCGAAACTACTGAAAGTTATTTGTAGACATTGCCCTGGCGTACCTGCAACAAGTGTTACAGAAAAACTTTGATTATTAGCGTAATTCCCACCACTTCCTCCGGAATCAAAAAAATTAAATGTTCCTCCACAAGGCACTGTTTGTGTACTTGTATTCATGTTATAGTTGACGACTTGAGATACAACCGACAGTTTAGTAAGTATGATAAAAAAAATTAAACTAAATCTTTTCATTCTCTTACTTTATTATTGAGTGTGGAATTTTAGTCAAAGAGCCCATTATTTCATCGTAAACAATTGGAGATTTGAACAATATTTTACTCATGCCAAAAACAGGATCTAATCGTTTTAAAGCCTCGCCATAGTGTAAATTAAAGGCATTTGGATTAAAATCAATTAACATAACATTGTGCCCACCTTGTACATAAATGGCATGATCAATTAATTCATCTGATAAAATTACTGCACTAACCTCAGCCAAATTTGCAGTGGTAATTTCTGGAAAAATCAAAATCGTTTTTTGTGATACCTTTTGCGATAAATCACCAGTCTGCGAAAAAATTGAACTATTGATTATAAATAAACAAATGAAACTCAAAACCTTCATAACGTAAATATAAACTAATTTAACCTAATTAACAAATCATTAAACATAATTCAATTTGATTTTCGACCAAAATTTGAATTGACCGGTTATGTAAAAAATTTAACCATATAAAAAAAAGAAAAAATAACCTTTAAAAAAAGCCTTAACTTTACCTTATAATGAAGCTAAATTACATCAAATTTCTTCTGGGTTCTCTCATGATTTTAACTCAATTAAGATCACAATCCTGCTTCATTGCTCCAACCTCCACCTTTAATTGTTCTCTAAATTTAGCTACCACAAACTTCAGTATTTCTTTTGCTACCGGACCTTACACAGTAATGGTTACAAATCCATCCAACACCAGTACTCTTGCAACAATTGTGACTGGTGCCAACTCAGGTACACTTGCTAATTTACCAGTAGGAAATTACAATGTTATTTTACTAACCAGTGCTTGTTCATTTACAAATCCATACACTGTGGTTAACCCCTACACTTCATCCGGTGCCATATTAACCTCAACGCAAGTTACCTGTTTTGGAACTAATAACGGACAGGCAATTATTTTACCAAGTAGTAATTTCACTCCACCAATCAGTTACACCTGGAGCAATGGCAGCAGCGCTCAATCATCCGGGCCAATAGGTGCAGGAAACCACACCATTTCATTTACAGATGCACTTAGCTGTGGTTATACAACGTCTTTTAGCATTTCGCAACCATCATTAATCAGCTCTATTACCAACAACACATTTATCACTTGTTTTGGTGGCACTACCTCTGCCGTGTTAACGTCTACCGGAGGTTTATCACCTTACACATACACTGTAAATGGAATTCCTGCCATGGGCTCAACTGCTAATAATATTTCCGCAGGCGTTGCAACAATAACAACGAGAGACAGCTATAGTTGCGTTGTAAATAATACAATAAACATTATTCAATCACCACAACCCATAATTAATAGTTCAATTACTCCTGCAACATGTCCCGGAAAAACTGATGCTTCCGCAACGGTTGCTGTATCAAATGCTCCTGCCCCATATACATATACTTGGAATCCAAATGGCAGCGTTACCTCATCCCAAATCAGCAATGTAGCTCCAGGTATATACACAATAACTGTAAAAGACGGAAGTGCCTGTGTGACTAAAAGTTTGGTTACAATCACCTCTTTAAACGCATTAACAGTTACCCCAATTACCCAATCCGAAAACTGTAGTGCTGCAGATGGAGCGGCAACCATACAAGTCACAGGAGGATCAGCGCCTTATCAATACACGTTATTCCCAATTGGTTCAACCGGAAATACCATTTCAAATCTAAGTTCAGGTATATACACCTTGGTAGTAAAAGACCTTAATAATTGCAAGGACAGTTCCAATTTATTTATTGGAAACCTTAGCACTGTGAGTGTAAGCGTTATTAATTTTACTCCGGTGTTATGTTACAATAATTGCAATGGAGCGGTTAATTTAAATGTACAAAATGCCGTACCGCCAATTACATACAGCGTTTCAGGTACTTCAACAACAAACCTTAACCCCGTTGGGAATCTGTGTGCCGGATTTAAAATTATTAAGGTTATAGATGGCTTGGGCTGCCCGGCAACCACTACACTTAACTTAACTCAACCTGCAGTTTACTCTTTCTCTGCCTCATCACCTCAAAACATATGTATTGGTCAATCAACTTCTATACAAGGCTTTGCTCAAGGTGGTGCCGGTAATTACACCTATCAATGGCAGCCCGGTAATTTAGTCGGGCCAGTAATTAGCGTTAATCCAAATGTTACGACAGCCTATAGTTTAAACGTTTATGATGCCAATGGTTGCACTCTGCCTGCTTACGTTGTAACAGTTAATGTGAATCCTATGATTCAGATCAATATCAATTCCAGTAACTCAGGTATATGTCCAGGTACTACGGCGCAAATTAGCCCAACAATTACTGGTGGCAATGGAAATTATAATTACAACTGGTTACCCGGTAATCAAACAACACCTTCCATTTTTGTAGAAAACATAAGCATTCCAACTTTTACTTTGGAAGTAACTGATGGTTGTGGCAGCCCAAAAGCTATTAAGATAATCAACATCAACTTACATCCAAAAATAATTCCAACATTTAATGTAAGTTCACAAAGTGGATGCGAAACTTTTTGTACAGAGTTTATCAATACTACCTTAAAAAGCTCAAATGCCATATGGAACTTTGGGGACAGGCCATCTGAAATGACAGGCAATAAGGTGAATTATTGTTACAATAATGCTGGACTTTATAATGTGAAATTAAGTGTAACCGACTCCAACAATTGCAAAACAAACTTCACCTACACTTCCCATATTAACGTACTTCCTAAGCCGGTTATTTCAATTGCAACTGAACCCAAGCGGCTAACACTTTTAAACGCCGAAAACGTAACTTTCCTTGCCGAAGGAGATGCGCAAAACTACTTCTGGTTGAATGAAATGAATCAACTCATAAGTACTAAAAGTATTTTTTTTACACGTTTTAGTGAAGTTGAATGTAAAAAATACACACTAATTGGCATTTCTTCTAAAAATTGCAGAGACACCGTAAATAAAACTATTTGCGTTGAAGAACCCCTCACTGTGTGGGTGCCGAATGCCATTACGCCAAATAATGATAACCTTAACGATGTATTAAAACCAACCGGCACGGGCTGGCAAGATGGAAGTTATTCTTTTGAAGTTTTTAACCGATGGGGCCAGCGCATCTTTAAAACTTCTAACCCCGATGAAGGCTGGACTGCGGATGGAAGCTCGGATGACAGTAATATGCGAAATGTGTACTATTGGAAATTAAAAGTAAACTCCAGCATTGATGGCTCTGAAAATAATTTCAAAGGACATGTGATTGTAATTCGATAAAAATTAGCTGAGGCTAAAATAAAATACCTTTTTTTACGTTTAATTTTGTAACTTTAGTGAATACAAAATGCGTCATATTTTCCTCATAGCATGTACTTTATTTTTCCACTCGTTTTCCGCACAGGTTAGAAAATACAGTAACGAATTTTTAAATATTGGTGTCGGGGCCAGATCCTTAGCAATGGCAAATGCCAACATTGCCAGTGTTTCTGGCGTTAATGCCGGTTATTGGAATCCCGCAGGCTTATTACAACAAAAAAGTAACCTTGATGTGAGTTTAATGCATGCAGAATACTTTGCAGGCATTGCCAAATATGATTACTTAGGAGCTTCACTAAAAATTGACAGCATCAGCACCGGGGCTATCAGCTTATTGAGATTTGGAGTGGATAACATTCCTAACACGCTTGACTTAATTGACGCTAACGGGAACATTGATTACAATAGAATTACAACTTTTAATGCCGTGGATTTTGCCAGTATTTTAAGTTATGCCCGAAAAATTCAACAACTAAAAGGTGTTGACATAGGTGGTAATTTTAAATTAATCAGAAGGCGTTTAGGAAGTTTTGGTGGGGCGTGGGGCTTTGGTTTAGATATAGGCGCTAATTATGAGTATAAAGGTTTTAGGTTTGCTGCAATGGGCAGGGATATTACCGGAACCTACAATGCATGGAGCTACAATCTTAGTGAAAAAGACATTGCCACACTCCAGTCTACAGGCAATGAAGTTCCAAATTCAAATGTTGAGATTACTGTACCAAAAGTAATTTTAGGAGCTGCCAAAGAATATCGTTTTTATAAAGACAGATTTTCAGTACTAACTGAAATTAATGCCATTAATACTTTTGATGGGAGGCGTAACACAGTAGTAAAAACTAATACATGGAGCATGGAACCGGCAATAGGTTTGGAGCTTGGGTATCAAAATCTTATTTATTTAAGGGGCGGATTTGGAAATATTCAAAAACAATTAAACCCGGCAGCAACTCAGTATATTACTACCAGCCAATTTAATTTTGGACTTGGTTTAAATTACAAGTTATTTAGTTTAGATTACGCACTAACTGATATTGGCGATCGCTCAATAGCTCTTTATTCACATATTTTCTCTCTTAAAATAAGCATTGATAAGATGAAAAAATGATTACGCGCAAAGCCATTTATCGAGCTAAATTAATTGCTGAAGTATCAAAAACTACTTTTGAGTACTTAAGCATAATGCACGTAAAAGGCAAGCTGCTAATCGTTATTACACTACTTTTCTTATCAATAAAAACATCTGCTCAAGCATACAATGCATGGGTAAAAACAAATCAAATCTATTATAAATTTCCAATTACTTCATCTGGCATTTATCAAATTGATTCTGCGGTTTTAGCTGGCAAATTTAATCTCAGTACACTTAATCCAAAAAATTTCCAACTATTTTTTGCAGGAAAAGAACAACCATTATACATCAGTGGGGAAAGCGATAACAAAATAAACACAGGGGATTTCCTTCAATTTTATTTAAATATTCAGGATGCCAATTTAGATTCACTTATTTACACTAATATTAACTACCTGCCAAATCGTTATCAGTTTATTTTTAACGACACGGTTTATGCCTTTCTAACAACCAACTCCTCCAACAACAAACTACGTTTCACAATTGAAACAGATACATCATGGGCAAGCTATCCTGCTGCTAATTATGTTTATTCAAATAAAGTTTTTAAACCGGTTGATTCTTATAACGCCGTTAACCATTATCCATTTTCTGCGAGTGATCCAAGGTATACACAAAATGAAGGGTATGGTCTTAGATTTAATAAAGGAGCTTTAATAAGCACCAATTTTAGTCCTTTAAATATTTACACCACTACACCATTACCCACATTCCTATCTTTTGCCTTTGCAGGATTTAGTAAAGAAAATACCGGGCAGATTGATCATCAAATCGAAACGGGTTACCTCAATCAATCGGGCACTTCCATTGTATTAAAGGATACTTCATTTTTTAGTTATCAACCTTTTTTGCAAAACTTCACCGTAACCAATCAGAACTTTAATTCATTAAGTCAACTTTTTATCCGTTCCGTTGCAAACCCGTCCTTTTCCGCATTTAACAATAGTACTATGCTCCACTATATTAGTTATACTTATCCGCAACAACTCAATCTTAACTCAACTAATTATCACGAATGGATTTCACACAATGGCAATTCAGGAACGAAACAATTTTATAATTTCATTAATTTCTCTTCAACCAACACCTTGGTAATGTGCTATGATATTACAAACCTCAAAAAAATCCCAGCAGTTCTTCATTCAAGCAATCAATTAAAATTAATTGTTCCAAACGGACCCGACAATAAAAAAATTGTTGTTGCTAATCAGGATGCTGTAAAACTTGTAACACAATTAGTAAATGTAAATCAAAATAATCCATTTTCAAATTTCAAAAATTCGAACGCCACAAATCCTTATGTTTTAATTTATCATAACATCACCAAGCCTGCAGCTTTAGCCTATAAGCAATACAGACAGAGCATTGCGGGCGGCAGTTACCAGGTGATAGATGCCAACATTGATGAATTATATGAGCAATTTGCGTTTGGAACAAACAAACACCCGGTAGCAATTAAAAACTTTGTTCGATACTTAATTGATAGTTTACCTGCTAAACCAAAATATGTATTCTTACTAGGTAAAGGCATTAAAAAAGAAGATTTAGTTGCAGCCTATCAAACTCAAAATTTTATACCTACCATGGGTATACCAAGTTCCGACGCTTTATTGGTGGCAGGTATTAGTCCAAGTGCTAATCCATCCAGACCAGAAATTCCTATAGGTCGTTTCCCTGCCATTAATAATACAGAAGCACTTGATTACTTGCAAAAAGTGCAAGAACACGAAGTCTCCGGACTCGCCGATTGGAAAAAAAGAGGTCTGCATTTTGTTGGCGGTGATAATCCAACTTTAACAAATTTGATAGCCGGTTACATGAGTACTTATGAAAGTATGTTTAAAGACACCCTCATTGGCGGTGAAGTATATACCTATCAAAAAAACACGACTGCACCTATTCAAACAAACATCAGCGATAGTATTATAAAAACTATTAATAACGGAGCTTCGGTCATTAATTTTTTTGGACATGGTTCTGAACAAGGATTTGATCAAGCGATAGACGATCCAACAGTTTATAATAATGTAGGTAAATATCCTTTGCTCATCTCCAATTCTTGTTATTCAGGAAATATGTATGTATTTGGCAGAAGAAGTGTTTCCGAACGCTATACTTTCACAAAACAAAAAGGAAGTATAGCATTTATTGCCACATCCTCGTTAGGATTCCCATATGCTTTACATAATTTCACCTGGAATTTTTACAAATCACTCACGGCAACACGCTATAATCAAGGCATTGGCGACATGATGCAAGAAGCCATAACAAACGCAACTTTTCTAGGCGATGAATTAACTCAGTTTACTGCGCTCGACATGGCGCTCAATGGCGACCCTGCGCTCAAAATTACTTGTGGCAATTTGCCAGATTACAGTATTAAAAACAATGACGTAACTTTAACAACTAACGTTTATCCTGATTCAATTGGCATTTTTATAAAACACAAAAATTTAGGTAAGGCAGTACCCGACAGTTTTTTTGTCAGAATAACACGCACGTTTCCAAACAACGATTCAATAACAATTCTTAAACGTGTTAAGGCACCTTTTTATAAAGACAGTTTAAAAGTATTTACAGCCTTGGATTTTAACCGGGGCATTGGGCTTAATAAATTTAAAATCACACTTGATTATTTTAATGAAAACACCGAAGTAACTAAAAACAACAATAGTACAATTGGCACAATAGACATGTTAATTAGTGGTGGCGATATTATTCCCGTTTACCCATACAAATATGCGGTTGTTCCGTTAAGTACTACCATGACATTAAAAGCCAGTACCAGCGATCCGTTTGCGCCAAGCTTTAATTACAGATTTCAATTAGATACAACAGACACATTTTTAAACCCGATTAGCAATACAGTCATACCAAGTAGTGGTGGTGTTGTTGAATGGTCCGTGAATTTGCCTTATGGAGACAGCACCGTTTATTATTGGCGAGTAAGCAAGGATAGTCTATCACCCGTTGATAAATTTAATTGGCGAGAAAGCAGCTTCCAAACAATTGCTAATAAAAGCGGTTGGGGTCAGGCTCATTTTTTTCAATTTAAAAACAACACCTATCGTTTCACTCAATTTAAAAGAAACCTTCGCAAGTTTGTATTTGAAAACAACAAACACAGCATACAATGCAGAAATGGTGTTCCACCGTTTTTAGAGGGCATTAGCATTAATTGGTTTTATAACAACCTCACCATGAGCAGTTGGGGCTGTGCGCCTAATGGCTGGAACATTGCAGTGTTTGATTCTGTATCAGGCATACCACATGAAGTAGTTAGTGTGAACTGGCCTGCCTCCGGACCCGGTACATACAGCAACTGCGTTTGTGTGAGTAATCAAATTTTAAGTGTTTACTCGTTTGGAAGTGGCAACTATTGTGGTTTTGGAGGTTGGCAAAATAGTTTGGAGAATTTTTTAACGACCTTACCTAACAACACCTACATTCTCGCATATACATTATTAGATGCACAAAAACGTTTTTACAGCAATAATTTATTCAACGCCTTCGAGAGTTACGGTGCAGGCAACATCAGAAATGTAAACGATACGCTACCTTATATTTTATTTGGCAAAAAGGGAATGCCTATTGGGCAAGCCAAGGAAGTTTGGGGCACTCTAAAATCATCGGTCATCCAATTAAAAGACTCAATTACAACTAAATGGAATAGCGGTTATATTTTAAGCGAAACCATTGGACCAAGCTATAAATGGAATAGTTTGCATTGGCGTGTAAGTGCACTTGAAAACAATCCGGGTGATACCACCATGTTAAAATTAATAGGCATTCAAAAAAACGGACAAGTGGATACCTTGCAAACATTTCCGAAAGACAGTGCCGATATTTTAAATTTGGGAGCTTATGTGAACGCAAATTTACACCCTTACATTCGCTTGATTGCTTTTACAAAAGACAGAGTCAACAGTACATCACCTCAATTAAAACGCTGGCAAGTACTATATGACGAAGCACCTGAATGTGCCATTAATCCTAAAAAAGGATTTCAAGCGCTTAATACTAATTTGCAGGAAGGTGATGTAACCACTTTTATATTCCCGATTGAAAACATCGGCAAAAAAACATTTGCGGATAGTTTAGTGGTTACCTATTGGTTAGAAGACAACCAGCAAAACAAAATTGTGCAACAACAAAAACTGAAACGCAAATTGTTTGCACCAGGTGAAATTTTCTTAGACACAGTTAAACTAAACACTTATCAATTAGTTGGGAAAAATAAATTCTGGATTTATGTTAATCCCAATTACAATAACAGGTACCAAACAGAGCAACATCAATTTAACAACATTGGCCGATATAATTTTACGGTAGATCGCGACATTACCAATCCATTACTGGATGTAACCTTTGACGGTTACCGCATTTTAAACGGCGATTTAGTGTCGGCCAAACCAAAAATACTTATTACACTTAAAGATGAAAATAAATTTTTAGAGCTAAACGATACGGCCAGTTTTGAAGTGCGATTAAAACAACCCAATCAAAATAGCTTTAACAGACTGTTTTTTGCAAACAATTTACAATTTACACCTGCTAACCTACCAAAAAACAGTTGCTCCATTAACTACCAACCGCAATTAGCTGTTGACGGTAAATACAGTTTGCAAATTAAAGCCAAAGACCGCAGTAACAATAAAAGTGGTTTTAATAATTATACCATTGATTTTGAAGTAAACAATCAGCCAAGCATTACACAAATTTTAAATTATCCCAATCCTTTTAATAACAGTACCCGCTTTGTTTTTACGTTAACCGGCAGTGAAATACCGGAAGTTTTTACCATTCAGATAATGACGGTGAGTGGTAAATTGGTAAAAGAAATTACCAGAGCCGAACTGGGCGAATTAAAAATTGGACGCAACATCACTCAATATGCCTGGGATGGCAGAGATAATTTCGGTGATAGGCTCGCCAACGGAATATACTTGTACAAAGTAATTACCAAATTAAATGGCAACGATATGGATAAAAAAGCCAGCGAAGCCGATAAATTTTTCGTTAAAGAATTTGGGAAAATGGTATTGATGAGGTGATTGATGCTAGTGAGTTATTCTTGAAATTACATCCCTTCACCCAAAAGTTGATTATTAAATAAACCGATTTTTTAAATCATAGTAACCTAAATTAAGTGTAAATTAGGCTTAGTTTTTATATCATCAATCATGGGCATCCGTTACCTTTTTTTGAGTCTTTTAATTTGTAACTTTTTAGTTGCACAAACCGAGTATTTAGATTACCGAAGCGTTACCAACCCGCTTTATTGGAAAAATCGTAAACCCATTGAAGGCTATTGGCAACAGGATGTACACTACAACATCAAAGCCAATTTAAATGATAGCACTGATATTATCAGCGGCGAAGAAGAACTGACCTATTGGAATAACTCCCCTTACACCCTCAGTTTCGTTTATTTTCATCTATACAGCAATGCTCAAACCAAAAACTCATATGCTGCAGACTTATACAAAAACAACAATTATCATTTAAAATTTGGTAAATACCGCGATGCCGGTAAAGGTACCGAGGTTGAGCGCATTCAAATGAATAATCAGGACCTTAAAACCGAATTGGATAACACCATTTTAAAAGTGTATCTTGCTAAGCCTCTGAAGCCGGGCGAACAAGCCACCTTTACAATTAATTTCAAAACTTATTTTGATAAAGAAGCTATTCGCAACCGCATGAAACTGTTTAATTCATTTGGAAGTAAACATTACGACATTGTACATTGGTACCCCCGCGTTACGGTGATTGATGCTAAATTTGGCTGGAATACCGACCAGCACATGGATCATGAATTTTACGGAGATTATGGTTCTTTTCATGTGGAGCTAACTTTACCAAACAACTACATTGCAGATGGTACAGGTGTAATGACCAATGAAGCAGAAATGTTACCGGAAGACTTAAGAAAAAAATTAGACATCAGTAACTTCCTCAAGAAACCATTTAATTCGCCACCATCAGTTGTGATTGCCAAAGATGGAACCAAAAAAACCTGGAAGTTTAGCGCCATTAATGTGCACGATGTTGCCTATACTGCCGACCCAAATTATAGAATTGGTGAAGTAAATGCCAATGGTGTAAGATGTATTGCGCTTGTTCAGGAGCCTCATGCAGCAGGTTGGTACAATGCCGCTGCTTACATTGCGAAAGTGATTGATGTTAACTCCTATAACATTGGCCCTTACCATTACCCAAAAATGATTTGCGCAGATGCACAAGACGGCATGGAATACCCTATGTTAACCTTATGCGGCGGAACTGACCCCGGTTACAGAAGCCTTTTTGTGCATGAAATGACACACAATTGGTTTATGGGAATGGTAGGTAGCAACGAAAATTACCGTGCTTTTTTAGATGAAGGTTTTACCCAATTTTATACGGCAGATACTTATCAATTTATTGATGGGCCTATTGAAATAGAAGGCACGCCAAGAAATAAATATGCTGCAAGATTTACCGAACCGCAACGCGTGATTGATAATGAAATATACAATAGTTATTATGTAACAAACGTAACACGAGGCGAAGAAGCTACTTTAAACACTCATAGCGATGACTTCAATGGTGGCATCCGTCATGGTGGGGGCTACGGCCAAGTATACACGAAGGCTGCTACCATGTTGAAGAATTTAGAGTATGTACTTGGAAGAGCTCTATTTGATAAAGCCATGCAACATTATTTTAATCAATGGAAATTTGCTCACCCCTACCCCGAAGACTTTAGAAATTCCATCATTGGCTACACAGGCATTGATCTCAATTGGTTTTTTGACCAATGGATAGAAACCTCCAAAACCATTGACTACAAAATAGGCAGAATAAAAAACATCAAAAACGGCAATTACGCTATCACCTTTAAACGTAAAGGCAGTATGCAAATGCCGATTGATTTTGTAGTAATAGATAAAAATGATAGCGCACATCATTATAACATTCCAAACACCTGGTTCGAAAAACCAACCAAAGCCAATACCTTACCCCGCTGGATTGGCTGGGGACCTAAATTAAAACCGACATATACTGCAACTGTTAACATTGGAAGTGCCATAAAAAATGTGATCATTGATCCGTCGTACCGCATGGCAGATGTTGATATGACCAATAACATTAAACGAAAAAAAATAAATCTGCGTTTTGATCATCACATTTACAACCCACCCAATTGGAAACAGTATGATTTGCGTATCAGGCCCAGTCTTTGGTACAATGGTTATGATGGAGTTAAAATGGGAGCTTTTTTAAGCGGCGATTATTTAACCATCAAACACAATTTTGATTTAGGTGTATGGGTTAGCACCGGTATTGGTAGAAGTTACATGGATAGCAGCATTAACAAAAATTTGATTCAACCAATAACGGATAAACAATTTGGGATTAATGATTATAACAAAATAAGTTTTTTATTTAATTATAAAACAAACTTAAACAGGTACATTAAAAAATCAAACGTGTACTTGCAATTAAAAAGCTTAGACGGTTTGGACGGTGGCACACTTGGTTTTGAAAAGAAAAGCAACAATGACAAAAGCAGATATTACGCACACTTAAAAGCCATGTGGCGAGATATGCCGCAGGATTTGGTTTATTTAATTAATTATAATGAATGGAGCTATCGCCAACTAAATTCAGCCATTCATGTTGGAATGGATCATGTTTACAAATACAAAAAAGGAACAGGCAATATTAACATTAACTTACGAAGCAGTGCATTTACAAATGATTTTGATTACAGTGCTGCAAGCATCACTACCATTAATAAAAATAATTTAGGGAAAATTGATGTTAACACGAGGGTATTTGCGCAAATTGGTTTCGGCAAAAATTTACCAAGTGAGAGCATGCTTTATGTGGCCGGAGCCAACAATGAAGAATTAATGGACAATAAATATACCCGAAGCATGGGTATCATTCCGCCTAACTGGGGAGGTTTCGGTAATGTAACAAATCATTTTCATGCAGGCGGAGGCCTTGGTTTAAGAGGTTACTCGGGTTATTTGCTGGCACAAACAAATTCTGATGGCACACAAAGTTTTAATTACAAAGGAACCACTGGAGCTGCAATTAATACAGAAATAGAATTTGGTAAATTACTTAAAAAATTAAATCCTAAATTTTTAAAAAACAGCATTAAACTTAATCCGTATTTATTTGCTGATGCAGGTATCATTAATACAAATGTTCCGGGAAAAGCCAATGTAATGAGTGATGTGATGGCAGATGCCGGAGCAGGCATTGCATTGAGCATTGTGCGTTGGGGGCCGTTGTATGATGTTAAACCATTAACCATTCGTTTTGATGCACCAATTTTTATTAACCGTTTACCATTTGAAGAAACAAATTATGTTCAATTCAGATGGGTAATTGGAATTAATAAAGCGTTTTGATTGGAATAATCAGTAATCAACCAGCTAACTGCTATGATTATGATGAAAGTTCTTCCGAGAGAATAACTTTTGCGGGACTAGGCGTTCGGGCGGGTTTCGGAGCCTCATCTGTCTATACTTACAAATGCTTGCTTCAAGATACAAATGTTTTTTAGCGAGTCGCAAATAAAATTTCCCGAATGGGAAATTGATTTTGTATGCGAGCGATGACCGAGTCCGCCGCATTGCGCTTGCTTGGTGTTAGCTGAAGCCCACATTGTATAGGTATTCAAAGTGTCTACTGACTAACGTAGGAATTCGCATGAACACTTTGAACGACTAAAACTATTGTCGCCTATATTTCAATAAGAACAGTATGTCTCGCTATACTTCTTGTCACAATGTAGTCTATATTTTTACCTGATAATTTTTTTACTTCTTCAAGGCTTGGTACTTTTCCATGTAGTTTGTCAACAGTAGCCATAATAAAGCTGTTGTCGGTAAGTGAAATTTGAAGGCTTCCGTCTTCAAGAACATTTGATACAAATCCATTTTGTTTTTTCATGATGCTTTTTTAGTTGTAAAAGTAAGTCCGAATTTTGTGTAGGCAATGATAAATATTGTCCTTATTCTCAACGTAAAAAAGTGTTGCTCTTGTTGGCAATAATCGTCGAGCGGAAAAAGTCGGAAGTAAATGTGTCCTTTTAGAATATCCCACGTGGGTTGCAGCTAACGTTTTCCAAGCAGGCGCAGGCGGCTTTATGAAAATTCATCTGTCTACCCGCACCAAACTTACATACGAAGATACATGTTTTTTAGCGGAGGCAATCCGCCGCGGCGGAAAAAAACTGTCTGCGAAGCAGGCATTAATATAAGCCGAAGCCCTTGTTGTCCAGCCGCATGCGCTTGCTTGGTGTTGTTTGCTGAAAGCGAACGTCAACTAAAAGCTGGTCAGGAAATAAAGACTAATCGCTATAACGTCCGCTGCCCAAATTAATAATAATAGCTTGTCGGTAAAGCGGTCAAGGCCGTCATTGAAGAAGAACGAAACAAATGTCGGAAATAAAATGAATGAATAAAAAATCAAATTATTTGTCAAACCATACATGAGTGACCAGGATTTTTGAGTGAAATAAATTGGTTTTCCGTAATAGTTGCGAACTATAATTACGGTATCGCCTGTTACCAATTTAGGTAAATCGACATTAATTAATTTAGCAAAGTAATGTCCGTATTGGGTTTCAAGAGAGACTTCTGTAACTTGATAAGAGCCTCGCCTTGAGTGGGCCTGATATTCCTCTATTTCACAATTGTTTAAAACCTCTTGTCTTGTTGTGTTGATTATTTCATGTGTCGAACATACTATAACAAACAAGCTGAAATATAATAATCGTCCGACCCATACGGAGATAAAAAAGAAACTTTTCCTGTATTTACGATTGTAAAGTCTCCGGCGCCTTTTTTCAAGAATTTTATTTTGTTCAAGTGTCTGAAGAGCTTTTTGAATTGATTTTGTACTAGGCCTGGGTCTCCTCATATTTGTCGAATGTCTGATGCTTTTTGCACATAACATCAGCCTGTGAAAAACTAAGTTACGAATTTTTTCATACGGATACCTGCACTAAACAAATTCCATTTAAGCGATTCTCAGCCATTTCTTTTGAGTTTTTTCACAACCTGACGTTTTGCGGCTTGCGCAGTTTGGCTTTCGTAGAATCCTGTGTTTAAACCAACCAAACTTTATTAATTGCTTTACGCCGCCTCTTTTTTTGTTTAAAGTAAAAATAAACATTCCGCCGTTGGCGGGCAAATTTTAAACAAAAAACTTGGAGTCCGCCAAATTTCGCAATTGCCGCGTGTTATGTGAATGAGCCTTAGTCCGCTTGTATTATAAGTTTTTTTCTTGCAGTCCCTTTGTCAGAAGTGATTTCAAGAAAATAAATACCGTTTGCTAGGTCAAAAGTAGCTATTGGTTTACTGTCAAACGTCATTTGTTCCTTAACGCATTTACCGTTACTGTCAAACAACTTTATTTTATTTACTGGAATTGTCGATACGATAGAAAAGTTATTGTTGCAAGGATTTGGATAAACAGAAAATAAATCATTTTGTTCGTATTCTTTTATTCCAACTCCGCCATTTGTTGTTTTTATTATAGCACCATTTTGTCCGACCGCATAGCCAAGGGAATTATTTACGAAGAATACACCAAACAATGGTTGAGTTGTACTTGAAATTTGTGGTGACCAACTAACGCCGCCGTTTGTTGTTGTTACTATTGAGCTACTGCTTGGGAAACCGCCAACTGCAAAACCAGTTGATGTTGATGGAAATTTTATTGAATATAAACTTGAAGCGCCAGAGGATTGAGTATTCCAAGAAGAACCTGCATTATTGGTTGATGCAATTTTTCCTGTTTGACTACTTACGGCAAATCCGTTATTAGCACTCGTAAAACAAATTGAACTAAACTCTTCTACGTTGTTTGAATAAACATTAGACCAAGTCGAGCCGCCGTCTGTTGTTTTTATTATTGCGTCTGCGAAACCAAGACCAGAAATGTAGCCAGTAGTTAGATTATTAAAAAATAACGAGACCTTACCATTACCAGAAGTAATTGTCATGGTTGTCCAAGTCAAACCTCCGTTAGTTGTTTTTAAGCAGGCTCCGCTTTCTCCAGCAATGTAACCATTGTTTGGGTCAAGAAAAAAAGGCTGATGTAATATTGCGTTGTTAATAGGACAAGTTTGAGAAGTCCAGTTAGTGCCACCATCAGTGGTTTTGATAATTGTCCCGCCATTGCCCACCGCCCAACCTGTCGAGGATGTAATAAAAAAAACACCCTGCAAATGATTTGTCGTGTTTGAAGTCTGCGGAATCCAATTTACACCTGCGTCAACGGTCTTAATAATTTTGCCGTTAAAGCCAACAACAAAACCGGTGTCTGCGTGAGTAAACCAAACAGCTCTTAACCATTCCGATGTCCCGGAAGTAAGATTTGTCCATTGAGCAAAGGTTGTTCTTGTCAACAGTGTTATTAATATTATGAATGTTATCCTCATAGGCATTGCACATAAAGGTTTGCAGCTACTTGCTGTTTTTTGCTAGATTAAATTTACACATTTGAGCGTTAACAAGCAAAAAATGGAGCAAGACCTGTGTTAGGCGTTGGCTTTTTCTGCCCAATTGAGTTCTGCGTCCAGGTCAGCGTTTGAAAGTTCTATGTGAATAACTCGTCTTTGTTTGTTATTAGTTGTCCGACTTGAACTGCTTGGTCCCGGGAATCAAAGTGTCATCAAGGTCAAAAGATATTTTCATTTTTGTTGTCCCACAATTACCGGTAACGTTCCGCGGCCTTTCGCTGTTGCCGAGTAAGGGAAGTTAATTTGTCCTGCTAAGATAATAATAAATGAGAAACGAAATATTGAATTTTAGTAAGTAAACGGCAATGGCGCAAGACCGCTGTTACCTGCTGGCCCTTTTATAAATTGACCTTGTTTCACTTATTCAAATTGGTTAGCTTGTTGGTTATATTTTTCAAGTATATCTGGTCTGGCAAAGTGATGTCGTAAGCATCGTTGTTAAAATATCCTAGTTTATAGTTTTTTTCAGCTTCTATAAAATATTTCTTTGCGACCTCAATCTTATTCTGATTTTCATAAATACAACCCATGTAGTAATGAGTATCCGCAAACTTATTGTTTTGTGTTAATTGTTTCTCGAACATGATAAGTGCTTCATCAAACTTCTTTAATCGAAACAAGGTTGTTCCGTAATAATGATATTCATAGATACCAATTTGCTTTTTTTGTTCATTTAGGAGAACCATTTCTTCAAATGTTTTTAAGCAATTTTGTATTTGTCCTAATTCACGTTGACAGAGTGCCTTAATGACTCGTAAATCTAAGTCTCCACCTGCGTTCATGCCTAAAATTTTGCTATTTGTTAGTTGCTCTAATCTTTCAAGGTCTGATAAGGCAGATTTATAATCACGAAGTATGTCAAATAAACAACCTGCTCTATACCCTAAATAGCCTTTGGGGTCGAGTTCAACCGCTTTGTCAAGGTATTTTTTCCAGGAAGCATAATCACCCCGTTTTAAATAGGGTATAGATTTTTGCTGCCAGCCGTAGGCAAAATTTGGGCATAAGACCAATAAACTGTCTAAACCTTGTTGTGACTGCCAACTTCCTTGCGGTTTTTCTAATACCTTTTCAGACATAAGGCAGGCTTCTCTACACCTACTACCTTCTGGATAGTAGTAATAACAATTGGGTTGACTTGTTGCATTGATTGATAATAGTAAAGAAATTAAAAACAGAATGCTACTACTTTTTTTCATGGTGTGATATGTTTTAAAATGCCATTTTCAAATAAATAATTAACGTGAACGTAACTGTCAATAGCTTTGCCATCTCTTTTTCCTGGTTGCCATTTGTCAAGTTGTTTTGTTATGGCTAAAAGATGAGCTACCAATTTTTCTGAAAATATAATTTCCTTGTAGTTGGTGTCAACTTGTTTAACTCTAAATCTATCTGTTTCACCTTTACAATTCACAACGAATCGAATTGTAATGATGCCATTAACATTTTTGTATGTGCCATTCAATTTGAACATATAAAATAAAGTATCTTTCAACGCTACTTTTTCACCCAAATATTTTGTTTCGAAATTATAATACTCATAAATTTTTGTGGAATCGCACAAGAAGAAGTTAGAATTATCCGTTTTTGGGTCAAATCTGATAGCACCAACGTCCATTTTTGACTCTCTGTCTTGCGATTGAGAGCGACAAGAAAATGGCATGACAATCAGTAATAAATAAATAAATTTCATTTTCATTATTATAAATTCTTTAGATATAATTCGATTCAATTAATTATTAGATTTTTTTTTGGATGCAACTATTAGGGTTGCAGGTAAAGTTCTGGTATTGCCGAAGGCGGGCTATTTAGCACAAAAGTTAGTTCGGAGAACTGAACTTTCGGCTACCACAAAACTGTCAAGCGGAGACGAAACCCCGCCTATTGCCAATGTGCTGTTACCTGCTGCCCTTTCCTCTAATGTCCTGTTTGCTTTGCAAGTTCCCACTCCTTAAATTGATTGGGGAATTTAGGATTGAGCAAAGCTAATTGATTGCTTATATTTTGTGCCATTACAAAGTCTCCAGCGTTATAATAGGCCTCTCCTAAAGTGTCCATAAAATCAAATTCTCCGATTTGATATAAATTTAAAACTTGGGCCCAATGTAAAGCTTTCAAAAATTCTTTTTCCTTTATTAAGCTATAAACTAATGAATTTATTACTTGTGCAGGTATTTTTTTTGTAATTAACGAATGTATAATACTGTCCTTATTTATTTGTAAAAAACTTAGCTCATACTTTTTATAGCTGTTTACAATTTCACTCATAGGAGTTCCTCGTTGTTTAAATTCCTCAAAATAAGACTTATTAAAAACAGGTAATTTGTAATTTTTTTTATCTTTATCCAAGTCAGCAGTAAGTTTGAATAAATATTCCACATCCAAATTTCTTGATTTAATTGCTTTTTCTAAATCAGTAACTCTATCATTATATATGAATTCTGGTTTTTGCTTAAAATCGATTTCATTCATTGCACACATACAAGAGGCGTGAATGCACTTATTACTTGGCATATAGAAAAATAAATAGTCCTTAGTTGGTTTATTTGAATAAGTTGCATCAAGAAATAGAACTGATATTGGAAAGCTCGTGTTATTAAGGATTGTTGTATCTCTTGATACTTGCATCACTTGTTTTTCTAATGTTTTAATTTCTGCGTTACCAAATAACCCATTCTTAATACTATACTCCCAATTTGTTTTGGCTGCGACCAGTATTGCTCCTTGATTAAAAAATGGTGTTATTCCAGACAAACTGTGTAAATGCCAATGTGAGCTCAAAACGTATTTTATTGGCTTATTATTGTACTCTTTTTTCAGATAGTTTAAAAACCTTTCGGCTTTTGGAATGTCCTGAACCAGATTAGTACTTCTGCCTCCTCCTTCGTCAATCATAGGCAATTCAATAATTACCAAAAACTTAGGGTATTCAATTACAGTAGATTGAGTACCATGCACCGTATCTGTGCGAACAAAAGAAATTTCTTTTGAAAAAACAGTTTTTGAAAATTGTTTATCGCTTTGAGCATAAAGCGATGTTGAAGCTACAAGAGCTAAGAGTAATGTGTAGATAAATTTCATTGCGATATTTTTATTTAAAATTATACTACAAATGTAAAACCAATCAATTTTGCAGTCTTGTAAAATATTGCAGTATGGAATTTATTCGGACTTTAAATTTGAATGATTTTCAGCGTATTGTTTTGGCGAAACACCAAAATATTTTTTGAAACAGTTAGTAAAATGACTTTGGTCAAAAAAACCACATTCTAATGCAGTATCTATTAATGTATTTCCACTTGCTAAAAGTTTTTTAGCATTATTTAGTCTAATCAATATTAAATATGCAATAGGAGTTAAACCTGTGTGGGCCTTAAATGCTCGTATTAATTGAAATGAGGTTTTATTGTATTTTTTTGCCATCCTGTCAATATTGATTTTATCACCCATTTGGCAATCCAATAGAATTTTTATTTCATGAATAATATTTTCCAAATTTTGGTAATTTAATTTATCTACTTCTTTTTCAACTAAATAATTTTGAATTAAGTATTTTGATATTTCACTTATTTGGGAGTAAGAATTGAGGTTTGATACATTGTGAAAATTAGTAATCATATTGAAAAGAAAATCATCTTCAATTAAATTTTGAAAAACAAAATTATCATTTGTTTTCTGAATTGTTTTCCTGCTTAAAAAGGCTAAGGCGTCACTATTGAGGTTGATGGTTTGATAAGTCCAATTGTCGTTATTGTAAAAACTGTTTGAATGTAACTCGTAATTGTTAATTATTACAATTGTTTTGGTTGTCGCAATAAATTTTTTGTCTCTAATTTTTAAATTTTCAATTCCATTTTTTATTATTCCTATTGAGTAAGTGTCATGGAAATGTGTTGGAAAATGCTTGTCCCTAAAGGTTGCTTCCTTTAATTCAAGTCCGTCCAGTATGTCAATTTTCTTTATTTTAATCATCTCTTATTATGTGGTCTGTCGTTTTAGGGTTGCAGGTAACGTTTTCGGGCTTGGCGAAGGTGGCGATTTTCATCACAAATGTTGATGCGGAGAACCAATGTTTGATTAACCACAAATGTGTCTGCGGAGCACTGAACCGCCACTTTTGCCAAACCCGTGTTAGCGGTTCGTGCTTCTGTTTTTGTCCAAGTCAACTGTTTATTGTTTGATTAGTTTGTAGTCATAAGTAGCTTGTTTTGTTTTAGCTTTTATAAAATACGTTCCATTCGAGAGGTTTGAAAGGTCAAACTGGTTTTCGATTGTCTCTTTTATTAACTGACCTTGTAAGTCGTATACTTTTATATTCTGAATAGTCTGGTTGGGTATTTCAATACGCACAAGTCCATTAGTTGGATTTGGATAAAGTGTAATCAATTTATCGGGAATTGTGCTTTCATCCAGGCCAACATGGTTATTTATTAAAGTAGAAAGTAATTGAACGGAAACTTGAAAAGCTTGGGCCGGGAGTTGATTGATAAGAACACAAATGATTATTCCTGTTGCCGTGTCATATACCATGGAAGAATTATATCCACCCCATATAGTGCCACCGTGTTGCCATACTGTTCTGCCTAGTACATTTGTACTGTAAAGACCAATTCCATAATTGCCAGAACCAACAAATGTAGTCAGTTCATTAAAAGAGTTCTGATTTATTACTTGACCATTCATAAGCGAATGATACCAATTTGCCATTTCTCCTGATGTCGAATACATAGCACCAGCCGACCACGCAACACTATTAACTGCTTTCCTTGGTGTTGAAAAATTGTCCACTCCACCTTGCCATGGATGTGCTAAAGTATATAGAACGCTGTCATAAACACCTAAAAATGTACTGTCAAGTTGCAAAGGAAAAAGAATACTATCTCTTAGAAGTTGACCAAAACTTTGCCCTGTTGCACTTTCTGCAACCATGCCTGCCAGAATATAATTTGTATTACAGTAATTCCAACTAGTCCCAGCAGCAAACAAAGGAGTGCCTACCCAAGACATTACTTCTGTTGGTGTAAAAATACGATTAGGATTTGTTAAAATTGAGTCTGTGTATCCAACCACATTAATTACATCAGCTAAACCGCTTGTATGATTGAGAAGTTGACGTATAGTTATGTTTTGGTTGACGTTGTTAAAAGAAGGAAGGTATTGGTGTAAAGAGTCATTAAGACTTATGATATTATTTTCCGCTAGTTTTAAAAGCAAAACACCTGTAAATAATTTCGTGTTACTACCAATTCCATATTCCATGTCGGAAGTAATGGGAAAACCAGCATGAGATATTCCAGTAACTCCTTTCCAAGTTCCAACTACAGGGTAAATTACACATGCTGAAATGCCTTTTAAATTGTTTGCTGTCCTAATACTGTCAATTTTATTCTGAAGTTTATTTGCTAAAACTGGGTCAAACGTCTGTGCATTTACAATAAATGTAAAACTCAAACTAGTTAATAATATGCTACATGTTTTTTTCATTTCATTTAATTCTTTGTAGTCGTTAGATGTTCAATGTTCTGTCAGGTTTAATCGTGTCTGTTTTTTTTAGCATGACCGCTAACGGTTTCGGGCTTGGCGATGGGCGGGCTTTTCAGCACAGAAGTTTGTTCGGAGCACTGAACTTTCGGCTACCACAAAACTGTCAAGCGGAGACGAAACCCCGCCTATTGCCAATGTGCTGTTAGCGGTTCGTTGTTTTTTTCTTTCGTCACTGTATGCTGTATGATTGCGTAACTGTCCACGCGAAAAGGTTGGTTGTTATTTTTCATCCATGCACCATTTTAATACTTTGTCGTAAATGTCGTTCATCTTAATGTTGGGATTGTCTTTGTATATTTTTATCAATTGCTGGTTGAACTCTTTAAACTTTATGAAATTTCTACTGTTTGTCATTTGTTTTTCCATTTTCTGAATAGATTGTCTTGCGTCATTGCTAGGAAAGTTGTCCAAGCAGTAAAGCGAAAAAAGTCCCCAAGTCATATACTCATTGAATACACTGTAAGCACTCTCATACGCACTTGTTGCTTTGCTTTCTTTTGTCCATTTGTTGCGGTCGGCAAATACCTTATTTATTATGTCAATTTTTTTATCGGATAGAGGATTTACAAAGTTGTGGTCTATTTCAGTGAACACAACACGTGATTCAAGCATTTCATTTACATTTTGATTATATTCTGGAGCATTTTCTGCTCTGCAAACAAACATAAAGGTTTGTTCAAAATCATTGTCTTTAAATCGTTCTGTTGAGTGAGCCCCCCCTACTAAAGGCGAAAACAAAACTGTGTAATTACCATATTTAAATTCGAATTTTTTCTCAAGCCATTTTTGCATTTTATCAATGGGATTGAGTTGCTTATATAATATGATCAAACTGTCATAGTAAGATTGATGATTTTTGTAGAATTCTCTGAAGTTTGATTTGCGAGCAAAATCTTCCATCAGTTTTTTATTTTCTACAAGTGGGTCATTATTTCCGTCAAATCCCATTTTGCGAATAATACCTTTATTAACAATGTGTCCATCATTGTCAAACACATATCCGCAGGCATTCATCTTTAATGCATAGTAATACCAATAACTTTGGTTATCTAAAATACCAGAAATATAACGGTTAATAGTGTCAATAATGGGATGATTTGAATAAGGTGAAAAATATTTAAGAACTTCTTTATGGTATGGAGTAGTCATATCCACCATATTTGAATCCAGTTGACCAATTTTACTAATGGCAGTTAAAATATTTGCCAACTCGTGAACTTCTGGAATTTCAACTGCGAATTTTCCTTTGTGCTCACGGATATACTCTGCTGAAAAGTTTGTGTTCTTGGGAACGCCTATAATTTCTGTCAATGCGCTATCCTTGCTGTTGAGCAAGACAATAAACCTAATCGTGTCATTTAATTTTACATTGAATGAAATAGAGTCAATGTCGCTGAAAAATGAAACGGGATTTTGTTCATTAATACATTCAACATTTAATCTGTCGGGTTTGAGTTCAGGTGAAATTGTCCAACTATTTGAAAATGTGTCACCGTTAATTGAATAAGTCAGTTTCTTGCTGTTAGATTTCAAAATAGAAATCTCTAATTTTTTGTCCAAAGTCTTGCAACACACAAGAAGTGAAAGAAAAATTGTCGGAAGGATTAATTGTCTAATGTATTGTCTCATATTTTATATAATTATGTCTAAATATCAATTGTTCTGGTTGTTGTTTTACAATGACCGCTAACGTTTTCGGGGCTTGCGTTCGGCGGGTTTTCGGAGCTTCCTCTGTCTAACCGCCGAAATGGTAGTTTAAAGATACAAATGTTTGTTAGCAAAGCAAAACTAAAATTCACGTCTGCGAAGCAGGCAAAAACTTTGCTTTGCGATGCGCCGGTCTGCCCGCTGACGCAAGCCCCGTGTTAGCGGCAGTAAAATATTATTTTGTGAGTCTAAAAGAAGGTTCGTCATTGATTATGTCAGCATTGTTAAACACCTTGCAATTTAGAATGTTTTTACTCCATATAGCTTCATATATTATCGGTCTTAAACGAAAAGTGGTGTCTATGTCTAATGATAGATGTAAAGAGCTATATAAGGAAGTAGTCCTTTTATAGTTTGAAAACTGTATAGTTACAGAATTACTTGTGCATGAACCTTTATATGGGATGAAAAAATACTCATATTGTTTAGGCGACAACTTTAATTTTTTTATTAGGGAGTCATTTTTTGATATTGTTATATTTTCTATCGTCCTTGCAGAAATATTGTCTAAGATTACATTAGAAGTATCGACTTCATAATTTCCGCGACAATACTGGGTGACACCTAAAGATGTGTCTATGCGGTATTTTTCATGCTTAATGTCTGAATAAAAGATTATTTTGTTATTCTGTATTTCATATCTTCCTGTATCAACATTATTACTTTTGATATCGAAGTAACTAAACTGAAATTTTTTATTTAGATAAAGTAATAACTCAGTTCGTGTCCCAAACCACCTAGCATAAAATATTGTCGTTTCATCTATAACTAAGGACTTTTTTGTGACGCATGAATAAATCAAAAAGAATGCAGAAGCTTTTATGCAAAAAACTATTATTTCAGGTTTTAAATTTTTTTTTGTCACAATGTTGTCTTGTTTTATTGCCGCTAACGTTTTCGCGCTAAGCAACGGTTTGATTTGAAACTGTGTCCTGCCGAAATGGTATTAACAAAGATAACTGCTTATTGGACTTTTGCAAAGCGAAAATAATTGTCTTTCGCGGAGCGACCGCTTTTGCAAAAGCTTTGATGTCTGCCAAACTGTTGCCTTAGCGTGTGTTATGCGGTCGTGCTATTTTTTTACAAATGTTTCTACAACGCCTTCAAACTCTAAAGTCAACTTGTCAATAATATTTTTGTCATTTGTATTAAATGTAATTGTATAGCTGCCTAATTGGTCATTAAATGATGTTTCATATTTGTCATTACTAATTTGCATTATAGATTCATTGAATGTTTTGAATGAAAAATTTAATTTTTGTGCTTTTAGAGTTATTTCTATTTTGCCATAAGCAGGATGTTCATACAAACCAGTATAATTAATTAAAGTTTTTGATGGCTTAATGCTTTCTTTTTTGGGATCACTTGAATTTGAAGCAATTTGATTTTCAAATTGCTTCTTTGTTCTTTCAAGAACACGTTCATGCCATTCGGTTTTATTTAATTTTAAAATTACATCCGCAATTTCGAGTTGTAAATAACTTGTGATTTTATGGTCAGCTGAGTTTGTAAGAATAATAACACCAATGCTATCATCTGGAAATAAAGTAATCTGCGACCTGAAACCGTTTATGGAACCTCCATGCTGAGACATTAAATGATTTTTATAAGTTGTCATCGTCCTACCCATTCCATATAATTCGTAGGATAATTCTTTATCTCGTATTGAATTTGTACTAATATTGAGTGGTTTCATTGTCTCTTGAATTACAGAACTTGGAATTACATTTGTATTATTGTATTTACCTTTTGATAATTGACAAATAACCCATTTTGATAGATCAATTATATTTGAATTGATACCATTTGCTGGACCAGATGCTTGAGTTTGTCGATAGTATCCAATGGCTTTTTTGTCTTTATTTATGAAATCAGTTTTATAAGGCTTAGCGAAATCATTAGTTTTTTCAATCTCTTCAATTGAAAAAACAGTATTAGTCATTGATAATGGTTTAAATATATTTTCCGTTAAATATTCCTCCCATGTTTTTCCGGTTCTAATTTTTATGATTTCTCCTAGGGCTATATACATATAATTTGTGTACACGAAGCCCACTCTTAATTCAGCAACAGGTTCTAAATATTTAATGCGTGCAAATAAATCTGGTCTTGAAAAGTTTGAACCATACCATATTGCATCATTACCAGAAATTCCAGTTCTATGGCTCAGCATGTCGCGCAACGTAATATTGTGATCTAAGTTTTGATTACTGAACTGTATTTCTGGAACAATCGACTTAATAGGCTTATCATAGTCTAGTTTATTATCATTAACAACCATGCCAATAGCAGTAGATGTAAATAGCTTAGAGTTTGAGGCAATTGGAAATAATGTGTTTGGAGTTACAGGCAATTTTTTTTCGAGGTCTCTATATCCAAAACCTTTAGTATAAACTAGTTTTCCATTTTTTATAATACCAACTGCACAACCAGGAACTTGCCAATCGGAAATTATTTTCTCTACTCGTTTGTCTAATAAATTTGCGGTGTCTAATTGTCCGAAAAGAAAAGTTGGTAATAAAAATAATATCAAAAGTCTAATCATAGTATCTGTTTGTTTGTTGTCATAGCATGCCGCATAAAACGGTTTGCGTGCAGGCTCAGTAGCGATTTGAAACACTACTGTTTCTGCTTGCATAATGTAAATATAATGAAATAATGTTATTACTCCCTCGTCCGCCGCTATTGAGCTTGCACGCTGTTACCTTCTAGTGCGCCCCACTTAGTTTGAACTATGTTGTCTACGAAGCAGGTCTGCCCGAAACAAAAGAACGGATGCTTGTTAGTTGCCTGTTCTAAAGTCTAGGCAGTTACGCGTCTACCGTAAAGTTTGTTTGGAACATAGTTTTTAGTTTTTTTCTGTGCGTTGGCGAATGCGGTTTGGAAAACCGCTTGTTCTATTACGTCTAGTGAGTTGGGGGAGGAGATTTTGCAAGCTTATAGTGCAACAACTAAAATCTTTGCCTTTGAAAATAAGTTGCAATATGTGCTTGCAAAATGTGGGGAGGCTTTCACATAGGTCAGCTTATGCAGTTTGGTTGTCTTAGCGGTTTAGTTGGTCTCTGCGGTTAGGTCTACCGTTTTTGCAGCGGTAAGTTTTGAAATGTTAGCGGCTAGTTCTGAAAAGTAAGCGGAGAGTTCTAAAATGTCAGTGGCTAGTTTTGAAATGTTAGCGGTGTTCACTAAAAAGTTAGCGGCAAGTTCTAACTTGTAAGCGGTGAGTTCTGAAAAGTTAGCGGCTTGCTCTAAAATATTAGCGGTAAGTTTTGAAATGTTAGCGACGAGTTCTAAAATGTATGCGGCTTACTATGAAATGTAAGCGGTTATTTCTACAAAGTTTTTACAAAGGTGTAGCCAGTTATTTGTCAAAACTAACCAGTTGTAAAGTGTCTCCTGTTAAAGGCTGTTAAATGCTACTACTTAGCAACAGTTTTGCATTATAGTTTTCAAATAACAAAAAGATTATGCCACCTAAGTTTTAAATAATTATTCGAATTCTTTTTTTCCTTGTTTGTTTTCTTAAAGCAAAACAAAACATCGAACAAATAAATTAATATTTAAAAAATAGAAATAATGGGAACTTATATAGAAACAGGTCATACAAAAAACGTAGCAAACTTTGACCATTTAATAACATTCATACAATCATACGGTGCAAACTATTCACCGTCGAACACAAGTATAACTTTAGCAAACTTGCAAATGGCTTCAGCCAACGGACAAACTGCCTTAACGAATGTTAAGAATGAATTCAACAGTTGGAAAAATGCAACTAACAGCCGTGAGATTGCTTTTGAACCTTTAAAAGGATTAGCCACACAATTATTAAATACTTTAATTGCGATTGGTGCTAATGAACAAACAATAAAGGACTTCAAAACAATTAACGCTAAAGTTCAAGGTTCTAAATTAACTAAAGCAGATGCAGGAATAGCAGATGACTCATCAACCGCAAGGGCTGACGGCTCCAAATTAACAAAAGCAGATTCAGGAATAACCGATGAAAGCACTGCTAAGATGGCAATGCCAAGCAAAAAATCAATTTCGGCGTCACAACAAAGTTATGATAACTTAATTGATCATTACGATAAGTTAATTAAGCTATTGGCAAGTGTGCCGACTTATACGCCAACAGAAAACAGTTTAAAAGTAACAACATTAAACACCATGTTAACGAACTTGAAAGCTGCGAATACTTTAGCGTATAACAAAGTAGTGAGTGTAAGTAATGCCAGAATTGCTCGAAACAAAGTGCTTTATGAAAATCCTGATGCTTTAGTAACATTGGCGAAATTAGTAAAGGCTTATATTAAAGGTAAGTTTGGCGCTAAAAGCCCTGAGTTTGCTCAAGTAAGTGCTTTAAAGTTTACAATGATTAAAGCAGGTAAATAATCGAAAGATTATAGTTTCTTCTAAATTAAAAATCCGACTTCAAGTGAGATCGGATTTTTTGTTGTTAGAATTTAGTCGTTTTATCTAATTCTATTTCTGAAAGCTTTGATATAATGCTCTTTTAATAAGTGCTCAATATCAGATTCTAAATAGTAAATTTTGTTGCCAACTTGAGAGAAAGAAATTTTCCCTTCATCACGCCAAGTTTGAGCTGTTCTTTTTGAGATTTGTAGTTTCTTTAAAAAGTCATTGTTGTTAATGTACTTTTCACTTGTTGGCGAAACTAATTGTTTTACATGTTTGTCTAGGCTATCAATTCTTGTGATTAAGTTTTGATAAGCATCTTGTGATAAGATTACGATTTCCATTTGTTTTGTAATTTAAAGGTTAATAATTAATTATCGCCTTTAAATTACAAGCATGGTTTTAATTAAGGTATTATAGAGATTCGATTGCGTTGGTTTGCATTACTATGCTTTGTGTAAAATCAGTGTTTATTTTTGATTTAAAGAATTAGGTAACATTAATAAAAAAGCTAGGGATTTACTGTAATCTAATTGCTCATAAAACATACCTAACCGATTTAAATTCTTGTAATAATCATTTACATTATTATAGTAATTTAATTCACTTTGCATAAACCATGCTTTTTTACCCAATTTCTGAGCAACAAACCACTTTTCTAACAATCTTCCCGCTCGTCCATTTCCATCTTCAAAAGGATGAATGTTTACGAATACAATATGTATAAATGATGCAAAATAAAAAATTTCTTCTATTGAAAGTGACTCTTTTTTTAATTGCTCGATATCTTGCCATAATAAATCCATTAGATTTTGTACTTCATGTACAAGCGCAGCTTCATATTGAATTCTACCAGTTTTATGCTCCATTACTACCATATTTCCTGTACGGTAAATGCCTTGTTTTATTTCTGGTAATAAATGAGCTGAAAGCAAAGAATGGGCTTTTAAAAAAGAATTAGAAGTTAGTTCATTTTCTTGTGCAAAGATGTAGGCTTTATATAAATCATTAGGTTTCTCAACCAAGTTAGGTTGGTACTCAATGTTAAGCATTTTATGTTTTATATAACTATCAACTTCCATTTGTTCACCTTCAATACGAGATGATGCAATGGCTGATACCGAAGTGTAAAAATTGAATGTTTCAGTTGATATTTCTGCATCTTTAAGAATATCAAAGTCTGATTTCAAATTACTAGAAACTAGCTTTAAGTATTCTTCAATTAATCCTGTAGATATTATTTTTAGATTTATTTTCATTTATGGTTGTACACAAAAAATGGTATAAGCAAATATAATTTATTAGTTTTTATATAGTTTGATATTTTAGGTTATGAATTATTGTCTTCAATTATATAAGATTCAGTCCAACCTACAGCTTCATTTACGCCTTTACAAAAAGCGAGTTTTTCTTCTAAAGTCTTAAAATTGTAGATTTTTTTATTGATTTCTTCTTCGTCAAACGTAAGAGTTTTACCATCTAAAAATTTTGATATTTCTTCTTTACCGAAAATAATTTTTACAGAATGATTCATTTAATGAAAATATTTTTTTGATGATATTCTAGAAATTCTTTTGAAGGCAAAAATCTATCAGGCAATATAATTTTATGATTTTCATATTTTTTAAAAAAATCATTTACAGCTTTTTCATTTGAATAATTATCGAAGTAATTGGATACTAATATTTTGTAATCAGATGTAACTGTAATAAAACCTTTATCAAATGCTTTGTCATGAATTGAATTTAGACAAAGACCGTTGTGAGGATTAGTTCTGTTTTCTTTATCCTTAGACCATGGTTTAATGTGGCTTGCAACAAGAAAATCGGGAATTGATAAGCCTGTAATACAACACTTTAAATTATATGATGATAAGATTGCGCTTCTGAAAAAATTCTGATTTACTCTTGCTTTAATTATTGTTTCTCTTTCTTTACCTTCTGGTAAATTTTTCAAATCAATTTCTTGGATTTCTTCTACTTGTTTGTTTTGAAAATTGGCAATCAGTTGTTCACTTTCAAATGCTAGTTTATTCCAATTTCCATTAAATTCGTTCCAAATATCTTCTTCTAACTTACTACCATTTACCAAGCCTGTTATTCCTAGTTTTTTTAACTCGGGATCAAGTCGTCCGAAATTTCCGACTTTCATATTCAATGCTGATGGACTACGACCGATAATATTTGCATACTTGATAATAGTTGGATTTGTTTTACTACTGCTTTTGAAAGGAACTTTACAATACACATTGAAAGCAATAATCGTTTCTTCTCTTGTCCAGTTATTACTTTTTGCCATTATCAATTATTTCAAGATTAGGAACGGAATAATCAAACAAAATCTCATCCAATAACTTTTTAGTAAAATCAGAACTTCCTGACAATATTGTACTAAAAATTTCAATTCTATCATCTACGCTTAATTCGTTCAGTTTTTCATCATCACGAAAAAAGCGCATAAAATCTTCTCTAGTTATTTTTTTATAGTCTGTCATTTCTTAGGCCGCCAGCTGCGTTAGGGATTGAAGTGAAAATCCTTTTTGTGAGGAACGAACAAAAAGATTGTAACGAAAAGCCCGACCCGATAGGGAAACGCCCAAAATATTGAAACCATCAGGAATATATGATTTGGTAGATTCTTTTGTAATGTCGCCAAACGGAGTTTCTCCAAAGTTTGCTTTATAAGTTTTTTGAGCTTCTTTATCCCATTCGCTTGTAAATACACATTTACCGCCAAGTTTTTGCATGGCAATTCTGAAACCACCGATACCGACAAATAAATCTATGAACTTAAATGTGTAATTATCGGGAGTAGGGAAAGGAACATTTTCAACTTCAAACAATAATTGCTGTATAGCTTCTTCGGCAACTTTAGAATATTTTTCTTCAGGATATTTATATTCTACAAGTTCTTTAATGTATTGTTTCGCGGCTTTTTCGTAATGCTTTTTTACGCCGTTGTGATAATTATGTAAATAATGAGTAACAACAGCTTTTTTGTTATTCTCGGGCTCAACAATTCTTATTTTGAACTTTTTGCCGTCAATATCATCTATTGTTATTTTCTCTTTTAGTTTCATTAATAGTTTCCTCTATTTTGGTTAAACAATATTGCAAATTTTTCTCTATCTCTTTTCCCCAGAAACGTAAAACTTTCCACTTTTCTTTTAACAATCGCTCATTCACTTCTTTGTCTCTTAATATGTTACGTTCGATCTTTTTAAGCCAAAACTCTTGATTACTCTTATGGTCATTTTTTCTGGTTTCCCAATCTTTGCCATGCCAAAATTCACCATCTACAAAAATTGCAATCTTCCATTTTTTAAATGTCAAATCAGGCTTCCCAAAAACTTTTTTGTCATTTTTTCTATATCTATAACCTTTAGCCCACAAAGCTTTTGAAAGTAAAGTTTCAATTTTAGAATCTTTACTTTTTACGGCTTGCATGTTTTTTCGCCTTTGTTCTTTAGATAATTTATCCATTAAACAAATTTAATAAACCAAGTCGATTTTAGCTACGTGTAAAATTATAGCAAAACATCATACGTTTACGCTACAATTTGTAGCATTTTAAAAAATGCCGAACGCCTGTGGCGCGCCTTATGGTGCGTCTAGCACACGCGCACAAATTGTGCAAAGCACGCCTAATTGGGTGGGCAGGGATTTAGCTCTTTTGATTTTTGCAATTGCGCCGCTGTCTATGGAGGGCAAAAAGCAAATGTGCTAAATTAGCGATAGCCAAAACGGGTTTTTAAAACCCGCAAAAAGAGGAGGAAAGAAAAAAACTAAAAACTGTTTCTAGTTTTCTAAAATGTTTCTTAGTTGCGTGCCCTAAAGTCTACCGAAAAGTTAATTGTCAGCCGTGAATTTGTCTATTGAAATTCTGTCCGGGCGCATTGGAGGTAACGGTTGCAAGCTAAATTCCCGTTTGGGTTTTGAAACTTTGTCTACCGAAATGTTTAAATAAAGATAAATGTTTATTGGACTTTTGCAAAGCGAAAATTAACTAATTGTCTACCGCTTTTGCAAAAGCCGAAGCCGAATGCCCAAATGGGATTTAGGTTGGGTTACCTGTAGTTTTATTAATTCATTTTGTCTAACACTGCTAACATTTTTGTGAGTTGGTCAATACGCGTTTGTTTATAAGGATTCTCCCAACGGTCAATAAGAATAGGTAATAGTTCTCTATTGATAGCAGTCTTTGCTAATGTTTTAAGATCTGCGTCTATTTTACCCTCTAGCACAAATTGGCCAAAACCAACTGAAATAATTGCATTGTCTTGTCCTAATAAATATGTCCCGCCCATATTATTAGATGTGGAAGACATCATTTCTTTAAATTGTTTTTCATCAAATTCTTTTCCTTCTTCTTTTGCTTTTTGTTTAAAATGTTCCATCATTGTTTTCATCTGCTCCTTAATTTCAGGATTTTCAACTGAAGTCCTAGCTGATATATAGGAATGTATTTTTGCGGTGTCCAATTCGTTCAAATTAAATTTAGGATATTCCCAACTTATAAAAAGATCTTCTAGAAATTTTAGTGGGCTTATACTTTTATTTGTAGAGCGCCATTGTCTAAACCCGTAGAACGCATCTGAACCGTCGTCGCTTCCAAAAGGCCCAGATTCTTCTATGGGGCTCCAATAGAAATCGTCTATAAGAATTTCTTTTGCTTTTGGGTGAGCAGTTTCACGGCTTAATTCGTAATTGTCCATTTGCGTATTGGATTTATTTTGTGTCTGTCCATTGCATGAGATTAATGAAACAGTTATTAATGAAATGATAAATATAGTTTGTCTCGTCATAAAATTACAGGTAACGTTTTGCGGCTACTTACAGTTTTTTGCTATGTCAAGTTACACATTTGAGCGTTAACACGCAAAAAATTGCAAGTAGCATATATGTAAAAGCAGTAGCTTGCATCACTTAATAGCTGCGGTACAATTCATAAGAAAAGTCCGCTTAATTTTAGATTAAATATTTAAACTTAAA
>JADBXZ010000019.1 GCA_020403265.1 Bacteroidota bacterium
TGCTATGCGTATTTTTTTGCTAATATTAGTTTGCTTTTTTTCATTGAATCATTTGCATGGTCAAGAGAACAGAAAAACAAAGCAGTTATCTGGCCGAATTATTGAAATAAATTCTAAACTTCCCATACATCACGCAGTTATTCTTATTCAAAATGAGAGCAACCAGGTACTTGCTTTTACTGAAAGTGATTCATCAGGTACATTTTCTATTAATTACACATTTACTGGCGATACAATTAGTATCAAAGTAAAGCTGCTAGGCTTTAATACTTTACAAAAAAAAATAAGTACTTCGTTAAATTTCTTTGAAGGCAATTTGGTTAAAGCAGAGTCTATTGAACTAAAAGAGGTGGTAATCCAAAATAGACGAAGCATTGAAGTGATAGGTGATACCGTTGACTATAAAATTGATAGATTTACTAATGGTACTGAGAAAAACATCATTGATGTATTGGCGAAACTTCCCGGGATAGAAGTAGCCGGGGATAAAATAAAATTCCAGGGTAAGGAAATTGAGGCAGTGCTTCTGGATGGCGATAATTTAACCGGTCGAGATTATTCATTAATTCCTAAATCTGTGTCAGCTGATTTTTTAAGTGGAGTACAAGTAATTAAAAAATTTTCATCAAAAAACTTACTGAAAGGCGTTACCAAAGAAAGTGAAGAGGTTGCAATAAATTTAAAATTGCAAAATTCTATACCGGTTTTTGGACAGACTGAAATTGGTATAGGAAAGGGTGAAGAGACAAAGTATGATGCAAAACTTCAGCTTTTAGTCTATGTCAAAAAAATTAAAGCGATAACAACAGCTCATGTGGAAAATTTGGGGAATGATATTGAAGTCGGTGATATTGAAAAGTTTATGCAAAATTCAGATAATTTATCTAATTCAATTCAAAGCAAAGAGTTAATTAGAAGGAGCTCCCTGGGATTTGAATTGTTACCTGATACTTATAATAATTTCCAAAGAGCCCAATCTTTTTCAAATTCAACATTACTAAAGACTAGTCAAAAAATTAAAATAACTTCAAATACTAAATATTTCAAAAATGATTTGAAATATAAATATAGAGAGTCATTCAATTATTTTTTAGCAGCAGACACATCGTTATTTGTTGATCAACAAATTGAGCAATCTCAGCAGCCAATCAATTTTAGTCAGGAAATAAAGCTGAATTATATTCCCTCGGATAATAAAGAAATAACCAGCTCTATTGAGTTTTATCAGAATTCCCTCAGTGGGAATCAATTGAATTCCACAAATTTTAGTAATTCTGTTGAAAGGAATTTCCTTAAAAAAAGTGGCGTTACATTTTCCTATAATGCGATAGTAAAGAAGTCTAACCGTAGGGCATATGAATGGAATTTGGCTTATTCAAATTCAAGAATAGCGGAGAATATAAATATTGATTTTTTAAATGGTTCGGCAAACACATCTTTTTTCCAGCCTAGTTATCAATCAAATCAAGCCGCTTCATTACGGCATAATAATTATTTGGATTTAAAGAATAATTTATATGGTAAAATATCTTTTTGCTTAAACTATTCAAAAAATACATTTTCCTTGAATAGTAAAACTCTACACCCAAACGAGTTTCTGAATTTATTCATTGAAAACGACTTTAGTAAGAAACTAAAAAAGTATACCTTTTTTATAAAAGCCACACTAAATAATGCACATCTATCTGTTACAGGAAAAAGCAGTAATTATTTTTTATACCAGGCAATTGGTGGTATAAGTTTTGAAGATAGCCTATTTAAAAATTACCAATTGAAGACAAAAGTATTTTTTGATAAGTCTTTCCAGCTACTTGATAACAATCAATTATATAGTGATACAATTCGAAGCACCTTTCGGCAAAGTGATATCTGGCTTGCCAATTTACAAAAACCAATTGATAGAAAAACTTTGATATGGTTCACACAGATTAATAAATCAGTAAACTTCGATGTATCACTTCAGGCAGGTATCGAAAAGACAAATAACGACTTTATCACACAAAATGTATACGTAGCCGATAATATATTAATCATCAATCGGCAGGAAGGTAGCATTGAAAAAATGTTTTATGCGATAAAAGCAAGTCAGTATTTAACTAAACTTAGATCAAGTTTATTACTAGGGTATAATCATGAAATTACCAGGACACCTTTCTATATTGAAAGTCAGGGTGATATTTCATCAATTAGTAAAAGAAAAATAGACCTATTAATTTCCACGCCCATTTCAAAAAACATCGATTTAAGTACGGGTATAGACTTCGTAAACATCAGTAACAAATGGCTACAGAGTAAGCAAGAAATAAATTATTTTAAATACTACTTTAATTTTACTTACCGGACTCCTTCTTTATATTCTTTAAGTGCTAAAATAAATGGTTTTCAATTCATACATCCAAACAAAACCACACCTGTTTTCTTTTCTGATTTATTTATGACTAAAATATTTAAAGACTCAGATTTTTCTATTGAACTGAGGGGTCATAATTTGTTTAATGTAACTACTCTTCTTTTTCAGGCTAATGAGACGGGATTGACAAAATCTACGAATTATTCAATACAGCCAAGATTTATAGCCGTACACTTTATTTTTAAATTAAAGTAGTAGGGTGTTGTTATTGTGAAAGATAGTATAAACTTACTTTTATTGCTCAAGTATTCAAATAGGATAATTAGGGGTTCAATATACGACCAACGAGGGTTTTCTTCTGTTAATGTGATGTGTTTTTTGGTTATGCACGTTCTATCAATTCACGCATCATCAACTTTACTCCGGTTAATATTCCCATTTATGTTGAA
>JADBXZ010000002.1 GCA_020403265.1 Bacteroidota bacterium
CTAAACAGACAATTGAATGCACCCAACTGTCTGCGATGTAAGTGTTTGTATGCGTTTCAAGCTTACAAGTATAGTAAGAAACGCTAACAAACACTAAATCGGAGCCTGTCCTGACCTTTGGTCAGGAATTACCCGCAATAAGACAGATAGCTCGTCAATACAATTGACTTCTACTGTCTAATTGCGTTTTAATTGTTGTAAGTTTTAAATTATGAATTTAAGAAATGCTAAGTAGTATGTTGGCGTTGCAAATGCCAATAACGAAAGATGTGTTCCGCAGCATTAAATTCGTCGCGGTGAAGCAGCGCTGCGGCGATGATTTTATTGGAAAGAAGGAGAGGTTAATTCAATTCCAATTTCAATTGTTCGGGCAGTAATCTATAGCTCATCCGGTGCAAGGGCGTTACGCCATATTCTTTGATGGCTTTACGGTGTTTGATGGTGGGGTAGCCCATGTTGGTATCCCAGCCATAGTAAGGATAATTATTATGCGCTGTTTTCATGAAATCATCGCGGTAAGTTTTCGCTAAAATACTTGCTGCTGCAATGTTCAGGTATTTGCCGTCGCCCTTTATAATGCATTGATGCGGTATTTTCTGATAGGCTTTAAAACGGTTACCGTCTATAATAAGGTGTTGAGGTTTTAATTTTAATTGTTCAATGGCGCGGTGCATAGCCAAAAATGAGGCATTCAGAATATTAATTTCATCAATTTCAATATTAGATACCTGCGCAACCGCAAAGGCAAGTGCTTCTTTTTCTATCAGTGGTCTTAATTGATAACGAACTTCATCACTTAATTGCTTACTGTCATTTAAAATTGAATTTTTAAAATTTTTGGGTAAAATAACGGCAGCTGCAAAAACCGGACCCGCTAAACAGCCTCTGCCTGCCTCATCACAGCCCGCTTCTAATAATGTTTTATGGTAACATAGCTGAAGCAATTAGCCTATTACTTTTGGGGCTTTGAAATAGTCACTGTCTTTTTTAGCTGCATTTTTTAATGCTTCTTTTGTTGAAAGGGAAGGTCCAACTTCATCTTCTCGCAAAACGGTATGTTCATTTGATAAATAAATAAGTGGTTCAATTTCATAAGTATTTAGTTCATTGAGTTTATCAATAAATCCCAGCATGCGGTTTAAATCGTTTGCAATTTGAACTTTTTCCTCTGCATTAAACTCCAAACGTGCTAAGTGCGCAATTTCATCAATTATGGTTTCGTTTACTTTTTCTGCCATTGTACTGGTTTAAATGTCCTTCTACAAATTTAAAAATTCTTTCCTTAAGTTCAGGTAAATCTTTTTCTGTTAAACCTTTAGTTTCAATAGCTTCTCCAACAATTATTCTCGGAATACCAAAACATCCGTTGCTTTTTAAAAAGCCGCCGTTTTGAAGAAACTTCCAATTATTTAAGTATGCAACCGGTATAATTGGAACTTGTTTGTCTATGGCTAATTTGAAGGCACCGTTTTTAAATGGTTTTAATTTACCTTCGTTGCTAATTGTGCCTTCCGGAAAAATAACTACACTTAATCCTTCATCCAGTTTTTGTGCACAAACTTGCAATGATTTATGTGATTCTGTTATGCTTTTTCTGTTAACCGGTACATCCAAATATTTAAAAAATTGATTAAAGAGAGGGATTTTTAAGAGTTCTGCTTTCCCCAAATATACCGCAGTATGTTGTATATAAAAGGGACTAAAAACAATATCGAGATAGGAAGTATGGTTACCAACGTAAATACATGGCTTTGGTTGTTTTTGTTTGCTGAGGTATTTGATTTTTGGAAATAAAAAAGACCCATAGCTGATAAAACCACTCCAAATTCGCTTAAAAAAGAATACGACGTTGAAACTGCGGGTGACCAATGAAACATAAAAAAATGGAAACAAAAGTAAAAACGGAATGATGAACCAAATCAAAAACCAGATTTTCCAGACAGGACTGAATATTTTTTTAAGTGTATCCAAAGTTTAAAGTTACAAAACAATTCGTTGAGCTTGCACTTGTTGGTTGTAAAATAAACTGGCAGATTTATTAAACGATTCGGGGAAGTCGGTTGTTAAAAATGTAACGGTTGAATTTTGACTACAGTTTTGTTCAATTTCCGGATGGCGTTTGAGGTAATCTTTAACGCCGGCCGCAACTATAGGGCCTTGCATCACTAATTTAACGTGCGGCGGTAAATAGTGTTTAATCTTGCTTGCGATTAATGGATAATGTGTACACCCTAAGATTACGGTATCAATTAAAGGCTGCTGTTGCATTAAATTTTGACAATGTTTTTTAATAAAGTAATCTGCCCCCTCATTTTCAAATTCATTATTTTCAATTAAGGGAACCCACATGGGGCAAGCTTCCTGATAAACATGCAGCTCAGGAAAAAACTTTTCAATTTCAACTAAATAAGAAGCTGAGCTAACAGTGCCCGCCGTTGCCAAAAGGCCAACGTGTTTGGTATTCGTAAATTCACCAATAATTTCAGTTGTTGGACGTATTACACCTAGCACTCTTTTGTTAGGGGCAATTATTGGCAAATTTTTTTGTTGAATACTGCGCAATGCTTTTGCTGATGCAGTGTTACATGCTAAAATCACCAACGAGCAATTTTGTTGAAATAAATATTCAACGCATTGCAAGGTGTATTCATAAACACTTTCAAAGCTTCTTGAGCCATATGGCGCACGAGCATTGTCGCCTAAATATAAATAATCGTATTGTGGTAAAACCGTTACAATTTCCTTTAATATAGTTAAACCGCCATAGCCACTATCAAATATTCCAATAGGTTGAGTAAGAGACGGTTTAATCATGTAAATTGCAATAAAAGTACTAATTTTACGTTATATTCTTTGAGTGAGGAAATTAAGTTTAATACTTTTCTTTGTTTGCTTTGCTTTTGCATTATCTGCTCAACGCAAAAAGCGAAATTTTATTCAACATGAAATTGGTGTTTTTGGAGGCGCCAGTTATTATATTGGCGACATAAACAACCGAACACATTTTGTTTATTCCCATCCTGCGGCAGGCATCTTATATCGTTATTCCACCAGCTTTAGGTTTGCGCATAGGATAGGGTTTAACTATGGTACCGTGAGTGCTGCTGATAAGCGCAGTGGAGAACCAAATCAGGTAGAAAGAGATTTAAGTTTCCGTTCAAGAGTTTATGATTTACATTTGATTTCGGAATTTAATTTTGTTGAATACCGCATTGGACATGAGAAGCATTACATGACCTTGTTTGTTTTTGGGGGAATTGGCGGCTATTATTTTAACCCACAAAGTAATAGCAATGGTGATTATGAAAATTTAGCTGAAAAAAATAATGAAGGGGTAAATTACAGTAAAATACAAATTTCTGTACCTTTTGGTGTTGGATTTAAATGGAATGCTACTGAAAAAATGGGCTTGGCATTTGAGTGGGGACCAAGAAAATTATTTACCGATTATTTGGATGATGTAAGCGGACGGTATTTACTTGGCGGACAAAACAGTAACTTAGGCTATATGCGAGGGAATCCTCGCAATAAAGATTGGTACTTTTTTTATGGATTCAGTATGAGTTTTAAGTTAAGAAAATCTCGTGAGTGCCATACAACCGGCATGTAATAAATACTTCAAAACCAAGAAATCAGCTTATATTTAGTTAACCGGCTTTGAATTTACTTCTCTTAATTTTGTTAACTCTTCAGTTACAAGCTTACGTTTTAAATTAAGTTCGTTAATTTTAACCTTTTCCGTATCAATTTTTGCCTCAATTTCCTTCATAAAACTATTGCTGGTTTTAGAGTTTTTGAAAAAGCCTAAATTGTTTTCATAGGTTCTAATGTTGCCGTTTAACTCATCAGAAATTTTTCTAAGAAAGTCATTTTCTTTTTTCAATAATTCATAGGCATTTTCTGCATTAACCAATTTATCCAATTTGGTTCTGTATTGTATAATGGCTTTTTCTTTCTTGTCAATATTTAATTGATCAAAGAGCTCATCCAGTTTATTGTAAAAGGCATCGTTGATACGTTTTTTATCTTTTAACGGCACCATGCCTGCAGCGTTAAACTCTAAAGAGAAGTTTTTTAATGATTCGAAGTTTGATTTAGAATCGTCGCTTAATTTGAAATCATTTAATTTAGTCAGAATTTCTTCTTTCGCCTTTAAATTACCCTCATAACTGGCGTCTAATGACTCATAAAATGATTTTTTAGCATCAAAGAAAGTATTGCAGGCTTTTCTAAACCTTGCATAAAGCTTAGGCTCCTCTTTATCTCCGTTGCTTGGATGTTTTTTCCATTGATCCTGGAGTCTTATTAAATCTAAACCTGTTTTTTGCCAATCTGTACTGTTTTGTAAAGCTTCTGCTTTACTAATTAACTCAGATTTTATTTTTCTGTTCGCAGCAAATTTTTCATTTAAAGAGGCATAAAATTCTTTTTTTCTTTCAAAAAAGTTATCGCAAACACTGCGGAATTCTTGCCAAACTTTATCATTATCTTTTTCAGCAGCTCTTCCTATGGTTTTCCATTCATTTTGAAGGCTTAAAACTGCTTCGGTACCCTCGTTCCATTTTACATTTTCTCCGGCTGCAATTTTATTTAAAATTTCCTGCGCTTTCTCAATTAAGGTTTTCTTTGATTTTAAATTGTGCTCTTTAAGTTCTTCAATGGATTGGTAATGCCCCTTAATTTTGGCATAAACTTCATCAAGAGTTCCTTTGTAACTTGTTTTCAAGTCATCCCATTTTTCATTAGGAACAGGGCCTATTTCATCCCATTCGTTACGGTATATTTTAATTAATCGTTCAGCTTCCTTAATATTTTCCAAGTTAGCAACTGCCTGAAGTTTGGCAATTAACTCACTTTTCATTTCAAAATTTTTCTTTAAATCGTGTTCCTGTAAATCGCGGTATATTTTTAAATTGTAATGAAACGATTCAATCGCTTTGCTGTATTCAGACTGTAGTTCTTTATACTTATGTGAGGAAACCGGACCAACTTCTTTCCATTGAGTTTGAAGTTCCTGTAACATTTTAAATGCAGCACCAACATTATCACTTAACTTACTTAAATCTGATATTTTAGCAACAATTTCGGTTCTAATTTTAAAATTCTTTTCTTGTTCAGCTTCAATTCGTTTATCATCTTCCTTTTTTATTTTCTGAAACTTTTCAATTAACGTATCAAAGTATAAATCATCCTTATCCTTGGTATATTCAAATTCTTTGGCCTTACCCCCTTCTTCCACAAATTGTTGTTTAGCCTTTTCAAATTGTTGAGTCCATTCTTTTTGATACTCTTTTTGTAGAGCACGAACATCGGAAGCAACTTCACCTGCAGGTTTTGTCAGCAGTTCTTCAAATTTTTGAATTAATTCTTGTTTCATTTTTTATAAATAGTCTTTCAAAAATAAAGCAATCTAATTAAACATCAAAAAGTATTTTTTGTTGTTTTGTTAGTTTTATTTTTGTAAATTGTAAAAGAGAGAGAATGACAACTACCGAGAATCTGAATTTACTTCAGTTTGATGAAATAATAAAACTCGTGAAACAGCACTGTTACAGTTATAGAGCTAAGGAGCTTTGTGACGCTATTGCACCTAGCGATAAACAACAGGATGTGATTACTTTACTGGAACAGACTAATGAAATCAAGAACATCCTTTCAGCCAATCAGTTTTTTCCATCTATTGAGCATGAAGATGTCTACGGAGAACTTTCTGTATTAAAACTTGAGGGTGGTTTTTTAAACGAAACCCAGCTTCTTAAAGTTTTAAAAACGAGTCAAGTTATTTTTACTTTGGTAAAATTTTTGAAGTCCAAAAAAGCATCTTCGCAACAATTATATGCTTTGTCAATTGGTCTTGAGACGCCTGACGAGGTAATCACCCAAATTGAAAAGGTGATTGATTTTGAAGGTCAAGTAAAAAGCAACGCATCGAGTGAATTGAATCGTATCAGAGTTTTAATTAAAGAGAAACGGAAAGAAAGCGACAGGAAATTTTATAATTGCTTAAACGATTTAAGAAAATTAGGGTATCTAAGGGAGAACGCCGAGGAGGGATATTATAGTGGCAGGCGAACCATTGCGGTAATGGCCGACTATAAGTCTGAGGTTTCTGGCTTTGTTCACAGTAAAAGTGAGAGTGGTAAAACAGTTTTTATAGAGCCGGGAATCACCATTGAGATTAATAATGAACTAGCTGAGTTAGAAATTGATGAAAGGCGAGAAATAAATAGAATATTAAGGGAGCTCTGCGCTTTCCTTCATCCTTTTGCTCATAGTATTTATGAGGGGCTAAATACTTTAGTTTACGTTGATTTTGTAAAAGCCAAGGCACTTTTTGCTATTAAAATCAAGGCTATTTTACCATCAATTAATTCGGAAGAAAATCATTCTGTTGTTCAGGGGTTACATCCATTGCTATTCTTACACAACCTTTCTTTAAAGAAAAAAACAGTGCCGCTAAGTCTAAATTTTAATCCTCAACGTCGTTTATTGATTATAAGTGGGCCAAACGCCGGAGGGAAAACAGTTGCATTAAAAACAATTGGTTTATTGCAATTAATGTTACAAAGTGGTTTACTTGTAAGTGTTGGTGAGGCAAGTAATTTTTGTTTTTTTAAGCAGGTATTAATAGAAATTGGTGATTCACAAAGTATCGAAAACGAATTAAGTACATATAGTGCAAAGTTAAAAGCAATGAAGTATATATTGGAATCAGCAAATGCAAACAGTTTGATATTAATGGACGAATTTGGCAGTGGTACTGATCCCGAGTTGGGTGGTGCGATAGCAGAGGCAGTTCTTGAGTCTTTATCTGCTTTAAAGTGCAAGGGAATTATCACTTCACATTTTAGCAGTATAAAGTTGTTGGCAGAAAAGTTGGAAGGTTGCATTAATGGATGCATGTTATTTGATTTGGAAACTTTAAATCCGAAATATAGTTTAAGTATTGGTGAGCCTGGCAGCAGCTATACTTTTGAAGTTGCAGAAAAAGTTGGTTTCCCTTTGCACATTTTGAATCGAGCAAAAGACAAAGTTGATAAACAAAAAATTAAATTAAATACGTTGTTAGCTGATGTGCAAAATCAAAAAGCTAAATTACAAGAATTACAGGAACGCGCCGAGCATGAAGAGTTCATGAAAAAAATGGCGAAAGAGAAATATCATGTATTATTTGAAACTTGGCAACAAAAATTAAACTCAGAAAGGGAGCGGAAAATTGAATTAGCTCGATTAGCCTCTTTTGGAGAGAAGTATCTGAGGTTGATGGATGATTGGAATTTAAAAAAGGACAGAAAAACAGTTATTAAAAAGTTTATAGATAGCATTACTGCAGAAACAAAAAAACAGGATTTATTGCTGAAGCAGAATAAGCTTGATAAGTATAGTAAACAAAAGATTGAACGTATAAAACCTAAGCTAACGGTAGGATCTAAGGTTAAAATATTAAACGGAACAGAGATTGGTGTTATTCAAAAAATTGATAACGAAAAAGTATTAATCCAATTTGGTATACTTAAAATGACTGCCGGAATGGAAAAAATTGTTTTAGTTGAATAATGCTTATTCTCAGAATAGAACGTTATACTATCCAAGATAGGCTTTCAGAAGCCTACTTTTACTGCCATGCTTTAAACGACGAACCGCTTTTTCCTTTATTTGACGAACTCTTTCACGCGTAAGCCCAAATTTTTCGCCTATCTCCTCTAGTGAATGCTGATGATAGCCGTTTAAACCAAAAAATAGTTTTATAACATCTGCTTCACGCTCTGTTAAAGTAGATAACGATCTTGAAATTTCCATCTGTAAACTCTCGCCCATTAATTCTTTTTCTGGGCTTAAAGAACTGTCGTTTTCTAATAAATCATACATGCTCCCACCATCATCCATAGCGCTTAATGGGGCGTCCATACTTGTATGTCTGTTGCTGTTTCGCATGGTATCGCTGATATCATCTGGAACCATGTCGAGAACTTCGGCTAGTTCATCGTAACTTGGTTCACGTTCAAGTTCCTGCTCAAGTTTACTTAGTGTTTTATTAATTTTGTTAATGGATCCAATTTTATTAAGTGGTAATCTAACTATTCGGCTTTGTTCCGCTAAGGCTTGTAAAATACTCTGACGAATCCACCAAACAGCATAGGAAATAAACTTAAATCCCCTTGTTTCATCAAAACGTTGAGCCGCTTTAATAAGACCCATGTTTCCTTCATTAATCAAATCAGGTAAACTTAAACCTTGATTTTGATATTGTTTACTTACCGAAACGACAAATCTTAAATTAGCTTTAACTAATTTATCCAAAGCTTTTTGGTCTCCCAATTTAATTTTTTGAGCCAATACAACTTCTTCGTCCGCTGTTATCAATTCTACGCGCCCAATATCTGCAAGATACATATCAAGAGAAGCTGTTTCTCTGTTGGTTATCTGTTTGGTTATTTTAAGTTGTCTCATGATCAGGTTATTTATTATTTGTAACGTATGAATTAAACGATTGGTTGGGCTATCCGTTACAAATTTTTGTCGATTTTATAGTTTTTTGAGCAAAACAGTCTTTTTAACGAGTAAAACAAGTTGATTTGTGAATAAATGATTTTTTAGGATTTATTATTTTTAACGAATTTTATAAGATGTTAAAACGCTTGTACATTTCAAATTTTGCTTTAATAGATGAAATGGATGTTACTTTTCCTGGGGAACTAACTGTAATTACAGGAGAGACTGGTGCCGGAAAATCTATTTTTTTGGAAGCCCTTGGTTTACTTTTGGGCAACAGAGCTGATGCAACGATGGTTCAATCCAAGAAAAAAAAATGCATTTTGGAGGCAGAGTTTGAAGTCAATCAATTGGATCTTCATGATTTTTTTAATGAGAATGAAGTGGACGAGGATGCTCATTTAATCATAAGACGTGAAATCAGTGCCGACGGAAAAACCAGAAGTTTTTTAAATGATACACCCGTTTCACTAAACGTGCTTAAACAATTATCCGGCTATTTAATTGATGTTCATAGCCAACATCAGACAATATTGTTAAATCAAAGTCAATTTCAATTTGAATTATTGGATTCATTTGCCGGAACTAATGATGAGGTGAAAGATTATAAAAAGAAGTTCTCTTTATTAAAACGCAAAAGAGAGGATTTAGCAAATCTTCGATTGCATGAGCAACAAGCAAAGAAAGAACAGGATTATTATACCTTTTTGTTTAAAGAGTTAGAGGAGGTTAAGTTAAGTATTGGTAGGTTACAAATCCTTGAAGCCGAGAGCATTTTGTTGGAGAACGCACAGCAAATTAAGGAAAAGCTTAATAGTTGTATTATGCAAATTAACACATCGGAGGTTAATTTATTACAGCAAATAGCTTCTTTAAAATCCCACTTACAAAGTCTGGTTAAAATAAACTCAGAATGTGAGCAATATTTTTTAAGAGTAGATAGCATTTATATAGAATTAAAGGATTTATGTAATGATTTAGAAACGGAAGAGGAAAAGATTGAACATAATCCTAAAAAATTAGTTGTTGTGAATGAGCAACTTGACCAAATCAATCGTTTATTAAAAAAACATCAGGTAAAAACAGAACAAGAATTGATTATCGTCAAGGATGAAATTGAAAGCAAGTTAGCTGCTTTTAATTCGATCGAAACAAATATGGAAAGTTTATCGGCTGAAATTAATGAGTTGAATAAACAGTGCACCATTGCAGCAAAATCAATCTCAATAAAACGTAATCAATCAATTATTCCAACACAAGATAATGTAAAAAAGCTTCTGACGGATTTGAGTATGCCTAATGCTGAATTTAAAATAAGTTTAACTCAAAGTGAGAATCTTAGCAATAATGGTATTGATGAAGTTGCATTTTTGTTTTCTGCTAACAAAGGAGTTGAGCTGAATGAATTGTATAAAGTGGCCAGTGGCGGCGAGTTAAGCAGGTTGATGTTAACATTAAAATCCATGCTAGCAAGCAAAAAACGACTAGCAACAATTATTTTTGATGAAATTGACACTGGTGTTAGTGGAGAAGTAGCTAATAAAATAGGCGTCATCTTAGAAAAAATGAGTAAAAATTTGCAAGTTGTAAGTATCACTCATTTGCCACAAATGGCTGTAAAGGGGAATCACCACTTATTTGTTTACAAAAATGATGATGGAGAAAGAACGTCTTCATTTATTAAATCCTTATCAAAAGAAGAGCGTGTAACTGAAATTGCTAAAATGTTAAGTGCCGGAAAAACTACAGATGCGGCTTTAAAAAATGCGAAGGAACTTTTAAAGAACTAATTAGTGTATACTTAAGTTTTAAACATCCAAAATACACCTTAACTATGAAAGCATTTAGGTAACAATAAAAAAGCAGCTGAAATTTAATCAGCTGCCTTTAAATTGAAACTTTAAAAATTACTTACTAGCGGTACAAACTCACGTTACCTTTCTTTTCATAAACCGTGCCATCTTTGCCCTCTGCTTTAATAATATAGTAGAAAGTGCCTGCAGCACATTCCACGCCTTTAAAGTTTTTACCATCCCAAGCAATATTACCTGTTTTGGAAACCACATCATAAACTTTAGTACCCCATCTATCAAAAATAACAGCTTCAATAGAGGTTAAATTACTTGCTTTTACAAAAAACACATCATTAACATTGTCCCCATTTGGTGTAAAAACATTTGGGATTTCTAATTTAGAAGGAATATCAACAGTAATGATTTTGAACGTTGAATCAACACATTCTCCTTTACTACTTACTAGTAGAACAGTGTAAGTACCGGGGTTAACGTAAGTTGCGCTTGGAGATATTGAGTTGGAAGGAGAAGTTGAATAAGTACCATTACCAAAACTCCAAACCGATATTACATTCGAAGTTGGATTAAGTGTTCCGGTTGACCCGCTTAAATTATTAAAATTAACAGTCAATGGAGCATAACCAAATTGACTAGATGCAGTGAAATCCGATTTCATAATACCAGGTGTAACAGAAAGTGATCCCACTTCGGTACAACCAGTGACATCGTTTTTAACGAAGTATTCATAAACACCAGGTTTATCAACAGAAATAGTTGGACTTAGCAAGCTACCCGGGGTACATGTTCCTCCAACAGGCGGTGTAATAAAACTGAGTGGGCTAAACGATACACCTGCTGGATATGCTTTAAATAAAACTGACCACGCAGATAAACTGTTACTTAATGCAACTTGAAGCGGAACGCCATTATTTGTTAGGCTTGGAGCACAATCTAAAGTAAAATTATTGGATGGTGCTAAAACAGGTTTAGTATAATCAGAGCCTATGGTAATAACAGAAGTAGATACACAACCATTAGCGATACCTTGTGTTATTACCGTGTGCGAACCAGGATTACCACTCACTATTGAAACTACTCCCGGACCACCGGTGATGCTTGATTCTGGTGCTGCTGTAACTAATGTATTACTTGCAACAATTGCATTTGCAGTGCTTGTTCCTACGTAAACTAAAGAAACGTTGATACCTACAGTAAGCGTTTTACAAGAGAAGAAGTTTGGAGAACTTAAGTTTGTTATCATTCTTGGTAAGAGAAAATTTTGATCGATGCCTACTGTTTGTGTTGTACGGCAGGCATTAACAGTGTTAGTTACTACAACGGTGTAAATACCATAGGCACTTGCGCAATTAGAACAGGTATTCGGGCCAAAACCATTAGCACCTACTGTTATTGAAGCGCTTGATGTGGTGTTTGGCAATGGCACTGGATAGTTCCAAACTACGTTGGTGTTTGAAGTGGTGCTGCTACCTACAGCTAAAAACGAAGGTGTATTACAGGTTAAAGTTAAGGTTGGAGCAGTAAATGCAACATGTGGTTGCACAGTGTTTGCAATCACAAATACAGGAAGAGAGGTTTGACAGCCACTTACCACATCTCTTAAAACCAAATTCCACTGACCTGTAATACTCGTAGTTAAACAAGATGCGCCCGGACTACCACTAAAAGAACCCGATGGAACAGAGGTGGTCATTGTAGGACCTGGGTAAAAACAAAAATCTACCGATCCGTTTGTACTTGTTGGAGAGCTGAAGCAAAGTGTTGTGGTATTATTTGGAGCACAACCAACAGTATAATTTGTATTACTTATTGGCGTAAATGTTGGAAAGTAAGCATTACTTGTAACTGTAACAGTTCTTGATAATACACAACCGTTAACTGTGTTAGAGAATGTTACAACATGAGTACCAATAGGTAATGCTTGTATAGAAATAGTATTGATATTAACACCGCTTGGTATTAATCCAAGCGTAGTTGCAGTGTACCAATTAATCTGCATATTAGTTGTAGGAGTAAATGCTGTTGCAGTAAATACAGGAGCGCTTGACGAACAATTGATGGTTGCTGTATTTGGCGTAACTGTTCCAGTAGGGGCAACTGTGTTGATGCCAATAGTTAATACTTGCGTTGCTGTACAGGTATTACTTGGATGCGTAGCAATTACCGTATAGGTTCCTAATGTGCTTGTGCAAACACTTGCGCTGTTGGATGTAAATGTACTTGCAGAGTTAGTCCAGAAGAAAGTACTGTTAGCCGGTGTTGCTTGTGCGGTCATACAAACACTAGGTGTTGTACAGGTAATTGAAAAAGAGCCTGTTGTGTTTTGAACAGTTAAAGTTGGAGCAACTACGTTTTGCATACTGAATGAAGTTGTTGTTGAACATCCTCCCGCAGCTATTACAGTAGCGTTGTAAGTTCCGCTTGGAACGTTTGACGAGGAGGTTTGTGTGTTGCTTGTTACGCCGCTAGGTAATGGATTCCAGTTGATTGTGTAATTTGTTGCACTGGCAGGAACCATATTTAGGTTTAAGTTAAATGCATTATTAGGACTAGTACATGTAGCCTGCGTTGTTGTTGGCGCAACATTGGGCTGTGGGTTAACATTTACAACAGATGTGCTAGTTTGAACCACAGGAAGCCCACCGGAAGTTCCTGCGCCGGTAATAATGTAAGTAGTAGAAATCACCGGCATTACTGAAAATACACCTGTTGTATTAACAATACTTCCCGGCATTAACGTAAAACTTGCACCTGTCATTGGCGTAAAACCTACAGGGGAAACTGTTGCAGACTGACCAGCACAAATAGCTGCATTTGAACCGCAAGATATGCTGGCTGTGCCTGTTGAAGTAAATGAAACTAAAGTAGAAACACTACTATAATTAGAAATTAATAATAAATATTGTTGTCCTGCAACAACCGGGATACTTGGCTGATAATTACCTGCAACCCCTCCTGATGGTATCGGCCCCATGCCTGTACCACCGGTAGAAGAGGCGTTCCAATTACATGCAACAGGCGGCAATGTGTTAGCAAAAATCTGACTACAAGTAGTTGGAGTGTATGGCCACATGGCCCAATCGTAAAAACCTGTTTGAGGGAATGGACTGCCGGTTGCTCCGAAGTTGAAGCCCAAATTACCTGACGAACTAATGTTCATTACAAGCCATTGTGGTCCGGGGCCGTCTGTTAAAAGACAACCTGCGTTAATACCTTGAGGGTTAGTGCCGGGGTTAGAGATATTTAAACCGGAAGTTAAACCATTTGCTCCTGAATTTCCTGCAAATGTAAAACTAGGGTTACTACAAATATTTTGTGCTGCATTACAAGCTCCAACGTTTTGAGCATTGATACTAGCAGAAGAATAAATCAAGCACAATAAAAGAATAATTTTTTTCATATTATCTGGTTATTAAATTTATGAATGATTTAAAAACGTCTGCTGACGGTATATTTTCCAATACTTTATCTCCATTTGAATTGAAAACAATGTTCTTTTTGCCTTGCAACTCATTAGTGTTGATTGAAATTGTGATTAATTTCTCAACACCGTCTTTTTTAAGTAGAATTGAGGCTGTTTGATCTGTTAAATTGACGTTAGCTACTACAACTCCTTTTAAGCCACCTTTTAGTTTAGCAAATTCATAAGTTTTGTAAACTTTATCAAATTCTTTATTAGCATTTCTGCTTTCTATATCATTAGCCTGCCATATGTTAATTGCAACTAACTTATCATCAAAGCTAATTTTTGAATTCTCAATACTGATAGCATCTTTAATTTGTTTATAAAGCGTTAATTGTGACTTGCCCGAGAAGGATAAGAGCACCAAAAACATCAAAATCTGTTTTTTCATATTAATTATCTCTAGTTTATAGTAGTAGCAAATTTAACAAAAATTATGCCATTATGTCTTTAAATAAGTTAAAAACATAAAAACTTAAAGTTGGTTGAAACAATAACTGCTCATAACACTACAACACATGTCCAATGTATACACAAACTGCGAAACATAAAATGACTGTACAAATTAAAAAAAGCCGCATTTGCGGCTTTTTCTGGTAACTTTTAGGAATATTTAAGCGTTTACCTTTTCGCCTTTTAATACAGCTGCCATGGTTTTACCAATTTCAGCAGGACTTGCGCAAACTGTAATACCGCATTCACGCATGATTTCCATTTTAGCTTGAGCAGTATCGTCTTTACCTCCTACAATTGCGCCTGCATGACCCATTGTTCTGCCTTTTGGAGCTGTTTGACCTGCAATAAAGCCAACAACAGGTTTCTTATTACCATTAGCTTTTATCCATCTTGAAGCATCTGCTTCATAAGTTCCACCAATTTCACCAATCATTACAATAGCATCAGTATCAGGATCATTCATTAATAATTCTACTGCATCCTTTGTTGGTGTTCCTATAATAGGATCTCCACCAATTCCAATTGCAGTGCTAACGCCTAAACCTGCTTTAGCAATTTGGTCAGCTGCTTCGTATGTTAGTGTACCTGATTTGGAAACAATTCCAACTCTTCCTTTTTTGAATACAAAACCAGGCATAATACCAACTTTTGCTTCTCCAGCACTAATTACGCCAGGACAATTTGGACCAATTAATCTGCAAGCTTTACCTTTAATATATTCTTTAGCGTAAATCATGTCTTTAACAGGAATGCCTTCTGTAATACAAACTATAACTTTGATGCCAGCATCAGCTGCTTCCATCACTGCGTCTGCTGCAAACGGTGCAGGAACAAAAATGATACTTACATCAGCGCCGGTTGATTTAACCGCATCTGCAACCGTATTAAATACAGGTTTATCTAGATGGGTGCTTCCTCCTTTACCGGGCGTAACACCACCAACCACATTCGTTCCGTACTCAATCATTTGAGTAGCATGAAATGTACCTTCACCACCAGTAAAACCTTGTACAATTACTTTTGAATTTTTATTTACTAATACCGACATAAACTAAATTTTAATTGAGCCACTAATATACAATTTATATTTATAGTATAATCGATTAATAAAATAAATGTGGATTAGCAAAAAAGTTAAAATATGGTTTATGTTTTTTTATTTGCTGGTTTTTATCGTATAAATATTGGTTTCCATTCGTATCAAGCATTGGAATATGACAATTTTTGGCCTTGTTCCATTTTTTTGGAATAAATTTTAAGTCGTGTATCAAATTATTTTGAATGGCATTTCTTACTTGTTCTGCATCAATACCTGCGTTACATTGAATCGTTTGCCCGAAACCAACATTTATTTTGGTTTGGGCGCTTAACAAACCATGTGAAAATTGGGTATAAATACCATTAGTGGTATCCATGTAACACTTCCAAAAAACTTCATTTTTATATATTGGTGTTGATTTGCCCATTTGTCCGGTCCACATACTACAGTTTATGCCAACCTGAACATAGTCACGATATTGATACTGTAACAAAACTGCACCTGTTCTAAAGCGGTCTAAAATTGGCTTGGCCAAAATATCATTTTCTGTTATGAGGGAAAATTCACCTGCCTGTATACCAATAATACCCGTAACTTGTTTCGTTTTTATTTTATTTATATACCAGTTATAGCTGTAGGAAAAACTACTATTGTAAAAAGTTTGGTTAGATATGGAATTAATGAAGGGGTTAAAATAATCAACCTTTTTGCCATATCCAAACACTATTCCTTGCGACAAAACGCATTCAGGGTAAATAACTGAAGGCCCTAAGTTCTTAAAACTGAAATACAGACGTGCTTCAGAGTTGAGCTGTATGTGATTTGCAACCAGGAATCCATTGACGTTAAAGCCAATTCTTTGAAAGTGGGTTCCAAGTGCAAAATTCACTCCGAGATTGAAACCAAATTTTCCATTATACTCTGCTAAATCTTGGCACTGAACTCTTAAGTGTAAACTCAAAATGATGATAATGAAAAGGCGTTGTTTTATAGTTTTAAAAGGCAAATGTTCTGGCATTTTAGTTACTAACATTATCTCCTCTAAGCAGCCTGTATCTTTTGCGAGCTTCAACAGTATAGATACTGCCCGGGAAATTGCTCATTAAATTCTGATATTCTATTTTTGCTTTTTCCTTTTCATTTCTTTTTTCATAAAGCTCGGCAAGTTTAAATTGAGCGTCGTCGCCATATATTTCATTAGAGTAGAACTCAAGTATGTTTTTATACATCATTTCAGCTTTAGATAACTCATTTAAATTTAAATAGATCTGTGCTTTTTTTAAACTGATATCATCAGCTAGCGTGTGCGTGCTAAAGAGAAGGTTAATACTATCTAAACGGCTAATGGCACCTTGATAATTATGCTGAAGGAGCATAAGTTCGGCACTTGCATAGAGCTTTAGCGGTAAGTCATTTGTGTCAATTCCTATTGCATCAGAAATAATCAAACTTAAGTCCAAAGCATCGTTTGAAATTAATTTACTGGTAGCACCTTTTAGGATATCTGCTTGTGCTTTAGACCACTTAAAGTCTCCTGCATAAAAACTTAATTTTGCGTTTCTGAATTTTGCTTCCTGCCCAATAGCATCGTATTTAAACTCTTTTTCAACTTGAGAGTATAGTAAAGATGATTCCCATATTTCACCACTGATTAAGTATATATCCCCTAAAATGAGTTTGTATTCTGCCCTTTCATTAGCTGATATTCCCGTTAATTTAATGAGGTCTGATAAAGATGTGATGGCTTGTTCTTTTTTATTCAGATAATAGGCTTGCAAAAGAGACCTATTTTTAATTAAACTAACACCTAAATTACTATTTTTATAATTATTGATTAATTTATCGTACTTGGTTTCTAATTGTGTTAACACAGCGCTTGGCGTCGATGCTGCATTTTTGATTAAACTGAATTCAACATTCAACAATTCGATGTTTGCCAAATCAAAATAACTTGACCCAGTCCCTTTTTCAATCAAATAGTTATAACATTTTTGAGCTGTTTCAAAATCATTGTTAGAGTAACATATTTTTGCCAGTTCATAAATTCTTGTACCATCTTCTTTTAAACGTTTGTCCAAGGCTCTACTTTGCACAAATGCACCATTAAAATCTTTTTGTTGTTTTTGTATGAAAATGAGAAATTCGACTAAAATTGTTTTTTCATTGTTTTTTTGAATCCTTTTTTGCAACTCTTGTTTTAAAATAGGGTTATTTATACCACCATCTGTTTCATCATATCCAAGGTTATTTTGCAGATTCATTTGAACAACCTGCAGTTCTGATTCTCGGAATTCCAATGCATCTAAATATTCATTGACCATCAACTTTAAATCGTTTTTTTGTTTGTAGAGATCTGCAATTTCATAGTAGTATGGATAGTCTTTATTTTCTTTCCGACCTTTCAAATAAGTTTGAATAGCATAATCATATAAACCGCCATTAGAAAATGCTGCTGCAAGGTTTTGGAGATATGGTGCGCTTGTAGCAACCTCCTTAATGGCCTTTTCGTAACATTCTGTTTCTTTTTTGAATTCACTTTGAGCTTTAAAAATACTACCTAAGTATACATAATAGAAAGTGTTTAGTTTGTTAATTTTTAATTGTTTTTTTGTGATTTTCTCTGCTTTTGAATAATCTTTAACAGCCATCAAGCTTTTAAAATAATACGGATACCAGTTGTCAGGGTTATTGGCGTATAGATCTGAAAGATAATCGTTAGCCTTATCAAATTCTTTGTTCTCAAAGTATTGAAGAGCTAATTTTTCGTTAGAATTATTTGGTTTCTGAGCAAACAGATTCAAATAATTAGCTACCAGAATAACAATATAAAGCAGTTTACGCATTAAACGTAAAGTTAATGATTCACTTTTGATTTATAATAGCATGAATTGACCAGAAATGTTATTTTTTAATAAAATTGAATTCTGTATTAAGTATTTTTTCAATTTCATGACCGGCAAAGACGTAATCCTCTTCATCCTCATCTTCGCTTGAATAAAACCAATTTATTTCAAGATTTTCTTTTGGAATCGCTTTTAGAAACATGGATAATATCTGAAGAAGAAATCTCTGTGAGGTTGTTTGAAAATACTCAATTTCTAAATTTATTATTGTTTTATTTTTCGGGTGGTTCAAATAATTGCTAAGTTTGGAAATAATAGGCAAATAAAATTGATCGGCGTTTTGAGGGTAAGATTTTCCTGAAATGAGCAGTGTGCCTTCTGCTTCATTAAAGATTACTTTTGGTAAATTATCTTTGGCCTCAATCTGGATTAACATTTTATTTTAATGGTAATTTCAAGGTTAAATTTATATTTTTTTTCCGAAAAAGAAATAAAACGATATTTGAAATTTCTATTGGAACTTATAAGCATTAATGCAATGCCTAAATTGGAATTTTCTTGTTTAGTATCTGTCACATCAAGAATGGTATTTTTATAATAAGCTTTGAGTTCTTCAATTGATTTATTTTTGAATTCTGTAAGAAGTTTTTTAAGTTTAGTTTTGGAATTTTCATTAACAATGTTAGAAGTCTTTATAATCATAACATGGTTTAAATGAAATGTTTTAAGCACGGTTTTGTCATTTTGAGTCACTTCCTTAGAATGTTTTAATACATTATGAAAAGATTCAATTATGACATAAATACTACTTTTAGTATGCTTGCTTGAAATTGCATTTTTGAAAAAATAGTTTTTATGAAAAGCAACACATTGATTAAGCCCTGTTTCATTGAAACTTCCAAAGTGAGAATATATAGGTTTTAGGTAACTCAAAATTTTGATAAGGCAAGTTAAGATATATTTGTAAAGCCTCCTAAATTTTTGTCTAAATTATCCACACAAATGCTAGATAAATGACTCCATTCTTGTTATGGGTACAAAATCCAAAGTTGCGAAATCTTCTTCGAGATATTTGTAATAAGCTACTATACCAATCATCGCAGCGTTATCAGTACAATATTCAAATTTGGGAATATATGTATTGATGGCTTTAGCTTGCTCCAATTCTTTCACCTTCGAGCGCATTAAGCTGTTCGCACTGACCCCCCCGGCAATCGCAAAATCTTTTATTTTATAATTTTCTATTACTTTGATTGATTTTATTAACAAAGTAGAGATTAGATGGTGTTGATATGAGGCACAAATGTCGGCAAGATTTTCTTGTATAAAATTAGAATTCGTTTTTTGATTGTTCTGTATAAAATACAAAAAGGATGTTTTAATACCGCTAAAACTAAAATTATATCCTTCTGTTTTTGCATTTGAAAATTTAAAACGATGGGGGTTACCTAACTTCGCATGTCTATCAATTAGTGGTCCGCCGGGATAAGGTAATCCTAAAATCTTGGCGGCTTTATCGAAAGCTTCGCCAACGGCATCATCTATAGTAGTTCCAAGGATTTCATAATTTAAAGCACTGTTCACTTTAACGAGTTGTGTATGACCCCCACTAATGGTTAAACACAAGAAAGGGAAAGCGGGTTTTGTACACTCTTCATCTTCTATTAAATGTGCCAATATATGACCTTGCATGTGGTTAACACTAATTATCGGCAGATTTAAACTTAACGCTAATGATTTTGCAAAACTAATGCCAACCAATAAACTGCCAAGCAAACCAGGCCCCTGTGTTACAGCAATAGCATTTAAATCCGAAAGATTCACTTTAGCCTCATTAAGCGCTGCTTTAACTGTTACCAGGATGTTTTTTTGGTGATCTCTACTGGCTAATTCAGGAACTACTCCACCATGTTTTTCATGAATGGCCTGTGATGAAGTAATGTTAGATAAAACTTGATTGTTTTTCAGAATTGCACAACTTGTGTCATCGCAACTACTTTCAATTGCTAAAATATAGATGTTAGCGTTTTTCATTTTTTTAGCATTCCCACTTTAGTTTTTCTTGTATCTTTAATGCAATGCCTTTATTCAGCAAAGTTAAAAGAATATTATTCAAAACATTAGCAGGTTTGTTATTGATTTTGATATTGCTTGGTATTGTGGCTTATTTTGCTGTTCAATCTTACAATTTTCAAACGTACCTTGCTAAACTTGCTACAGAATTTTTGAGTAAAGAGCTCGAAACGGAGATTAAAGTTGATAGAATCGAACTGGATTTGTTCAGCAAGCTTCATTTAAAAAATGTAATAATTTACGACCGGCATAAGGATACTGTTTTGAGCGGGAATTTTGTGGCCGAAGTTTCTAAATTCGATTATTCTGCTAAATCAATTATAATAAAACGTATTGAGCTTGAAAACACTTCAGTAAAAATTATTTACCACAAAAACGAAAAAAATTTAAACATCGATTTTTTGGTGGATTACTTTGCTGGTGACCAAGAAGTGAAGAAAATCAAAAAAGGTAAGCAATGGGAAGTGAGCCTAAATTCTATTGAATTGAATAATGTTTGTTTTGCTTATCGAGATGAAAGGCAACTAACAGACATCTCTAAAAACATGAACTTTAATAATTTGCTTTTTACAGAAACTTTTGGGATAATTTCAAATATTAAGCTTGATAAGGATTATACTCAAGTTAAAGTTAAAGATTTTACAACTAAAGAACAATGTGGCTTTAAATTAAAAAAGTTAAATGTTACCTCCAAGATTAGCAGTGTTGAATGTTTGCTCACGAATTTAAATTTGGAAACAGATAGTACTAATATTAATGGTAACATTGAATTTGCCTACAATGAATGGGCAGACTTTAATGACTTTATAAATAAAATAAAAATTAATAGCGAGTTAAGAGATGGTACAAGAGTTTCCTTTATTGATATTGCCAGGTTTGCCCCTGACTTGAATGGATTAAATAAAACTATTTATTTGAATGGACTAATACATGGATTTGTAAGTGATTTAAACCTAAAAAATTTTAAATTATCTTATGGAAAACATACTTGCTTTAATGGTGATATGCAGTTAAGCGGCTTGCCTGTTTTTAAAACCACGTATTTAAAATTTAAGGCGAGGCAAATAGCAACTTCCTATAATGATTTGGCTCAAACGCCAAATTATCCTTTTAGTGAAGGTGGTTACTTGCAAATTCCATCGGAATTAAAGCCGTTTGGTGTAATTACTTACAAAGGAATGTTTGATGGCTTTATTTCTGACTTTGTGAGTAAGGGAACATTGTCAACAGCTTTAGGAAAAATTGATACAGATTTGCGAATGAAAATTGGCAAAAAAGAAGAAGATATAATCTATGATGGAAGAATTGAAGCGCATCAGTTCAACTTAGGCGCGCTATTGAGCCTATCATCACTTAATAATTTAAATTTAACAACTAAAATTAAGGGGAGCGGATTAAGTCTTGCGAAACTAAGAGCAACATTGGATGGTCAAATATCTTCTTGTAACTATAATGGCTATACTTACAAAGGCATTTCCTTTGATGGTAGTTTCTTAGATAAAGTATTCAAGGGAAAAACACTTAGTAAAGACGCTAATGCAAACTTTGATTTTGATGGTACTATTAATTTTAAAAATAAAGTTCCTGAAATGGATTTCATTTCGAACATAAATCAACTTAACCTTTCTGAGTTGAATCTTGCAAGTAAAACTAGCGCAGATAGTGGAATTTTTTCTTCATTAATTCTAATTAATTTAAAAGGAGATAATTTAGACAATCTAACGGGTCAAATCAACTTTGATGATACAAAATATAAAACCAAAACTAAAACTTATAAGTTATCCAGTTTTAATCTAGATTTAGATCAAGCACAACAAGAGAAAACAATAAAACTAACTTCAGCCTATTTCAATACGTATTTAAAAGGAAAATTTGGATTATCAACCTTAGCGCCTTCCTTTTCTCAGTTTTTAAGTAATTATTACCCAACATTTTTTAAATCTGCAAACAATAATTTATATACTGACAGTTTAAGTTTCAACGTATTAGTAAAAAACTTTACAAACATAAAAGAACTATTTGTGCCAGATTTAATGCTCGCACCGGGAACGAAATTAACAGGGAACTTTGCTGCAAGATTTAACCAGATGGACTTTTCTTTTAGCAGCACGATGATTGACTATCATAACATTAAATTTGAGAGCCCTTTATTTAACGCTAAAACTGAAGGGAAAATAATTTCATCTGAACTGAATGGGAAAAAGTTGGCATTTACGGACAGCGTTTTTATTGAAAATTTTAATTTGTGTTTAAGGTCACGTGACAAAAATACGAAATACGATTTTGAATGGGATGATTTGTTAAAGCCATCAAATAAAGGCGAATTTGCGGGTCAGGTTTTATTTAGCAATCGATCGATTTATCTGCAACACGATACCATTAATATTGTTGTTAAAGACAGCGCTTGGACATTAACCACAACAAATCCGTCTGTTTTTAATTTGGATGGGTCTTATTTTATAAACCCACTAGTTTTTAAAAGTAATGCGCAAAGTGTTGGTATTGCCGGAACACTCGCTAATAACAGTAAAAATATTTTAGCTGTTAATTTTAGCAATGTTATTCTTGAACAATTTAAACCAATATTAAGTGTTTATAAAATTGATTTGAAAGGATTTTTGACAGGAGATATGCAGCTTCAAATCATTGATAAGCAATTGGCTGCTGATGGAAATTTAAATTTTGACAAATTTATTATTAACAATAATAATTTAGGAATATTGTCTGTTAAATCTAAGTACGACCCGTTTAAAAAATCACTTAACCTGGATGGTTATACCAGTTTGGGAAGTGATATTCTACTTGGAACAACCCAAAAAAATATTTCTTTCGAGGGTAATTATTATTTTGACAATAGAGAAGAAAGTATTGATATTGATTTTAAGGCATCTCCGGCGAATTTGAATATAATTAATCCTTATTTGGAAGGAATATTAAGTATGAAATATGCATATGTTAAAGGTTCAGGAAAAGTTCATGGGAATCCAAATAATGTAAAAATAGATGGGAAGTTGAACCTATTTAAAAGTGAGGTGAAAGTAGATTATACAAATGTAATTTACAATATTACCGGAGACATTGAGATAAGTCCCGATCAAATTAGATTTGTTGATTTATTGCTAAGTGAAAAGAATCTAAAAGCTTCGCCTCAAGGAACTTTGAATGGCAACTTGTTTCACGATAAGTTTAGTAAAATGCAGTTGGATTATTCATTGTACTATAACAATATGTTAGTTTTGAATACGAATGAGAAATTAAATAAAACATTTTATGGAAAGATGTACGGGAATGGTCACTTGGATATTTACGGTTTTCTTAATAACTTGCATATGATTGTTTCATACGAGTCCACAAAAAATTCCAAATTTTTCTTGCCATTGGATGGCCCAAATGAAATAGAAAACAGTGATTTTATAAAGTTTGTAAAAAAAGACACTGTGAAGCAAATAGAAGAAAAAATCAGTGGGTTTGATTTGGATATGAATGTAGTTGTTAACCCGGAATTACAAACAAAAATAATTTTGGATAAAAAAACCGGTGATGTAATTACTGCGCAAGGTAACGGCAACATTAATCTAAAAATAAGTACGCTCGGAAAATTTGATATGGTTGGAGATTATTTTTTTACAAACGGTAATTATAATTTCACACTGGAAAATTTGATTAATAAAAAATTTGACATAGAACCCGGAAGTGTTATTTCATGGGCGGGCGACCCACTTAATGCACAAATAGACATTGTAACCAGTTATAAACAAAAAGCATCAGTAGCCCCACTATTAAATAATTCCGAGGATAAAGGACGATACGCAGTAGATTGTCAGTTGTTAATTGGAAATAAGTTATTAGAGCCATCAATTAATTTCAAAATCGATTTTCCAACTTTAGATCCTTCACTTAAGTCAAGAATTTCTAATGTACTATCTGATGATGTAGAACTGAATAGACAGGTATTTTCCTTCTTATTATTTAGAAATTTCGTTACCCCAGCAGTATTTAGCGGAGGTGGTGGTGTTGTGAATGCCGGTAGCGCAGCAGCATCAACAGGCAGCGAAATGTTAAGTAATAATCTAAGTAATTTTTTAAATAGCACAGTAGGTAATTTAACTGGAATCAAAGATTTACAGTTGGGATTAAACTATAGAACAAAGGATGCAGTTACTGGACAGGCTGTTGATTTGGCCTTGAGTAAACAGTTTTTGAATAACAGAGTAACGGTTGACGGAAATTTTGGAGTCAACAATAATCCTCAAGCTAGAAATGGTTTAATTGGTGACGTGAACGTTGAGTACAAGTTGAGTGAGGATGGCAGGTATAGAATAAAAGGGTTTAACAGAACTAACGATAACACACAGTTAACAACGCTTGGAGGCCAATACAGTCAGGGTATTGGTATTTTTTATAGAGAAGAATTTGAAACGATTAACGCGTTATTTACTAGTTATTTAAATAAACTAAAGCGTAATAAAACAGCTAAAAAGAAAGAGAATAGCTAAACTATTAGTTAATAGATTTGTTTATTCAATGTGGAAAATCATCTTCATTGTGAATATAGCAATCTCCCCTCAGTATGGGCTTATGTTCAATTAGATCCTAAACCAAACACCCTATCTAGAACTGACATTGATAGAATTATAGAAATGGCATGGGAGGATCGAACGCCTTTTGATGCCATTAAAATCCAATTTAATCTCAGTGAGAGTGAAGTTAAAGAACTTATGAAACGAGAGCTTAAATTTAGCTCTTATAAATTATGGCGCCAAAGAGTCGAACGATGTAAAACCAAACATGTTAAGACCAGAAGTCAGTCTATTTCAAGATTTAAATGCAGTATGCAAAGAAGTATTTCAGTCAATAAAATTTCAAAAAGAAGAAACAAATGAGTAATACGTACTTAATAATTGGTGCAAATAGCGCAATTGCAAAGGAAACTGCGCATCAACTTAAGCAAAATGGTAATTATGTTATTGGTATTTCAACAAAAACGGAATCAGGAACATATGATGAGTTTTATACAATTGAAAACTATCTTGGTGGCTTCCCAAAAATTGAAAAACCAATTAATGGTTTAGTTTATTTCCCCGGAACCATTAATTTGAAACCATTTAATCGCATAACATCTAAAGAATTTGTTTCGGATTTTGAGATAAATGCACTTGGAGCAGCGCTTTCAACGCAGTTTTACCTAAGTAATTTAAAACAAGCGCAACTGACTTCTATTGTTTTTGTTAGTTCTGTTGCTACGGAGCAAGGATTACCTTTCCATGCTTCAATTGCCATGGCTAAAAGCGCACTCGAAGGTTTAACCATTTCTTTAGCAGCCGAATTAGCACCAAACATTAGGGTTAACTGTGTTGCGCCTTCTTTAACGAATACACCTTTGGCAAATAAATTGTTAAACACACCTGAAAAGGTAGAAGCATCCGAAAAGCGCAATCCATTGAAAAAGGTAGGCGAACCTGTTGATATAGCCAATGCAATAAGTTTTTTGTTGGAAGAGAAATCAAAGTGGGTTACGGGTCAAGTTATTTCGGTTGATGGCGGTATGGGTAAAATTAAAATATAACTATGTTAAAAACATTTAGTCAACAAGATATTTTAGGTTTTGAACAGAGATACAGAACAACATTTGTTAACTCTTTGGCCGGGTATAAACTCCCTGTTTTAATCGGCACAATCAATACTACGGGAGTTACCAACTTGGCAATTTTTAATTCTTATTTTCACTTAGGTGCTCATCCGCCGTTATTTGGATTGGTGGTGCGACCTGATAGTGTTGAAAGACACACATTAAACAATATAAGACAAACAAAATTGTTTACAGTAAATTTTGTTGATGATACTTTTTTTAAAATGGCACATCAAACGTCCGCTAGATACGAAAATGGAATTTCAGAATTTAAAGAAGTAAATCTTAACGAGGAATATTTTGATGGCCTGAATATCCCATATGTTGAAGAGAGTGCAATAAAAATTGAAGCGCTAAACTTGAGTGAGTTAGAAGTCAAAGAAAATGGCACTATTATTTTAATAAATGAAATTAAACAGGTTACGTTAAAAGAAAATTGCATTTCAAGGGATGGTTACATTGATTTGCCATCACAAAACATTGTCGCGAGTCAAGGCCTTGACGCTTATATGAAAACGGAGTTAATAACCCGACTGTCTTACGCGAAACCGCATAAAGCACCTGATGAAATCTGAAATTAATATAGTTTGGTTTAAACGAGATTTAAGATTAACAGATCATGAACCACTTTTTAATTCCTCTCAATCCGGCTTCCCAAATTTATTAATCTACATTTTTGAACCGTCTCTCATGAATCATGTTGACAGTGATAATAGACATTGGCGGTTTGTCTATCAATCTGTTTTAGATTTAAATGAGCAATTGAAGCCATATCATGCTAAAGTTTATTTTTTTTACAATGAAGCTATAAACGTGTTTACCGAGTTAGATAAATATTATAAAATTAATACGGTTTATTCTCACCTTGAAACAGGTAATAATTTGAGTTACCAAAGAGATAAAGCCATTAAAGCATTATTTGTACAGAAATCAATAACCTGGTTTGAACACCAAACTAATGGCGTGATAAGAGGGTTGAAAGAAAGGACTAATTGGGAAAAGGAATGGAAAACATACATGGAATCAAAAGTAATAACAGTTGACTTTGTGAAGTATCGTTTTTTTCATTTAGAAAATGCATTTCTAAAAAAAAGTTCTGTTGGTCAACTGCAAGAAGATATAACAAATCATCATCCAAATTTTCAAAAGGGAGGCGAACGAATGGCTTGGCGTTACCTTAAGTCTTTTATAGAGGAGCGTCATGTAAACTATAGTAAGCATATTTCTAAACCTTTGTTGAGTCGCAAGGGCTGCAGCCGTCTTTCTCCATATTTGGCTTACGGCAATCTCAGTATTCGTTCGGTATACCAGATAGCCTCTTTAAATTGTCCGCTTTCACCAAATAAAAGAGCAATGGGTAACTTTATATCAAGGTTATATTGGCATTGTCATTTTATTCAAAAATTTGAAAGTGAATGCCGTATCGAGTTCGAAAACATGAATCGAGCTTTTGACAGCTTGTTTAAACCAAAAAACGACACCTATATTAATGCTTGGCAAAATGGCAAAACCGGCGTACCACTTGTAGATGCTTGTATGCGCTGTTTAGTTAACACTGGTTATATTAACTTTAGGATGCGTGCCTTAGTGGTTTCGTTTTTTACATTTAACCTTTGGCAAGACTGGAGACATTTGCACTTTTTGGCAAAGCAGTTTTTAGATTATGAACCCGGTATTCATTATCCTCAGATTCAAATGCAGGCTGGTACCACTGGTATTAATACCATTAGGATTTACAACCCTGTAAAAAATTCACAAGAACACGACAAAGAGGGTTTATTTATTAAACAATGGATACCTGAATTATCAGATGTTCCTGAACCATTTATTCATGAACCATGGCTAATGAATGCATTGGAACAACAAATGTATAATTGTCAATTAGGGACAGACTATCCACTTCCTATTGTTGATCTTGAAGAGAGTAGGAAAAATGCGAGTACCATCGTTTGGAATTATAGAAAGGCCCTTGAAACAAGAAAAGAGAATGAACGATTACTAAAGAAACATGTAAATGCGTCCGCCACTCATCATTTTAAATCAAAAAGAAAAACAAATGAAAAATAAACTACTCATTCTGGTCTTATGTGTTGCAGGGACATTACTTATTGGTGCGTCTGCGGGTATTGCAACGGCTTCTGGCATTAGCAACTGGTATCTAACAATTCAAAAACCTTTTTTTAACCCGCCAAATTATTTGTTTGGTCCGGTTTGGACGGTACTCTATACCATCTTAGGGATAACTTTATATATGATTATTGTAAAAAAAACACCTCAAAGTAAGAAAACGGCTTACCTCTTATTTGGTGCCCAATTAGTTCTTAATTTTTTTTGGAGTTTTATTTTCTTCTCCATGCATAACTTACTTTTTGCCTTTATCGAAATTTTAGTGCTTTGGTTTTTTATTCTACTGATGATACGTTCGTTTTATAAAATTTCAAAAACGGCTGCACTACTAAATATTCCTTATCTCTGCTGGGTCAGTTTCGCTAGTTTGTTAACCGGAACCATTTATTTTATAAACTAATGCATAACATAAAAAAGGAGAATTTACCGCAAAAAATTTGTGTCGTTTGTAAAAGACCATTTAGCTGGAGAAAGAAATGGGAAAAAAACTGGACAGAGGTTAAATACTGTAGCAAAGCATGTAGTAAGTGTAAATGAAAACATTAAGACTAATTCTGGGCGATCAATTAAATTACAATCATTCATGGTTAAGAACAGTGGATGATAATATTACCTATGTTTTGATGGAGGTAAGAGAGGAGACAGATTACACAAAACACCACATACAAAAGGTAATTGGCATTTTTGCAGCCATGTATAATTTTGTCCAATTTTTAAAAAAAAGAAAACATAATGTAATCTACATCCAAATTAACGATAAACTTAATTTCCAAAGTGTTTCAAAAAATATACATTATTTAATAAATGCAGGTGAGTTTAAAAAATTCGAATACCTTCTCCCAGACGAATACAGAGTAGATAGTTATTTAAAAAAGTTATGTGCTCAGTTGAAAATAGAAACTTCAGTAAGTGACACGGAGCATTTTATTTCTTCCAGAGATGAACTGTCAAAAGTATTTGAAGGCAAGAAGAGTTATTTGTTGGAAACATTTTACCGAAAATTAAGAGTCAAAGAGGGTGTATTAATGCAAGGCTCTAAACCATATGGTGGCAAGTGGAATTTTGATGCTTTAAACCGTCAAACCTACAAAGGCGAAGAACGCATACCGCCTTTTCTAAATTTAAAAAACGATTATTCTTCTATCGAAGAAGAGATTCGAAAAGCAAAGATCGCAACAATTGGCCAGGTTGATGCAAAAAACTTTCAATGGCCAACCACACCAATACAGGCACAACAATTAATGGATTATTTTATTAATAAACTCTTGCCTAATTTTGGAAAGTATCAGGACGCCATGCACACGAATAATTGGCATCTTTTTCACAGCAGGCTATCATTTGCGTTAAACATTAAATTAGTTTCACCATTAAGTGTTATTAAGCAGGTTGAGAATACTTTTTTAACCGGTAAAACAAAGGCGGATATTGCTCAGGTGGAAGGGTTCATCCGACAAATTTTAGGTTGGAGAGAATACATGCGGGGCATTTATTGGGCACAAATGCCGGGATATTCCAACTTAAATTATTTCGGACATCAAAACAAATTACCCGATTGGTATTGGACGGGCGACACTAAATTAAATTGTCTTAAACATGCTATCAAACAAAGTTTGGAGCACGCATACGCACATCATATTCAACGGTTGATGATTACAGGCAATTTCGCGCTCTTGGCTCAGGTACATCCCAATGAGGTAGATGCCTGGTACCTTGGTATTTACATTGATGCTTTTGAGTGGGTAGAAATTACGAATACAAGAGGTATGAGTCAGTTTGCAGATGGAGGTATGGTAGGAACTAAACCTTATGTTTCCAGTTCAGCGTACATTGATAAAATGAGTAATTATTGCAAAACATGTTATTACGATAAAACCAAGAAGCTTGGTGACAGAGCTTGTCCATTTAATAGTTTATATTGGAATTTTTATGAAACGCACAATCAATTATTAAATAAAAATCCAAGAGTTGGTATGATGCTGAATGTGCTTCACAAAATGGAAAAGCAAACACGCCAAGCCCTGCTTAGGCAAGCAGAATTATATTTAGCTAACATTAATGATTTATAATATGAAATCAACAATTGTTTGGTTTAAAAGCGATCTTCGGCTTCACGACAATGAAACACTTATCAAAGCTATTGAGAAAAATTTACCTATAGTGCCGGTTTATTGTTTTGATCTTTCTGATTATAAAAAGTCTGTTTATGGCTTTAACAGAATGGGCAATTACAGATTTAAATTTCTTCTGGAGAGTTTAACTGATTTAAATACAAACCTTCAAAAGCTTGGCTCCGGATTAATTGTAAGAGTTGGTAATCCGGAGGATGAATTAATTAAAGTGGCGCAACAATATAACGCAAAGTATTTGTTTACAAAAAAAGAAGTTGCATACAATGAAATAAAGCTTTTTGAAAAGGTAGAACAGGCACTTTGGAAAATAAATGTTGAGAGTTTTGTATTAAGCACCAGTACGCTTTACCATGCGAATGATCTTCCGTTTTCAATAAAAGATATTCCTGATGTATTTACGAATTTTAGGAAAAAAGTGGAAAAGGAATCAGCGGTAAGAAGGGTGTACGATGCACCAAAACTTGTTCAATCCCCTGCATTAGATAAATTTCAACTACCTACTTATGCTAATTTAGGTTTGGCTGAACCAAAGTTCAATGTTTTAACCGCTGTACCATTTAAGGGTGGCGAAACAGAAGGTTTTAAGCGTTTATCGGATTATCTGGAAGGAACCAGAAATGTATTAAACTACAAGAATACCCGTAACGAACTAATCGGTAAGGACTATTCTTCTAAATTTTCGTTGTGGCTTTCGAACGGTTGTATATCCGCCAGAGAAATTTATTGGTGCTTAAAAAAATTCGAATCACAATTCGGTTCAAACGAATCAACTTATTGGCTTTACTTTGAATTATTGTGGAGAGATTTTTTCAGGTTTATGTTTAAGAAGCACCATCAGAAGTATTTTTCATTGTATGGATTAAAACAGCAGTCTTCAAATTTTCTAAGTCAAACTAATCAGTCTGTTGAATTATCTGATTGGATTAATGCGCAGACAGCAAGTGATTTTGTTAATGCAAACATGATCGAGTTACTAGAAACGGGATTTATGAGTAATCGTGGCAGGCAAATTGTAGCAAGTTATTTGATAAATGATTTAAAAGTGGACTGGCGTTATGGGGCGGCTTATTTTGAGGAACAATTAATGGATTACGATGTCTGCAGTAATTGGGGTAATTGGGCTTATTTGGCTGGGGTGGGCAATGACCCAAGAAGCAATCGTTATTTTGATACTACCAAACAGACCGAAACTTATGATAGAAATGGTGATTATAGAAAGCGTTGGTTGAGGGTTTCCTGAGAAAACTAAGTTGATTCTCTATCAATCAAAAAAGCCGTTGCTTTTGGGCTAACGGCTTTTTCTTTACCTATGAAAAAAATTATTTATGAGTTTTTTCGCTGCTTACTGTCAATTTTTTGCGTCCGCGAGCTCTGCGTGCTGCCAATACTCTACGTCCGTTTGGAGTAGCCATACGCTCTCTAAAACCATGTTTGTTTTTACGTTTGCGTTGTGAGGGTTGAAAGGTACGTTTCATTTTTTTATCTGTTAAATGTTAATATCTTTTATTTTTGGGACTGCAAATATAATCACTTTTTGATTAGCTGCCAAATAATTCCCTTTGATTTTCTAATTTTAGCACAAATATTACAATTTTATGACAAAAAAGCCATAAAATACCTTTAATTTTAACCTTTTTATGGCCAAACGTAACCGTGGCGGTTCTAATACCGATGCAGAAGAATTACCAAAAGCAAAACTAAGTTGGAGCAACTTTAAAAAGTCATTTCGTCTTTTTAAGTATCTAAACAAACAAAAATGGATGTTCGTTTTAGGCATGCTTTTTTTGTTTGCTTCAGCCGGAGTTGGTTTACTTTTTCCTATGAAATCAGGTTCATTGTTGGGAATGTTTGGAGATAGTGCCGGAAGTATTGATGAAAAAATTAGTAAACTAACCAGTGTCGGGGGCATGCTCTTATTAATTTTGGCGGCGCAAGGGGTGATAAGTTTTTTTAGGGTGTTTTTTTTCGCACGTGTAACGGAAAGTATTTTAGAGGGTCTGCGGAATGACACGTTTGGTCGTTTGATTCAAATGCCAATGAGCTTTTTTAGTAAAAATCAATCGGCAGAGCTTAGTAGCCGGATCGCAACTGATGTAAATGTAATTTCAGATGCCTTTACGGTTAATATAGCTGAAATCATTCGTCAAACCATTGTGGGTATAGGCGGCCTGATACTAATGATTACAAGAGTAGATTGGTTTATTGCTAAATGGTTCGTCATCATTATTCCTCCTTTAACCATTGTTGCCATTTTATTTGCCAAACGCATCAGAAAGTACTCCAAAGAATTGCAAGACAAAATAGCTGCTGCCAATGTAGTTGTGGCGGAAGCGCTTACAGGGATTAGTAGTGTAAAAACCTACACAAGCGAGGCTAAGGAAATTAGCCGCCTTCAAACCCGTACTTCGCAAATCAAAAGTATTGGTCTCAAATACGGTTTATTTAGAGGTGTTTTTTTCACGTTTGTTGTAACGTTTATTTTCGGCACTGTATTTTTTATTCTATTTAAAATGATTGAGGCTAAAATTAACGGACAAATAACAGCCGAAGAGTTTGGTGAATTCATGATGCTTTCGTTGTTTGTAAGCGCTTCTTTAGGAGGTTTACCCGACCAAATTGCAGGTTTACAAAAGGCATTGGGGGCAACGGACAGAGTGTTTGAAATTATTGACGGAGAAATAGAATCCGTTAATCTATCGTATCAAAAGTCAACTCATACCCAACCACCATCACTCATTGAATTTAGAAACGTGAGTTTTAATTACCCAACTCGGCCAGACTTCAACGTGCTAAAGGATGTAAGTTTTATTGCCAATCCAGGAGAGACCGTGGCCTTGGTTGGTAGCAGTGGTTCCGGTAAAAGCACCATCGCCTCATTACTTTTGAGATTTTATGATCCTAATTCAGGCAGTATTTTAATTAACAGTAAGGATACAAAAAACCTTGATTTAACTGAAATGCGTGAGAAAATAGCTTTAGTGCCGCAGGATGTTGTTCTTTTTGCAGGAAGTATTAAGGAGAATATTGGCTACGGTAAGCCAAATGCAACTGATGAGGAAATTATTGCAGCTGCGAAACAAGCCAATGCTTTCGATTTTGTGAATTCATTTCCTGATAAATTTGATACTTTAGTTGGGGAGCGCGGAATTCAACTTTCGGGCGGCCAGCGTCAGCGAATAGCAATTGCAAGAGCCGTACTTAAAAATCCTAGTATCTTGATTTTAGATGAGGCAACAAGCAGCTTGGATAGCGAAAGTGAACATCTTGTGCAAGAAGCTTTAGATAAGCTAATGAAAGGACGAACCAGTATTGTAATAGCCCACCGTTTGGCAACTATCCGTAATGCTGATAAAATCGTTGTTCTACAAAAAGGGGAAATAAAAGAATCGGGTACACATCAGGAGCTAATGAAAGTTGAAAATGGCTTTTATCAAAAATTGAGTAAAATGCAGTTCGAGCTCAATTAGTTGATTCTTAAAATTCACTTTTTTTATAGTTTTAACGGTATACTATAATCAATTAAATATTATTTTTAGCCCTTTATGATGAAACAACTATTATTCTCAGCCATCTTATTAGCGTCTATGAGTGCCTGTAAGCCTGGTAAAAAAACTCAGACCACAACTAATCAGTCAACAGTATCTAATGACAAATCTGTTACAACTGCTACTTCGGTGCCCGAAATTCATATTGACATGGATACTATCACTGTATCATCTAAAACTGCCACCGCTGAACAAGAAGTTTATAGAGCAAGTAATACGATTACAAACGATTTGATTCATACTAAATTGGAAGTTAGTTTTGATTGGACAAAAAGTTACATGTATGGCAAGGCTACTATTAATCTTAAGCCTCATTTTTATCCTACCAATAAATTGTATTTAGATGCACGTGGGATGGAATTGAAGGAAGTAAGCATTGTTAAAGATGAACTTTTGAAAACAGCCAAACCAAATACTACTGGTGTTACTGGTAATAGAAAAAATCTTGATTATAAGTATGAAAATGATAGTATCAAAATTACACTTGATAAAGTATACACTAGAAACGAAACCTACACAATTTATATTGATTATATTTCTAAACCAAATGAATTAAAAAGCGGAGGTAGTGCTGCCATCATGAGCGATAAGGGGTTATATTTCGTAAACCCTAAAGGAGAGGATTTTTTAAAAATGCCACAAATCTGGACGCAAGGCGAAACTCAAGCCAGTTCAGTTTGGTTTCCTACCATTGATAGTCCAAATCAAAAAATGACGCAGGAAATTTACATGACAGTAAAGGATAATCTAGCTACACTATCTAACGGTATACTGGTTAACACAAAAAAGAATGCCGATGGAACCAAAACCGATTATTGGAAAATGGATTTGCTTCATGCGCCGTATTTAGCCATGATGGGTATAGGTGAGTTTAAAAGAGTAGTTGATCAACCATGGAAGGGAAAAGAAATTAGTTACTATGTTGAAAGAGAATATGAACCTCATGCCAAGGCCATTTTTGGTGATACCAAGGAGATGATAGATTTTTACAGCAAAACTTTAGGCGTAGATTATCCTTGGCAAAAATATGCACAAATAAGTGTGCGTGACTATGTAAGTGGCGCCATGGAAAATACAAGCGCAACTTTGCATGGTGATTTTGTAGCCTATCAAACTACCAGAGATACCATCGATTATAAAAAAGGGGCTTCAACTATTGCGCATGAATTATTTCACCAGTGGTTTGGAGACTATGTAACCTGTGAAAGCTGGAGTAATTTACCATTAAATGAAAGTTTTGCTACCTATGGTGAATATTTATGGATTGAGCATAAAGAGGGCAGAGACGCTGCGGATTTCCACCATTTAGGAAGCCGACGCTCCTATCTTGCAAGTTCTGAACAGAAGGAGGTACATTTAATTCGCTTTAAATACAAAGACAAAGAAGAAATGTTTGATGGTTTTAGCTACGCAAAAGGCGGACAAATATTACACATGTTGCGCAAAGTGCTTGGCGATGATGCTTTTTTTGCAGGATTAAAAAATTATCTGAGCACTAATAAATTTAAAGCAGCGGAAATACACCATTTACGCTTGGCATTTGAAGAAACAACAGGACAAGATTTAAACTGGTTTTTTAATGAATGGTTTTTAGCTTCGGGCCGCCCTAAACTTAGTGTGAAAAAAGAGTTTGATGCAGCTACATCTTCTTTGAAGCTAACTGTTATTCAAAAACAAAATTTAAAGGAAGTGCCTTTGTATATTATGCCTTTAGATATTGACATTTACATAAATGGTACAAAGCAGAGAACGCGTGTTTGGATGAGAAATGAAAAAGAGGGTTACAATTTACCTTGCTCAGCTAAACCGGATTGGGTTAACATTGATGGTGAGCGAAGTTTATTGGCAGATATTGATTTTGAAAAATCAAAAGAAGAATTAATGGCGCAATATAAAACAGGTATTTTATATGGCGATCGTATAGAAGCCTTAAAAGCTTTGGAAAAAAATATCGCTGAGCCTGAAGTAAAAAATTTATTTATGGATGTAGCGCAGAAAGATAAATTTTTTGAATTACGTAGTTACGCTTTACAGAAGTTAAAAGCGATAAACGATAAGTCTGAATTAAAAAAATTATTGTTAACTGTTTATGCAAACGATTCTAAAACGCTTGTGAAAGCTGATGCGTTGTCACTATTAAACGAACAATTTAATGCAGATGCAGATGTGTTTGATTTAAACAACAAAGCATTATCTAATCTGAGTTATGCAGTTGTGATAGAAGGCTTGATGGGTATCAATAAAAAAGACTCAAAATTAGCGGTTGAAAAAGCAAAGTCACTAGAAAACGAATATAGTTCACGAGTATTAAACACCATAGCAGTTATTTATGCGGCTAACCCAAATGACAACCAAAGTAGTTTTTTCAGAAATGGTTTTAAATATATTCCCGGTTTTGACATGTTGAGTTACATGGCTTCTTATGCAAAGGCAGCTAAAAAATTTACTACACCAAAGGCTGCGTATGCCGCAGGTCAGGATTTTGAGTCTGTTGCAAAAGGTGGAGGTAAGTTTACTAAAATGGGTGCTGTTAAGGCTTTAAAAGATTTGGCAAGCATTTGGAAAGATAAAGAAGCAACAGCCAAATCAAATAACGACCCTGATTTAGCAGCCATTTCCGAAACGAAGGCGTTTCTTGAAAAGGCTTACGCTGGAGTGAAGTAAGATTTAATTCTTTCTTGATACCAGTGAATTAAAAGCCTCTGCATAGTGATTAACGACGTCGCTTGGCAACATGGTTATTTCATTAAATTTAGATTTTGTAATATCTGCGGCTAAGCCGTGAATATATACACCAATAATAGCTGCGTTTATTGGTGTATAATTTTGTGCTACTAATCCCGCAATCAAGCCTGTTAAAACATCTCCACTGCCACCTTTCGCCAAGCCTGTGTTGCCGGTCGAATTAAAATAGGATTCACCACTTGGCGAGGTAATACAGGTATGAGCGCCTTTCAATACAACAATTACCTGATGTTGAACAGAAAACTCAACTTGTAATTGGTGACGATGAAAATCAGATGTAGCTTCATGGGTTAAACGTTCAAATTCTTTTAAGTGTGGAGTTAAAATGGAATTTTTTGGTATCACTTCCAGTATGTGTTGATTTTGAGATATACAATTTAAAGCATCTGCATCCAACACTAAAGGTGCATCAGCTGATTGTATAAGTTTTAAAACACTTTTTTGAACCTGCTGGGAAGTGCCTATGCCTGGACCTACAGCAATGACTTTATAATTAGAAGTATTCAGGTCATCTACATTAATTTCATTTACTCCGCTCATAATAGTCATTGCCTCGGGCGCAGCCGCCTGCATTATTTCGTAACCACATTGAGGTAACATTACCGTTAATAATCCTGCTCCGCTTCTTAAAAAACTTTTTGCAGCTAAAACGCTTGCACCTATTTTTCCATGTGAACCGCTTACTAATAAACCATGGCCAAAAGTTCCTTTATGCGAATACTTATCTCTCTTTTTTTGTATGCTTTTTACAAATTTAGTGTCAACATAAAACTGTTTACAAGGTTCTTGTTCAATAAATTCCTTGCTCAAATTAATATCTAGAATATGCCAGTCACCAACCAATTCATACGTTTCAGGAAATAGAAAAGCAAATTTTGGTAATTGAAAACAAAGCGTGTGTGTTGCTTTAATAATTGTAGTTTTATGTGATGTTACGTCATCGCAGTTTAAACCTGAAGGAACATCAATTGAAACAATTGGTAATTGCAGTGAGTTCAGTTTTAAAATTAGATCTTTGTAAAGGCCATTAGGTTCACCAAGTATTCCAATACCAAGTAAAGCATCAATTATAACAATCCCGGCAGGTATATCCGGAAATTCAACAATCGAAGTAATAACCTTCACATTTCCCGGGAATTTTTGTTCTAACCTTTTTTTGTTGAGATTACAATCGTTGCTGTAATTTGAATGATTCGCAACAATACATTTCACCGTGTAGCCTGATTCGATTAAGAGTCTGCTAATGGCAATTCCATCCCCGCCATTATTGCCATGACCACAAAACACAAAAAAAGCTTGTTGTTTCGAAAAGTTAAACTTGATCCAATCAGCAGCAGCCAAGGCAGCACGTTCCATTAAATCTACAGACTGTATCTTTTCAGAGGCTATTGTAAATGCATCTGCTCTTTTAATTTGCTGTGCTGATAGTATTTTCATGGGTCGCAAATGATTGATTTAATAAACTAATACTTTTGGTTCCAACATATCCATCATGGCATATTTAATGCCTTCTCTGCCAAGTCCGCTTTCCTTTATACCTCCATATGGCATGCTATCAAAACGAAGAGTAGGCACATGATTATGAATAACGCCACCAACGTCAAGTTGTTCAAAGCATTTATTTAATTCGACTTTGTTATTTGTAAAAATACCACATTGCAATCCAAATTTAGTATCGTTCGCTAATTTTATGGCCTTATCTATTGATCCACTATATTGCTCAATGCAAATAATTGGCGCAAACGCCTCTTCTTTATTAACCAGCATTTTGGTATTTGTGTTGGTTAAGATGGTTGGTTCAAAATAACTACCTTGTCGCTTTCCGCCACAAATCAATTTGGCGCCTTGTTCAAGCGCTTCAAGAGTCCATTTTTCTGCCCTAATTGCATTCGCTTCATCAATCATCACACTTAGTTGAGTAGAAGGATTTAAAGGATCTCCTTTTATTAATTGAGTTGCTGCAACCTTCATTTGATTTATGAATATTTTATAATGTTTAGCGTGCACATAAAAACGTTGGGCATGTATACAAATTTGTCCGCTATAGGCAAACGCGCCGTATACACATTTGTCAATAATCGTCTCTAAATTACAATGCTCACTTATAATTGTAGCTGCATTGCCACCCAGTTCCAAAACAACTTTTTTCTTACCTGATTTGTTTTTCATTTCCCAGCCAACTTCCGGTGAACCGGTAAATGACAGTAAATTTACCTTTTCATTTTCAACTAGTAAATTGCCAACATGTCTGTCCATTGGTATTACCTGAACCATGCCTTTAGGTAAATTACTTTGATGAATAATTTTAGCGAGGGCTAAAGAAGCTAGCGGAGTAGTTGAGGCCGGTTTTAAAACAATGGGACAGCCTGTAGCAATTGCCGGTGCTATTTTGTGTACAGCAAGGTTCAAAGGAAAATTAAATGGGGAAATTCCGGCAATCACGCCTATTGGAAAATAATTTACTTTGCCAAGTTTACCTGTACCGTTTGGTAAATTTTTAAAATCTAATATTTCAGAAGGAATTAGATTAACTTCTGATGCTGCAATTTTGAAACAAGTTATGCTGCGTTCCACTTCTAATTGCGCCAGTTGAATTGGTTTAGCACTTTCAATTGAAATTAATTCGGCAATGTGTTTCTTTTGTTTGGATAGATTTGCAGCTATAAAAACTAACGCGTTCTTTCTTTCTAGTTTACTTAATTCTTTGCAAATAGATTTAAGTTGATGGGCAAAGTCAATCGACTGAAGCACTTGTTCTCGATTACAAAGATAGGTTTCTGCATACGCTTTATTAGTGAATTTATTTGTGACGATCAGCTTATTAGCACTCGAAATAAATTTACCACAATGATATGACTTAAAATTAATTAGCATGTAAAAGAAAAATTACTAAAGTTCTTACTGTAAAGTTATTAAATTTGTTTTAGAATGACCAATTTAGAGATCAATGAAAAGTTTGAAGAAGTCCTCAACTTCATTAATCACACCAACGAATGTGTTTTTTTGACCGGTAATGCAGGGACGGGTAAAACAACTTTACTTAAATATATCAAAAGTAAAACACACAAACGTATGGCCATTATTGCGCCAACAGGTGTTGCAGCTATTAATGCAGGAGGAACAACCATTCATTCTTTTTTTCAATTTAATTTTACAACATTTTTACCAAAAATTAAATCGAATGGCGAGGTGGATTATTTGTCTTCTTTCACACAAAACTTCAATTTTCGTGCCGGGAAGTTAGGGATTATTAAAAACCTTGAGTTACTGGTAATTGATGAGGTGAGTATGGTGAGGGCAGACATGCTTGATCAGATTGATATCGCCCTTAGAAATATCCGAAAAATATTTGATTTGCCATTTGGAGGCGTTCAGGTATTATTAATAGGCGACATGTATCAGTTGCCGCCTGTAATTAAGTCGGATGAAATGGCACTTTTAAGCACTGTTTATAACGCATTTTATTTTTTCAATAGTAAAGTAATTGAAAAACATTTTCCGGTTTTTGTGGAATTAACTAAAATATACCGTCAAAAAGATGAACGGTTTGTTGATTTGTTAAATGCTGTAAGATTAAACATTATCACAGAACAACAACTGGAAATGCTTAATCAGCGCTTCGACCCTCAATTAACTAAATCGGATTATGAAAATAACATCACACTTACCACACATAACGCCAAGGCTGACAAAATAAACACGGAGGCATTACAAAGCATTAGCGGGAAGGAGTATTGTTTTGAGGCTAAAGTTAAAGGGTCATTTAATGAAAACGCTTACCCGGTTGAAGAAACACTTTGGTTAAAGGTTGGATCCAAGGTTATGTTTTTAAAAAACAATAATGAAAAAAATTACTACAATGGTAAAATTGGTTTTGTTACTAAATTAACAGATGAGTTTGTTTTTGTGAAGTGTGAAGAGGATTATCAGGAAATAAAAGTGGAAAGAGAAACTTGGTCAAACGTTAATTATGCTTTAAATGAACAAACTAAAAATATTGAAGAGAATGTGCTTGGTTCGTTTATACAATTTCCACTTAGGTTGGCATGGGCAGTTACTGTACATAAAAGCCAAGGTTTAAGTTTTGAAAAAGTGATTGTGGATGTAGGTGAATCTTTTTCGGCAGGTCAAGTGTATGTTGCGCTTAGCAGATGCAGGAGTTTAGAAGGACTAAAATTGAGTTCAAAGATAAGTCGCTCAGTTTTGTTTAATGATGAGCGTATTATTCATTTTTCGAATAGAAAAACAAGTGATGGGGATCTTCACATAAAATTTAAATCTGCACAACAAACTTATTATACGCAAGTACTTCTAAATACTTTTAACCCTCATCAACTTAAAAGTGGATTAACCGAACTTAAAAGTTTAATTTACTTTCATAAAAAGCACTTAAATTCGGGATCGAGTGAATGGACTGAAGAATATTCGGCTGATTTAGCAAAAGAAATAGATTTTATTGAAAAATTTCGTTCACAGCTTCAGGCTTTGATTTTGAAAGAGCCCGATATGTTTGCTACTAATTTAACGGAGCGATTAAAAAAGGCAGCGGTTTATTTTGAAGTGGCTTTCCAACGACTGATGACCAAATTAGTTTCTAACCCAATCTTGACAGAAAGTGTGGAGAGTGCAGAGGAAATCAACACACTGTTGAATGAACTTTATGATCTGCTTTTTGAGAAGCAAGCTTACATCAAATCATTTAGCGATGGTTTTAATTATCCTGCTATCATCAAGGTTAAGCAACACTTAAAATTTCCTGAAAAAAGATTGTCTATCTATGCGTTAAAAAAATCTGCAAAGGTTGAAGGCGATGTTAAACATCGTGACCTTTATCAGCAACTGAGTAATTTGCGTAATTTAATTTGTGTAGAGAACAAACTGCCTATTTATAGAGTTTTAAGTAATAAAAGTTTGAAAGAATTATCGGAGTTATTACCATCAAATAAGGAGGAATTACTAAAAATTAATGGATTTGGAAAAGTGAAAGTAGAAATGTTTGGTTCTGAATTTCTTGAGCTTATCAATGCTTACCGCGATACGAATGGTATTCATCAAGAGTTGAATTTTACAAAATCAACAAAGAAATCTAAGCCGGATAAATTGAAAGAAGTGAAAGAAAAAGCTTTAGACAAAACGACGAAGATTTCTACTTACGAAACTACTTATAAATTGATTGAGGCCGGGATGGGATTGTCCGAAATCGCTTCCGTAAGAAAGATGGCAATATCAACCGTTGAGGGACATGTAGCTGTTTTGATAAAACAAGGTTTGCTTGACGTTCGGCGTGTTTTACCTCAAGAAACAATTGTTGCGTTAACTAAAATTATACAAGATAATCCCGAACTAAAAACACTGAATGAGTTAAAAGCCGTTGCACCTGAAAAATATACGTTTAGTGAATTAAGGATGGTGCTTAATTTTTTACAAAGTAATTAAAGCCCACATTCTGCCGGTTAATCCTTTATCTCGGCGGTAACTAAAAAAATCGTCCTCAAACGTGCAACGATTCATGGTCCAAATATTTTTTGGAGTTATACCGCTTTCCTCCAGCACCTGTATGTTCGCACGAATTAAATTAATATAGTTTCCTTCAAAAATTGTATCAGAAAATTGTTTTTCTCTGAATTCCGAAATAACTTCCGTACCGACTTCAAATTTTTTTGGTGAAATACCTTGTCCAATTGCTACCTTTATGTTTCTTGTGTCAGCACCTAAAGAGCACATTTTATCTATGGTATTTTCAGCGATTCGGTTAACGGTTCCTCGCCAACCAGCATGGGCAGCCCCAATAACCTTGTTTAGCGGATCATGAAATAAAATAGGATAACAATCGGCAATGCTAATGGCTAGTACATGATTGGGTTCATTGGTAACCAAAGCATCGCCTTCCTGAGTTCCGGGTTTTGCGATACATACCTCTGCACCATGCACTTGTTTTAAATTACAAAGTTTATTAAAATCTAATTTTAGTTGCTCAAAAACACGTTTTCTGTTTTCTAAAATGTATTCTGTTTTATCATCAGGCCCTCCTAAATTCAATTCGTTGAATGGTGTTTGTGAAACACCACCCCACCGGGTTGTAAAGCCATGTGAGCAATTGATATTATCGGCAAAAAGCAACTACTGAATGTAACTAAGTTTCATCATGTTGGTTCTGCCTTTTTCTTTCATTGGCATGCTGGCAATGTTAATTACCAAATCATCGTCTTTTACAAAACCTTGGTGTTTGATATAGTTTTTTAAATCATTAATGGTTTCATCGGTGCTTTCATATTTGTTGTAATAGAAACCTCTAATGCCCCAGATTAAACTTAATGTTGTAAGTAATGCCATATTATCAGTAAAAATAAAAATATGGGCTTTTGGCCTGTGACTACTGAGTTTAAAAGCTGTATAGCCACTGTTTGTCATACTAATAATGGCCTTAGCACCGGCGTGGTGAGCCATGGAACAGGCAGTGTAACAAATACTATCTGTGATATAAGTAATGGTTTTAGTTTGAGGGGTGTGTTCTTTGTAAAAAATGGTATCGAGCTCTTCAACCTGCGTGATAATTCTGCGCATGATTTCAATTACTTTGATTGGGTATTTTCCAACACTTGTTTCTGCACTTAACATTACTGCATCCGCACCATCCATTACTGCATTCGCTACGTCGTTAACCTCAGCACGAGTAGGTGTATAACTTGTAATCATACTTTCCATCATTTGTGTTGCAATGATAACAGGCTTGCCAATTTCAACGCATTTTTGTACAATCATTTTTTGTAGGAGAGGCACTTGTTCCATTGGAAGTTCTACGCCCAAATCACCTCTTGCAACCATAATGCCATCTGTTACATCAATAATATTATCAATTTCTTTGATGGCCTCCGGCTTTTCAATTTTGGCAATAACTTTGGCGCGTTTATGTCTGTTACGAATAATCTCCTTTAATTCTACAACGTCAGTTACGCTTCTTACAAAGGATAAACCAATCCAATCAAAATCATTTTCCAGCGCAAACTCTAAATCACGGATGTCTTTAACAGTTAAGCATGGCAGTGAAATTTTTGTATTTGGCAGGTTGACACCTTTTTTAGAGGACAATGGACCGCCAACAAGCACTTTACAAAGCACCTCATCTTTGCCATTAGTGTTGATTACTTTTAAATGCAATTTTCCATCATCAATTAAAACAATTTCATTGACTTTAACATCTTGCGGAAATTGTGGATAGGTAATGTATATTCTTGATTCGTCTCCTTCACATTCTTTGGTTGTGATGATGATATCTTGGTCAACTTCTAATTGAACCAAATTATTTTTAACTGTACCAATGCGTAATTTAGGACCTTGTAAATCTGCCAAAATACCAACGTGCCTGTTTAGTTTTTTATTGAGTGCTCGGATGTTAGCAATTAAACTTTCTATGGCTTTGTAATCGCCATGGCTGAAGTTAATACGGCAAATATCCAAACCTTCATTAAACATACCTTCCAGCACATTAATGTCAGCAGTAGCTGGCCCCATTGTTGCTACAATTTTTGTTCTGTTAAAATGATTCATTGCTAAAATAAAAAGTAAAGATAGCAATAAATTAGCCATTAAACACGCATAAGTAAGTACAACAAAGTTAAACTATAGTTAACTTAACTTCTTTTGGCTTAGTGCACTATATTCACAATTTTTTTCGGAACGATGATTATTTTCTTTGGAGTTGCACCTGCCAGTTGTTTAATTACTTCTTCACGACTCATGACTTCTTTTTCTATTTCTGGTACCGTTAAAGTGGTTGGTAATTCAATTTGAAAACGCATTTTACCGTTAAAGGAAATAGGATAATTAAAGGCATCATCAACCAGGTAACTTTCATTACACATTGGAAATGGTTCAAATGCGATGCTTTCAGTGTGCCCTAACTGTTGCCACAATTCTTCCGTAATATGTGGTGCATAAGGAGAAATTAAGATAAGTAATGGTTCCAAAATGGCACGTTTGTTACATTTTAAATCCGTTAACTCATTCACACAAATCATAAAATTACTTACAGAGGTATTAAATGAAAATCGCTCAATATCTTCTGTTATTTTTTTAATGGTTTTGTGTAAGGTTTTTAGTTCTGCTTTTGTAGGCTCGGTCTCAGTTACCATACACCCTTCGACTCCGCTCAGGTTGACGGCAGTATTATTATTGTAAAATAAACGCCACAATTTTTTTAAGAACCCGCTAACACCTGTAATACCATTGGTATTCCAAGGTTTGCTTTGCTCTAAAGGACCTAAAAACATTTCGTAAAGTCGTAAAGTATCAGCTCCGAATTTTTCTACAATGTCATCGGGTGTTACAACATTGTATTTTGATTTGGACATTTTTTCTACTTCGCGGGTTAAAAAGAACTTATTATTTTCTTCCAATATAAACTCATTGTATAGATTTGGGGCATTACTGATTTTAAGGATGTTGTCAAAATTTTTAATATCAATAGAATCATCACTATTAACTTTTGAAATATCAATCGGAATTTTAGCGAAGCCTTTGTTTTCTGTTGCTTGATAACAGAATTGAATTGCACCAAAATCAACTCCAGGGTTGTATTTTAAATAGGCTTCTTTAATAAAGCTTAGATTATCAGAATTTTTAATTTGTTCAAGTTTGTTTTTCGAAACAAAAAAAACTGGATGATTTAATTCATGTATTTTGTTTAAAAAGTCCTTAGGAGTATTGTCAAAGTTAATGCCTGACAATCTGTTGATATAAGCACTTAAGCCCTGTATCATCCCTTGGTTAATCAACTTTTTAGCGGGTTCATCAATATTAATGTAACCAAGATCTTTTAAAAATTTAGTCCAAAAACGCACGTATAATAAATGCCCTGTTGCATGCTCACTGCCACCAATGTACAAATCAACTTGCTGCCAGTAATCAGCCAATTTCTTATTTACAAATTCTTTTTCATTGTGAGCATCCATGTATCGTAAAAAATACCAACTGCTGCCAGCCCAACCCGGCATGGTGCTGTGCTCATAATCGTATTTTCCTTCGTGTTTCCATGAAGAAGCGGCTCTAGCTAATGGTGGTTCACCATCTTCGGTTGGTAAATATTTATCTACTTCAGGCAACACCAAAGGTAGTTCACTTTCGTTTAAAGCATAAGGAACACCATCTTTATAATAAATTGGAATAGGTTCGCCCCAATAACGCTGGCGGCCAAATACCGCATCTCGCAATCGATAATTGGTTTTTCCTTTTCCTAAGTTTTGTTTTTCTATTTCTTCAATAGCTTTTTTAATAGCGGCTTTTACATCCAAGCCATTTAAAAAATCAGAGTTGATTAAAGTACCTTCTTTTTCTGTCCACGCTTCGACTCCGCTCAGCGTGACATTTGCAGGAGGTTCAATTACTTGAGGTAAGGGTAAATTAAAATGTTTTGCAAATTTATAATCACGCTCATCGTGCGCTGGTACTGCCATCACCGCACCTGTGCCATAACCGGCCAACACATAATCTCCCACCCAAATAGGTATTTGTTTACCTGTAAAAGGATGTAAAACATAAGACCCAGTAAACACACCACTTACTTTATCAACTTCTGCCTGGCGCTCGCGTTCGCTCCTGTTTTTTGCAATTTCAACATAACGGTTTACGGCCTCACGTTGTTCTTCTGCAGTAATAATATTAACTAATTCGTGTTCTGGTGCGAGGGTAACAAAGGAAACGCCGAATACCGTGTCTGGGCGTGTTGTAAATACTTCTATAAATTTGTCACCCTGAGCGGAGTCGAAGGGTGAAATTTTGAATTTAAGACTTGTGCCCTCACTTCTTCCAATCCAATAACGTTGGCTTTCTTTTAAACTTTCTGTCCAATCAATAGTTTCTAATCCATCTAATAAGCGCTGAGCATAAGCTGTAATGCGCATACTCCATTGTTTCATTAATTTGCGCTCAACAGGATGTCCGCCACGTTCACTCACGCCATCTTTAACTTCATCGTTGGCTAATACAGTTCCTAAGGCCGGGCACCAGTTAACATAAGCCTCACCCAAATATGCCAAACGGTATTTCATTAAAATATCTGATTGCTCTTTTTCTGAATAAGCTTTCCAATCGTTTGCAGAAAATGGTTTTACATCTTCATCGCAAACAGCATCAACGTTAGCATTGCCATTCGATTCAAATGCTTTAATAAGCGTTGAAACATGTTCTGCTTTATCGGCTGTTTTATTATACCAACTATTAAAAATCTGAATAAAAATCCATTGCGTCCATTTGTAGTACTCAGGGTCTGAGGTACGTACTTCTCTATCCCAATCAAAACTAAAACCAATTTTATCCATCTGCTGGCGATAGCGCGTAATGTTTTGCTCGGTTGTTATTTTAGGATGCTGACCAGTTTGTATGGCATATTGCTCTGCGGGCAAGCCAAAACTATCGTAACCCATGGGGTGTAAAACATTGAAACCTTTGTGGCGTTTGTAACGCGCCATAATATCGCTAGCAATGTATCCTAATGGATGCCCAACGTGCAGACCTGCTCCACTGGGATATGGGAACATATCCAGCACATAATATTTTGGTTTGTTGCCACCATCTTTAGCAGCAAAGGTTTTATTTGTTGCCCAATAGTTTTGCCATTTTTTTTCTAGTTCAGAAAAGTTGTATTCCATTGAAGATGTTATTAAGTTTTTACAAAGCTTTGATAATACTGTTTTCTACTTCTGCTAAAACATTGTCATAATCGGCTTTCACAAATTTTTTACCCGTTACTTTTTCATAAAGTTCAATGTATCGGTTGCTTATTTCCGCAATCCATTCGTCGCTCATATGCGGAATGGATTGCCCTTCTTTTCCTTGAAAACCATTTTCAATTAACCATCGGCGCACAAATTCTTTACTTAATTGTTTTTGTTCTTCGCCTTTTGCCTGTCGGCTTTCATAACCTTCCAAATAAAAATAACGAGAAGAGTCGGGCGTATGAATTTCATCCATTAAGGTAATTTCACCATTGAATAAACCAAATTCATATTTTGTATCAACTAAAATCAATCCCATTTTATTAGCAATTTCCTGTCCACGTGCATAAAGCGCCAATGTGTATTTTTCTAATTGCTCGTAATGTTCTTTGCTTACAATGCCTTGTTTGATAATTTCTTCCCTGCTAATGTCTTCATCATGACCTTCACTCGCTTTGGTTGTTGGTGTGATAATAGGATTTGGTAACTTATCATTTTCTTTTAAACCTTCGGGTAAGTTAACACCGCATAACGTTCTTAAGCCACTGGCGTAGGTTCTTGCAGCATGACCTGCCAAGTATCCTCGCACTACCATTTCAACTTTAAACGGAACACACATTTTACCGATACTTACATTTGGATGTGGCGAAGTAATTAACCAATTAGGCACAATGTCTTTAGTGGCATTTAAAAATTGTTCGGCAATTTGATTTAGAACCTGGCCTTTATAAGGAATCCCTTTTGGAAGCACGACATCAAAGGCACTGATTCGATCACTTGCAATCATCACCAGTTTAGAATCTCCAATTGTATACACATCGCGAACTTTACCTTTATAGTAATTTGTTTGATTAGGTAAATTAAAATTTGTTTTATCTAAGGTATTAATCATATTTTTTTATTCTATGGTCCAGGTTACTAAACCATCGTTTGTAAATTTAAATGCTTGTGTATTACCACCTAATTGATTAATTGCTGCTGCTACTTTTAGTTTAGTCACTGCAGGACAATAAAAAAACATAAAGCCACCACCACCGGCACCGCTTATTTTTCCACCTGTAGCACCGCTTGAAATTGCAGCATCATAAATGGTATCAATTAAGTTGTTGGATATACTGTTAGCCATTTGCTTTTTATTGTGCCAGCCAAAATGCAGAATTTCTCCCAGTTTATTTAAATTACCTTGCAGCAAAGCTTCTTTCATATGTAAGGCCTGTTCTTTTAGATTATGCATGGCATCAACACTTTTGGTGTTTTTATCATTTACATTTTTAACCTGTTCGTTGATAATATTTGCCGAAAGCCTTTGTGTAGCCGTAAAATACAACAATAAATTATGCTCTAATTCATTTAGAATGGTTGGCTTTAAACTTAAAGGATTAACAATCACTTTATCATTTCCAAAAAACTCTAAATAATTGATTCCACCAAATGTAGCGGCGTATTGGTCTTGTTTACCGCCAGCCATTTTTAAATCTATCCGTTCAATTTCAAAAGCCAGGTGAGCAATGTCATACTTGCCTAAGGGTAATTTTAACCATTCAACAAAGGCTCCCAAAAGAGAAACCACAATGGTAGAGGATGTACCCAACCCCGAGCCTTGAGGGGCTTCAATATAGCTGGTTAACTTAAAGCTTTGAGCCGGTAAATTAAATTGTTTGATGATGCGATTGTAAACGCCAATAAATAATTCAAAGCCTTCTGCCAACGCTAATTCTCTTTTACTATCAACGCTTAGTTTTTTTTCTTGCCCGTCAATAACAAATTCAATTTTATTGGATGTAGTGGGTTCAAGACTTGCGTATGCGTATAAATTAATAGTGGCATTTAAAATGGCCCCTCCGTATATGTCAGAGTATGGGCTCACATCGGTACCGCCACCGGCTAATCCTATTCTTAAAGGGGCTTTGCTTCTAATGATCATTAAAAAATTATTTCATATTTATAAATTGCAATGGAATTTCATAATTCCCTTTTCTGCACAAAGCAATAACAGCCTGTAAATCATCAATGTTTTTACTGCTTACCCGAATGATATCATCCATGATTTGAGCAGTTACTTTAATCTTACTATCTTTAATATCTTTCAGGATTTTTTTTGAGGCTTCTTTCTCTATGCCTTGTCTTACTTTAATATCTTTCTTAATCATTGGTCCGCTTGGGTAGTGATCTTTGCTTTCATCTAAACCTCTCGGATCCAAACCTTGTTTAATCATGCGACTATGGATGGCATCCAATATAGCATCAAGTCGCATATCATTTTCTGTAGATATGTTCACAACCAAATCTTTTTTATTTAATTCAATGGTGCTTTTACTGTCTCTAAAATCCCAACGGTTTAAAATATCCTTTTTGGCAACATTAATGGCATTATCCATTAACTGAACATCTAACTTACTTGAAATATCAAATGACGGCATAATAAAAATTTGGTTTAAATTTAACCATTTTAAAGGCACCGGAAAATAAATTTTGAAACAACTCCTTCAGATACTTTTACTTTTTAGCATAGGCATTTGTTCTTGCATAAAGCAGGAGTCTTCGGTTATGCTTGCGAAAAGATCCAATTTAAAAATGACAGGAATTATTAAGGTTGAGGCGAAAAAACATTACCTGGAGGAACTTTACGACAGTTTGGGATTAGTTAAGATTTCCGATTTTTCCGAGAGTATCTTGTACCGTCCTGCCTATTCGGATACGCTTAATTTTTTAAAAATAAATCTTTACAAAAGCTTAAAAACCGGTTACCTTCCATTGCCTGTATTACAACAACTCATCAAGGCGCAATCATACTTAGATAGTTTATCTTCTTGTTTAAAGTTAATTGTTTACGATGGGGTTAGGCCTTTACATGTTCAGCAGATGATGTGGGATAGTTTAAAACTGCCAAATCATCAAAAATATGGCTATATTGCGGCTCCTAGCTATAACAGCCTGCATAATTATGGTTGTGCTGTTGATGTTGGAATAGACAGCTGCGGGATTGAATGGGATTTCGGTACACGTTTTGATACTTTTGATTCGCTGAGTGCCCCGGTATGTGAAGGGTTATTTTTAAAAACAAAACGCTTAAGTCATCTTCAGTATCAGCACCGAGTTATCTTGCGAAAAGCGATGCATGCAGCACGATTTTACGGAATTACAAGTGAATGGTGGCATTTTAATTATTGTTCATTAGATCAAGCTAAGTTAAATTTTGTTTTAATCAAATGATGAATAGAAAGAAACTGGTTATTGTCGGAGGTGGATCATCTGCATTGTTGTTGGCTTGCGAACTGAATCTAAAAATTTTTGATGTGCATATATATGACTCAAATGCTGCACTGGGTAGAAAGTTTTTGGTAGCAGGCGATGGAGGATTGAATTTAACGCACGTTGAAAATCCGGTTGATTTTCTAAAAAGGTATAATCCAAGCGCTTTTATTCAAAAGGCATTTAATGATTTTAATAATGATGATTTAAGGCGCTGGCTTAAAGAAAAGTTGGATATTGATACTTATGTTGGAAGCAGTGGAAAAATTTTTCCAATAAAGGGTATTAAACCTATTCAAGTGCTAAATAGGTTTCTAAGTTTTATAAAGTCAAATGGCGCAACGATTCACTATAAACATACCTTAAAATCAATTAACGAGACCAGTTTGGTGTTTGAAACACCTGAGGGCGACTTAAACGTGACTGGTGAAATCGTTGTGTTTTGTTTAGGAGGAGCATCGTGGCCCGTAACAGGCAGTAATGGTTTATGGGCGAAGTTATTTACAAGCAAAAACATTCAAACTAATCAATTTGAACCAAGCAATTGTAGCTTTAAAATGGAGTGGCCTGATAAATTTAAGAAAAATTTATTTGGGCAGGCACTCAAAAATTGTGTATACAAGGTTAACGATAAAACAAGTTCAGGCGAAACAGTAATAACTGAATTTGGAATTGAAGGAAATGGAGTATATCCGTTAAGTGAGGAAATACGTATGAGTATTCGTGCACATCAGAAGGCTTTATTATCAATTGATTTTAAACCCCAATTGACAATAAATCAGATAAAAAATAAGTTGGAGAGTTCAAAAGAAACGAATAGAGGACAAACCTTAAAGATAAGTCTGAAATTAAATCCTATTCAGATTGAATTAGTAAAACAGCAATGTGATAAAAGCGATTATTTAAATAATGAGCATCTGGCTAAAAAGCTAAAAAATATACAGTTAGAAATAACAGATTGTGGCGATATTGAGGACGCAATTTCCAGCGCTGGAGGCATTGCCTTATCTGAAATAAATGAAAATTTCGAGTTAAAGAAATGGCCTGGTCATTTTGCAATAGGTGAAATGCTTGATTATGATGCACCTACTGGGGGTTATTTATTACAATCTTGTTTTTCGATGGCGCACCAGCTTGCTAAACATCTCAATACATACTCTAAATCTTAGTATTAAATTTTAGGCTTTTAGTCTAATTTATCCACAGTGGTTTATAACTTTTAGAGGGGTTTAATCGTTTTAGTTTAAATTTGCTTCTTTATAAAACAACTATGGTGGCTACAACAGAATTTATTTTAAGTGAAGTAAAAAATGGTGTTTTGGTGATTACGATTAACCGACCTGATAAATTAAATGCTCTTAACAAACAAACTATTGAGGAGCTGCATGACACGCTTGTAGAAGCTGAAAACATGAACGATATTAATGCAGTCATTTTAACCGGTGCGGGGCAAAAAGCATTTGTTGCAGGTGCAGATATTGCTGAGTTTGCAAATTTCTCGGTTGAACAAGGAAAACAATTGAGTTCTATAGGACATTTTAAAATATTTAATTTCATTGAGAACTATAGTAAGCCTATTATAGCGGCCGTTAACGGTTTTGCTTTAGGTGGTGGATTAGAATTAGCAATGGCTTGTCACATAAGAGTTGTAAGCGATAATGCGAAAATGGGTTTGCCCGAAGTTAGTTTGGGTGTTATACCAGGTTATGGCGGAACACAACGCTTAGCTCATTTAGTTGGAAAAGGCAAAGCCTTTGAAATGATTGTAACTGCAGACATGATAAATGCTGTAGATGCGTTAAAATGGGGCCTAGCTAATTATGTAACCACACAAGACGAATTGTTGGCAAAGTGCTTTGAAATTACTTCAAAAATTGCAACAAAGAGTCCTACTGCAATTAGAACAGCAATAAAAGTGATTAATGCCGGTTATAATAATAATTTAAATGGCTATGAGGTAGAAATTGAGGAATTTGGCAAATCATTTGGTACAGGCGATTTTAAGGAGGGCGTAGCTGCATTTTTAGAAAAACGAAAACCAAGTTTTAGAGGCAATTAATTGCTGTTTCTTCAAGGGTTCTTTAACTTTATTACGTTAAAAACTAATCCATAGGTGGATAATTTGTTCGTGCTGTTTATTTATTTTTAGAAAGTGAATTCTTTTAAAAAGATTGGCTTCTACCTGTTCGTCGCATTATCATTTGTGGCTGCTTTCTTTTTTTATCGAAAACTGAAAGAATCCAAAAAGCCAACAGTTAATGCAATTAGTTTTATACCTGACAGTTGTTCAATTTATTTAACCAGTAAAAACCTTCGTGGGTTGAATGAACTTGTTAACCAGCAGAATTTAATTATCGATAAACTGAACTCAAATGTTTCCTTCAATCAGTATACTCAATTACTTGCATACATTGATTCGATTGCATCTAAAACATCTAGTTCAGATCTGTTTTCTGATAATGCATTTCATTTCGCAAATTATCAGAAAAATCAATCATGGATCCTAACGTTTAATTGTCCATCAGTTTCAGGAACGGAAGAAGTGACATCCTTTTTACAAAGCCAATTAAAAGCAAATTTTAATGAAAGTCATTACCACTTTAATTATGGTAAGTCCGATGTTTATTTTTTAGTTGTTAAAGGTGTTGTTTGTTTTAGTAACAATCAGGATTTGCTGGAAAAAATCATCAACGGTAAACATAAACAATTTGTTCAGTCTAAAGAATATGCAAAGTACAAACAAACCCTTGAAGGTAATTCGCAATTAAATGTATTTGTTCAAACTCCATTAAGCACTAAGGAAAGTAAAGGTTTTAGTTTGCCGGGTATTTTAGAGAACAGTCATTTTGCATTCAATACAGTGTTTAGTCCAGATAAAATTAAAGCTATTGGAGTTATTAGTCCTGACTCCAATTCGGTTCTGAGTTTATTGCATAATCAAGAACCAGGCTCGTTTGAGGAGGGAGAGCAATTACCTTATCATTTAGTTGAGCTTAAACAATATTATGCCGGTTCATTTCAATCCTTGTTAAACTCAACGGATGCTTTTAATAAAGCAACCGATTCATTAAAGTATAATGTGGAGAAAGAATTTAAATTAAACATTGCAGATAAAATAACGGCTTTTAAGATTAATCAATCCATTGAACAAAATATATTAATTCGGCTAAAAGATAGTTCCCTTGGTAGCTCGCACGTATTAATGATGAAGGATTCAGTATATACTATCGGAAACGATAATTTATTTAAGTTAAAAAGTGAAACACAGTTTTTTGAACCTTTTATTCATACACCCTTTAAGTTTGTTTGGATGAAAAACGAGAATCTCTATTTCTTTGAATCAAAGAAAACAGCGGAGGAAGTTATTGCAATGATTCAATCACAAAGAAATTTATTAAGCAATAAGGGCATCATGAATTGCCTTGAACAGGAATTAACAGAAAAGGTAAATTATCTTTATTACGAAGCTCCTAATTTAAACAACGGTAATATCAATAATTATATTCAGTTGAATAAATCAAACTATCAGAACTTTAAAAATTTCGTATTCACTTGCACTAATTCTAAAGCCGGGTTTAACGCCCGAATGAGCTTAAATTATGAACAAGAGAGTAGTAGCATAAATGGAAAGTTAATCTGGAGTTGCAAACTTGATACGATTAGTAATTATACTCCAGCGGCCTTTACCAATCATCTAACCAATGAAAAAGAAATTGTAACACAGGATATAACGAACCAGCTTTATCTAATTAATTCAAAAGGTTCTATTGTTTGGAAAAAGAAAATAAACGAAGCGATAAAGTCAGAGATTTTCACAGTAGATATTTTTAAAAACAATAAAAATCAGCTTTTATTTAGCACTTCAAACTACTTGCATTTGATTGACAGGAATGGAAATTATGTCCAAGGATATCCGGTTAAATTACCTGCCAGATCTACAAATCCATTAGCTGTGTTTGATTACGATAATGATAAAAATTACCGATTATTTATTGCCTGCTCAAATAGTAAAATATATAATTATACGATTTATGGTTTAAAGGCTGATGGATACGTTCCTTTTAGTACAGAAGCAGAAGTTACTTTACCATTACAGTATGTTAAAGTAGGATTAAGTGATTATCTGGTTACTACAGACCTAAGGGGCACAATTTATACAATAAGTCGTAAAGGAGAAGGCAGAATCGGACTAAAAAATAAATGTGTTCAGGAATGTAAAGGCTTTTATGTGGAGTCAGCCAACAACATTCAAAACACCTATTTCTGTTATCTGGATGAGGAGAACAGCAGTTTACATAAAATTTCATTTACTGATAAGAAAGAAATTTATAAGGTAAAAGCTGACGAAAAAATTAAAATGTATAACTTTGCTTTGGTTGATGATAATAAAAAGAAAGATGTTTGCTACACCAGTGGAAATAAGGCTTTTGCATACGACTTCAATGGAAGCTTGATCTTTGAAAAAACCTGTTCAGATAACGTATATTTTATAAACACATTTACAAATGAGCATTTAAGTAAATTACTTATTAGTGATTCCTCAAAAAAGATATTGTCTGTGTTAGACTTAAATAATACAAAAAAGAGCATCTACAATTCTAATAGTAGCGGATTAGTAATGGATATTTTTAAAAATAATGTATATTACCTTATTTTCTCAGGACAGGGGTATATCAATTGCACTGAACTGTAAAGGAATTTATTCGATGTTAGTAAACAAATTCTCCAAACTCACTTTTAATAGTTACTTTTTTTCCTGTGCAAGATTCAACTTTTCCAATAATTTGAGCTTCTATATTGAATGACTTTGAAATTTGGATCATCTTTTGAGCAGTCGCTTCATCAGTGTATATTTCCAAGCGATGCCCCATATTAAACACTTTGTACATTTCTTTAAAATCAGTTTCACTTTGTTCTTGAATCAGCTTAAACAATGGAGGAACAGGGAATAAATTATCTTTAATTACATGTAAATTATCCGGCAAAAAGTGTAACACTTTGGTTTGCGCGCCGCCACTGCAATGCACAATCCCGCCAATTTTAGTAATATTAATTTCACTTAATATTTTTTTAACCAAAGGCGCATAAGTTCTGGTTGGAGATAAAACTAATTTGCCTGCATCAATTGATTCTTCAACTTTTTGACCATCACGGTTAACGAAATCAACCTTTACTTTATCTGTTAAGTTCATCTTGCCGGTATAAACAACACTTTCAGGAAGAGAAGCATCATAGCTTTGCGGATATTTTATTGCAAGCGCTTTAGCAAACACATCGTGTCTGGCTGAAGTTAGCCCATTACTGCCCATTCCGCCATTATATTCATTCTCATAAGTAGCTTTACCATAACTGGCAAAACCAACAATTACCTGACCTTTGGCGATATGGTGGTTACTGATAACTTTAGCCCTTTCCATACGAGCAACAACTGTGCTGTCAACAATAATTGTTCTAACTAAATCTCCTACATCTGCTGTTTCGCCGCCGGTGCTGTAAATACTAATACCATTAGTTCTAAGCATTTGTAAAACTTCTTCTGTTCCGTTAATGATGGCTGAAAGCACTTCTCCCGGTATAAGGTTTTTATTTCTTCCAATGGTTGATGAAAGTAAAATGTTTTCAATTGCTCCTACACAAATTAGGTCATCTACATTCATGATAACGGCATCTTGAGCAATTCCTCTCCAAATACTAATATCACCCGTTTCCTTCCAATACATATAAGCTAATGAAGATTTGGTGCCTGCACCATCGGCATGCATTACTAAACAATGTTCATTACTACCACTTAGTTGATCAGGTACTATTTTACAAAAGGCATGCGGAAATAAACCTTTATCAATTTTAGAAATTGCAGCGTGTACATCTTCTTTTCCGGCTGAAACGCCGCGCAACTGGTATTTGCTATCGCTCATCTGGCAGAATTTTTACAAATTTCGTAATAATACTTTATATAATTCAATTGTTGCCTCAATATCTTTTTTGCTTACTTTTTCATCTGGCGTATGTACATTATCTTCTGCGGGTCCAACAAAACACCAATCCCAAACATACTCGGCCATCTGTAATTCCTTGGCGTCACTGCCTCCACTGCCTTCTACCTCTAATTGAAATTGACATTTATTTTTTTTGGCAATATTAATTATTCTATCAACATATGCCCTTCGGGGAATTAAACTATCTCTTAAACTAATAACAGGACCTTTATGCGCCTTTACACCGTCGCTAATCCAGCTTACATCACAAATTAGTGCTTGTTGAATTTTGTATGTTTCAGCTAAATATTTTTGAATGTAGGAAACACTTCCTCCTCCGTGTTCTTCATAAGTTGAAAATACAATTACACCATTTTCAAGGGTTTCTGCGAGTTTTAATGCGGTATAAACGCCAAGGCGGTTATCCATGTAACAACATTGAACAAAGTCTTTATTTTCTCGCCAATCCGGCAAAAAGGATAATTCTGTACCTGTTTCAAATTCACGCTTAGCCTCGTAGGTTAGGTTTTTTTCGCCGGTTTTAGAATTAATGGAAATATGTAGCTGAGCTTGCTGAGTTCCCTTACCATCTTTCCCAATTAGTTTGAATCCGTTTTTGCAAACAGGGCCGCCAATTTTCACTAATTGTTTACCATACCTCACCGTAAAGCCTATATTATCTATATGCGCAAAAACAGCTGTGCTTGGCTTTCCAAAAACTAAAATTAAATTATGCTGCCACTTTTTGCCATATAGCATTTTTGGTTTACAACGCCAGTTTTTCGATTCTTTCTTCACATAGTTCAGTAAAAATTCAGATAACGGGCCTTCATTGCCGCAAGGCGCCGGTATATGGCAAAGTTGCTTAAGCAGACTAAGGTTAAGCATTTCATTGCTGCTTTTTGCTTTCTTATTTGGTTTTGAACTTGTTTTTTTTTCTTGCTTCATTAACTTTAATTAAGGCTATAATAATATTAAAATAATAGAGGCAACCGCTAATAAGATACCAACAAAATTAGTACGAGAAATTTTTTCGTTGAACATTAAATAGCCACAAATTGTTGCTAAAACCACATTACTAAGGTTTAATACCGGGAAAATTTGAGAGCTTTTAAATTGTGAGGTGCTTAAACTTTTAAAAATAAAAAAGATACTAAAAAAATTAGGAATCCCAAGTGCAATCCCGCCAATTAAATTTCTAATTTTAAGATAGCTTGCTCTGGCATTTGCCCAGTTTCTAATGAATTGAAAGATAACAATTATTAAACCAATACAAAATGCGGTAAAAAATGTACACACTGTAAAAAGCGCCTCTTCTTGAGAATTAGTTAAATAGTGCGCTTTTGCCAAATTTAAACTTACATCAATTAATCCACTGCCTATAAAAACCAATACAGGCAATAAATAAAATGTTGACCCGCCAGCATTTGAGCCGGAAGCAGATTTAGTGGCCAGATATACTGCAATTAACGCTAAAACTACACTGGTAAATTTTAAAGTATTTAACGGGTCGTTTAACATCACAATGGAGTATATTACCGGCATTACAAAACTGAGCTTATTAGCCATGCTGGCAACAGAAACACTGATTTTTTGAGCTGTTAAGGATATAAGATAAAAAATCAGGATAAATAGTGCCCCAAGCGGCAAGCAAATCCAAATCCATTTATACTCAAACAATTCGCTAAGGCTAATCGAAACATTTAAAACAATTGTCCCAGTTACACAAGCCACTAGATAGTTGATAAGTATAGCTGCAAAGGTATTAATCTGGTATTTTTCAAATAGCTTGAAGGCAATGAGTAAAATTACGCTGGTAAAAACTGTTAGAACAATGTAAATCATAGAAGTACAAATTTAGTATTAAAATTATTTCTAATTTTGAAGCTATAGTGATAATGAAAAAATCAGTTAGCGTATTTGTAGTTTTATTTCTGGCTCAAATTTTAGGTGTGGCGCAGAATATTTATTTTAAAAGTGTAAGTTTTGCTAATCTTTCAGCATCAACTGATAGCGCAAAAAAGATAAGCGTCTATAATGATTCTGTTATTCATCCCAAAGAAGTTGGTTACGCACTTCAATTTTTTCAAGGTACATTATATAAAAAAATTGTTATTCTGAAAGGGAATAAAAATCAATTCATTAGAGCTAAATCACCTTTCGCTAACATGTTTAAGCGACCTGATAATCGTATTTACAAGATCTATGTGACTACTAATTTTAATAATAGAATTGACACGGTTAACCTTAAGTATATTCAATACAATGCAAAAATAGGGCAGTTGTTACGCGTGGCAGCATACATTAATGATTATAGTACAAGTGGTTTTTTTGATTTGTTTGCCTTTAAGATTAAAAATATGTCGAAAAAGCGAATTGAAAAAAGAGCAAAAGATTTAGATCTAAAAGTGTTGGAAGTAGGCGGCGGATATCAATTATTAACGTTAAGTCAGGTAGTTGAAAAACACAGTATTATTGATCAATGGCAAGACCCCGAGGCTTATGTTAAGTTTATTAAATTAACACACGGGAAATATCTTCCGACATCTGAAATACAGCGATATATTCGAGATATGCCGATTTATGTCACTAAAAAATTCGAGTAAATAGAAGCAAATCCTCGGTTTTTTATTATGAAAGTTTAAAAAATAGCTTTATTTTTAACCATTACTATTAAAGTTATGAATTTCGTTAAATTACTTACAATTGTTTGTTGTGTAATGGTAGTTAATATAAGCCATTCACAGGTAAAAGGTAAATCACCTAAAGGTAAAGCTACAAGTACAGCAGATACTGCAAAGCCTGTTGTTAATCAGGTTGTTGCACCGCCTACAGATGAGGAGATTGAAGCTAACTTATACCTTGAAAGCTTAACATTAAATCCAACCAAAAACAAAGCAGCCTGGATAAAAAATGATTCTTTGAGGAAAGTTTATAAAGCAAAACGCATGAAGTTTTATGTAAGAACCAAAAAGCCATTTAGACCAACAGATAAAATGCAATTGTGTTATAATTTGGTTTATAAAGATACAAACTTGAAATTTTGCGTTAACGATAGTATTTGTAAAGACCCGGAAGTTACTAAAGTATTATTTGAACAAGTTAAAGGCGATACTAATTATGTTTTGGTTTATGTAGATGCTTTCACAAAATCAAAGACGGACAAAGGTGCACTTTGCGGTTCAGGACATGAAACAAAATTGACAATGGTAAAATGGAACATTAAAACGAATCAAGCAAAATGGAAAAACAAAGTCATTAATTCTTGCTATCGTACCATCACCAACATGACTAAAACACCTATTGTTGATTGGGATAAAAGTTCTGTGCTTACTATTTCTTACCATAAAGGTTCAGATTTTATTGATGTTACGTTTGACCCGGCTGCGCCAGAAAAAGGATTACAAAGTAACCAAGACAACGAAAAATAATTTTTTTGGAGAAGGCTTTAAAAATAGCACTCCTCCCTATAAGTTACCTATATGGGGCTGTTACTTTTATCCGAAACAAACTTTTTGATTTTGGTATTTTAAAGGAAACCAAATTTGAGGTTCATTCAATTGGAGTTGGAAATTTATCAGTTGGCGGAGCAGGGAAAACACCACATGTTGAATACCTCATAAGACTGTTGCTAAATGATTCGAAGCGAATCGCAACGCTGAGCAGAGGATATAAACGAAAAACAAGTGGATTTGTTTTGGCAACAGAGCAATCTACAGCACTAGACATTGGCGATGAGCCATTAATTTATAAAACAAACTACCCTGTTACTGTAGCCGTTGACGCAAACAGAAAAAACGGTATAAATAAATTAATCAATACTGAGAATTTAAATTTAGAAGTTATTCTTTTAGATGATGTATTTCAGCATCGATATGTGAAACCTGGATTATCGATTTGTGTATCCGATTATAATCAACCTTATTTTGAAGATGTTTTAATGCCAAGTGGCACGCTGAGGGAGGCTCAAAGTGGAATAAGCAGAGCAGATGTGATTATCATTTCTAAAACACCCGAAAACACTACACCGGTTGATATAAGAAATGTTTTGAAAGACATTAAACCATTGGCTCATCAGAAAGTGTTTTTTAGTTATTTAAAATATGGCGAACTATATTCAATTAACAACCGTTCTAACCAACTTAGTACACTCAATGATTTGTATCGTTATCGTGTAATTTCTTTTGCGGGAATTGCCAATGCAACACCTTTTATCGAATATCTAAAGGAATATTCAGCTGAGTTAAAGCATTTACCTTTTCCGGATCATTATGAATATTTAGAAAAAGATTTAACAGATATTCAGCGTTACTACGAGAGTTTAGAGGGTGGAAACAAATTGCTAGTGACAACTGAAAAGGATTTGATGCGGTTAAAAAATAATACTGTTTGGGATATTGCAAGCAGAATGAATATTTATATCTTGCCGGTTGAAATTACATTTAAAGATAAAGAAGAAGAATTTAATCAACTCATTTTAAACTATGTTAGAACAAATAGAATTTACCACCAAAAGTATACTTGAGAAAACCAATCAGTTTAAACCTCAGTTTGGTATTATATTAGGGACAGGGCTTGGTGGCCTTGTGAATGAAATAAAAACAGACTACGCCATCCCTTACAAGGATATCCCCAATTTTCCTGTAAGCACTGTTGAAGGACATAGCGGGCAGTTAATTTTTGGCGAACTCGGTGGAAAAAAGGTAATGGCCATGCAAGGTCGTTTTCATTTTTATGAGGGCTATAATATGCAGCAAGTAACTTTTCCTGTAAGAGTAATGAAAGCTTTAGGAATCAACACACTCATTGTAAGTAATGCAAGTGGCGGAATGAATCCTTCTTTTGAGGTTGGCGAAATAATGATTATTAATGACCATATCAATTTATTTCCAACCAACCCTTTAATTGGCAAAAACATCAATGAGTTAGGGCCAAGATTTCCCGACATGAGTGAGGCTTATAAAAAGAGCTATGTTGAGCTTGGTAAAAAAATAGCCAAGGAAAATAATATTAAGGTCAGTGAAGGCGTATATGCAGGTCTTAGTGGCCCTTGTTTTGAGACACCTGCCGAATATCGATACATTTGGCGCATTGGTGCTGATGTTGTTGGCATGAGCACTGTCCCTGAGGTTATTGTCGCAAAACATGGTGGCATGGACTGTTTCGGGATAAGCATTGTTACCGATTTAGGCGTGGAAGGCGTTGTTCAAAATGTTAGTCACGAAGAAGTGCAACACATTGCCAAACAACAAGAGCCCAAAATGACTTTAATTGTTAAAGAATTTGTAAGGCTTTGTAATGATTAATAAGATTAAAGTCAATTAACATTTTTTTAAATTATTTGGTTCAATTCTTGTTAATTCCTTTGTAAATTTAATTTATGAAAACTTTAATAATTTATTTCTTCACACTAATATGCACTACGGCCTTTTCACAAGCTCCAATATGGACTAAAGAGCAGTTAATGCCAACTAAAGATTTAGCTGAAAAAATAAAAACTAATGCTAAAGACAAACCTATTATTTTTAACTGCGGCCCAATGGAAAACATTAAAACAGCAGTTTTTGTTGGCAGAGCAACCAGTGCAACTTTTTCGGATAAAATTAAAAGCACATTAAGCATGGAGGCTAAAACAAAAGCCATTGTAGTTTATTGTGGTTGTTGCAGCTATGCCAGTTGTCCTAATCTTAAACCTGCTTATGATGAAGTTCTAAAACAAGGATTTAAAAATGTAAAAGTTTTAGAACTTCCCGAGGGAATTAAGCCGGATTGGGTTGCAAAGGGGTACCCTACTGAAGAATAAAAATCCACCATTTTTCTTTTAATTTATTTGTTTTTACTGACTTTTAAAAATACAAATTGTATTTTTATGGTTTAAAATTAAACTATGTACGGTCAGTTAAAACAACAGTTACAATCCACCCTTTCTGAAATTGAAAGCAATGGATTATACAAGCGTGAGCGCATTATTACCACACCAATGGATGCTGTGGTAAAAGTTGGAGGCAAGGATGTCATTATTTTTTGTGCCAATAATTATCTTGGTTTAAGTTCTCATCCTGATGTAATAGAAGGCGCAAAAAAGGCACTGGATACGCACGGTTTTGGAATGAGCAGTGTTCGTTTTATTTGTGGCACACAGGATATTCATAAAGAACTTGAGCAAAAAATTGCTAAGTTTTTAGGAACTGAAGATACTATACTTTATGCAGCAGCATTTGATGCAAACGGCGGTGTATTTGAGCCTTTATTTGATGAACAAGATGCTATTATAAGTGATGAGTTAAACCATGCCAGTATAATAGATGGTGTTAGATTATGTAAAGCACAACGTTACCGCTATAAAAACTGCGACATGGCAGATTTGGAAGAGCAATTAAAAAAAGCACAAGCCCAACGTAACAGAATAATTGTTACTGATGGTGTATTTAGTATGGATGGGTTTGTTGCTCCTTTGGATAAGATTTGTGACTTAGCTGATAAATATAATGCTTTAGTAATGGTTGATGAGTGCCATGCAAGCGGATTTATTGGGAAAACAGGCAGAGGAACAATAGAGCTAAAGAATGTAATTGGTAGAGTGGACATTGTAACGGGCACCTTAGGCAAAGCTTTAGGTGGCGCTATGGGTGGATTTACAAGTGGACGTAAGGAAATTATTGAAATATTAAGACAGCGTTCACGTCCTTATTTGTTTAGCAATAGTTTAGCACCAAGCATAGTTGGAGCTAGCAATGCTGTTTTTGATATTCTAACAAGCACTACAGAGTTACGTGATAAATTAGAGTGGAATATTAATTATTTCAAAAAAGGTATTAAGGAAGCAGGCTTTGATATTAAGGATGGAGATAGTGCTATTGTTCCAGTGATGCTTTACGACGCTAAACTTTCTCAAACATTTGCAGATAAGTTGTTAGCAGAAGGTATTTATGTGATTGGGTTCTTTTATCCTGTTGTGCCAAAGGATAAGGCAAGAATCAGAGTTCAACTAAGTGCTGCGCATTCTAAAGAGCATTTGGATAAAGCAATTGCGGCCTTCACAAAAGTCGGCAAAGAACTAAAAGTTATTAAGTAAATTTTTATAAATGGAGTTAAATACTCAACGCCCAAGAAGAAACCGAAAAAGCGAGGCCATTCGGGATTTAGTTCAAGAAAATTGGTTAAGTACAAATGATTTTATTTTTCCAATGTTCTTAATTGAAGGAAAAAACAAAAAGGTCGAGGTGGCTTCTATGCCGGGCATTTACAGATGGAGTTCAGATTTACTTTTGAAGGAAATAGAAGCTTGTCTTCAGTTAGGACTGAAATCATTTTGTGTTTTTCCTAGTATTAATGATAAATTAAAAGATAAAACAGCTAAAGAAAGTTTAAACACCAAGGGCCTTTATCTTTCAACTTTGAAATTAATCAAAAACAAATTTCCTGAAGTTATGTTGATGACTGACGTAGCAATGGATCCATACAGCAGCGATGGGCATGACGGACTTGTCAAAAACGGTGAAATTTTGAATGATGAAACGCTGGATATTTTGTGTAAAATGGCTTTAGCACAGGCAGAAGCCGGCGCTGACATTATTGGCCCTAGTGACATGATGGATGGCCGTGTAGGAAGAATTAGACAGGCACTTGATAAAAACAAATTCACCAATGTTTCTATAATGAGTTATACGGCCAAGTATGCAAGTGCATTTTACGGACCATTTCGAGATGCCTTGGATAGTGCACCTAAATTTGGAGACAAAAAAACATATCAGATGAACCCGGCTAATTCAACAGAAGCATTGATAGAAGCTGAGTTGGACACTATGGAGGGCGCAGATTTTTTAATGGTAAAACCAGCCTTAAGTTATTTGGATATCATTAAATCTTTAAAAGAAAACTTCACGTTACCAATTGCAGCATACAACGTCAGTGGCGAGTACGCTATGGTTAAAGCTGCCGCGGCAAAGGGTTGGATTGACGGGTCTAAAGTTAGAGATGAAATATTATTGAGCATAAAACGTGCTGGCGCTTCTGTAATTTTAACTTATTTTGCTAAAGAATTTGCCCTTACAAATAAAAAATAGTATCTTAGAAAGTAACTTATCGTTTTTGATTTAATGAAATTGTTATCTGAGGATCTTTATCAAAACAACGTTTTATTCAGCTATTATGGCTTTATTGACAATTCTGTGCTTAACCATGTTTTGTCGATAGCAAAGACAAAACTTGCTCAAAATAAAGAATCAGTTGTTGTAATAAATAGAGTTTATAATACAATCAATGAGAGTATTGAAAACATCATTAAGCATAATTTTTTCCCTGATCAAAACATGCTTCAATACAAATCACTTTTATTGATTGTAAGTGATAATGGATTTTATGAAATCAATACAGTGAATGTCATTAACGAAAAACAGAAAGAAAAAATTGATTCGCAATTAAGTGCAATGAGTAAAATGTCCAAAGATGAATTAAAGATTGCAAAATCAAGTATTTTATCTAACAAACTATACTCTGAAGTAGCAACCGCAGGTTTGGGCTTAATAGACATGTTCATAAAAACAGACGCTCATCATTTTGGAATTGCGCCTTATAAAGAAAATTATTTATTCAAAATAAATTTTAAAGTAAACAAAGAAATAATAGTAAATGGAAGCACTTAAGGTAACGGGTAGTGATAGTCATCCAACAATTATATTGGATCACTTGGAGAATAAATACAGTATTGTTGGAGAAAGCCGACCGGAGAACCCAATGAAATTTTATGAGCCTGTTTTTAACTGGTTTAATAATTACTTTAACCATGTATACGTATTTAATGATTTGAATACATCTTCAACAAAATCAATAAAAAAATTAACTATTAAACTCGATTATTTTAATTCAACATCTGCTAAGGTGTTGTTTGATTTGTTTACCATGTTAAATGAGGTAGGAAGTAAAAAATTTAATGTGTCATTCGAAATAGATTGGTATTATCCAGTGGAAGATACTGATATGTTGGATGCCGGTAAAGAAATGGAAAAAATGTGTGGCTTAAAGTTTAATTATTGTCCAAAAATATAACTTGAAATCCCACAAATTGATACTAATTAATTTTTGAATCATCCACAAGTAACCATTTTCATTAAAAACAAAACACTTTTAAAAGTGAGTACTACAACACGTATATGTTTAACTGGGTTTATGGGTTCCGGAAAATCTACAGTCGGCAAGAAATTAGCCCATCGCTTAAATTATCATTTTGTGGATTTAGATGATGCGATTACTGATTTTACCGCTCAATCAATTACTGATCTATTTAATGTGAAAGGTGAAGAGGTGTTTAGAAGAATAGAATCACAGATTTTAGAGGAAGCATTAAACGATAGTAAAAATTCCGTCATTTCGCTCGGAGGCGGAACAGTTTGTTTTGGAACCAACTTAAGCTTAATTAAATCGAAAGCAATTCTGGTTTATTTGGAATTGCCGCCAAAAGCACTTTTTAACAGATTGGTTAATGCTAAAAGTAGCAGACCTCTTCTTGCGAATTTATCTGACGCTGAACTGGAGTCATACATACACGCGAAACTAACAGAGAGAGAGAGTTTTTATAAACAAGCACACTTTAGTATAAATGGATTATCATTAAATGTGGATGACATTTTACGAACTATAAATTGTCAAGTATAATTCCTATGCTTAGTTAAGTAATACCATTTATAAATTAAAAGTAGTCTAAAGCATTTAAGTCAGGCGAAGGTACAAAATGTCGAGCCAAACTTTACGATGGCATGCTTAAAATTTATCAGCTAAAGGATAAGCTAAATTTGGATTTTTAACCTGATAAGCCCCACAAGTCGCAATAAGGAATATCTCCCTTGAAATTAACCCCACAACAGCCCCTTTTTATGGCTTTTGTGGGGTTTTGTTTTGATTGTTAAGCATTACAGCCTTATTGTTTGACGTTTCAAAACAGCCTAAAACAAAGCGTTTTTACGCTTTGGGAAACGTTTTTACGTTTTGATCCCCCTCAAGACAATAAAAACCTGATGCCAATTTCTTAATTATTAACCTACCAGCTAAATGATCAAAATAAAGCCCCTCCGGAAAGACAGCGGACTGAACTAATCTTTTGGCGTGTAAATCTCCTCTTTGCCAAACATCGGCTAATTTTTGTAGTATTTCATCACCTTCTTGTTTTACGAAGTTTTGAGTACTTAATCCGGCTTTACTTTTATCAATTAGTAACTCCACATCTTTTAATTCTTGTTCGAGTTTAGAATTAAATTTTTTAAAAAGCCGCTCGTTAATTTCTCCCATAGCAAACCGCTCTTCTAGATGCTCCATTTTTGTTTTTATAGTTGTTAAGTTTCCTTTATAAAGTGCTTTACTCTTGCGATTAATATTATCTACTTTAATAAAGTTTGCAGTTAGCTGCTTTTTGATTGTTGGATTTTTATCCTCATTTAAACGTATGCTTTTCAAAAGACTTGCAAATAATAAATGCATTGCAATGGCACTCTTGTTTACTCCACATCCTAATTTTCGGCATTTGTAATAGTACAGGTTTTTCTTTTTCACGCAATATCCAGTCATATTGGTTTGGCATTTAGAACAAATAAGCATTCTTCTCAATGGCAAAAATTCATTATCACTTATGTGCCTAATTTCTCGCCTCCCTTCGGTATTTAATAATTCATTTACAGCTAAGAATATTTCCTGAGATATAATCTTCTCATGTTTTCCGGCAACAACTTTTCCTTCTAATAACTTATTGGATAGTATGCCACAATAGAACGGGTTCCTTAATGTATTTGAAATATTTCCATGCCCAACCTTCATGCCCATTCCTGCAAGCCTGTTTCGAATTTCTGTTTGGGATATATGCTCAAATAATTTCCATAAAAATATTTTCCTGATTAGCTCTGCATCTTTATTTAATACAATAGACCGTTTACTATTTATCGTTACAATATCATAACCTCGTGGCGGTTTAACGCACCATTCGCCTCGCAAAAGTTTATCCCGCATTCCTGCTATTGTTTTTTCTCTTCTAAGTTGATTGTCATATTCGCTAAAAATAAATTGGATGTTTTGTTGTAGACTTCCACTTGGTGTACTAACATCCGTAGGTTGTGTAACAGAAACCACGCTAATTCCATTATGTTTTAATTGTTCAGTAATATAGATGGCATTTGCTCCTGATCGAGAAAAACGGTCTACGCTATAAACAATAATGTATGAAACTTTTTCTCGAGTTTTTTGAACAAAAGAAAGCATGTGGTTGAACTCTTCACGCTCATCTGTTTTTGCACTTTCAAAAGTACCTCCAAAGTATGCCATTACTTTGTAACTATGCTTTTTAGCGTAAATATCACATGCTCTCCGTTGAGTATCTAAACTCATATTGTTTTCCGCTTGTTCCCTCGTTGAAACTCTTGTATAAATAACGCAGGTATTACTTGCGCTTGTTTTTAGTTGCTTGCCTTTGGCAAATGGCTCAAATTCTTTAAATGTTTTCATAGTGTTTTTGACACCAAATTCCAACATTAAATTCATCAAACGAATGAGTTATATCAGACTATAGAATTAGTGAAATTTCTACTTTACGTTAATCAGCTATTTTAACAAACAAAAGCCACTTTTAACCGAATACTGGCTTTTGTTTGATTTGCAACAAACGGCAATATTTCAATTTATTGCCGTTTGTTGCATTTTGAGATCACTCTCAAATAAATTTTCATACATTTTCCAATGAATGCGTATCTATTTGATAATAAAAGGTATAAATCATATATTTGCATGAATTTTTAATGAAAATACTTGCATTCGCATTGATAATTTAGTATCTTTGTATAGGAGGAATAATAACATGACAACTTTGAACGAGCTTAAAAAGCATTTAAAAAAAGGAAGAGTTTATCGAAGGAATGAATTAGCCGAGTGGTCAAAATCCGTTGATAGACATCTTGATGAATTACTGAAGGAAGGAGTTTTAGAAAAACTTTCTCAGGGATTGTATTACGTTCCTCAGACTTCCGTATTCGGAAAAGTTCCACCGGATGAAGATGTTTTGGTGCGTAGCTTTTTAAAAGACGATCGGTTTCTTCTTGTTTCACCGAATTTTTATAATAGCCTTGGCGTTGGCACAACTCAGCTTTATAATAAAAAAGTTGTTTATAATCATAAACGTCATGGAAAGTTTAAATTAGGAAATAGAGATTTTGAGTTTCAATTGAAACATCATTTTCCTTCAAAGATGACAGAAGAATTCTTGTTGGTGGATCTCGCAAATAATTTAGATAACTTAGCTGAAGATCGCGATAATGTATTGAACAAACTTCTTACTAAAGCATCACAAATGCCTTCTCAAAAACTAAAACATGTTGTTATGGAATATGGAAGCGCTAAGACTAAGAAAATGCTAAAACCACTTATGACTAATAATACCGCACTCGCAAATGCCTGAATACTTACACGATCATAAAGAGTTTGCTTCTCTGATTAATATTCTTGCAAATGAAAAGAATATTGAGCCCGGATTAATTGAAAAGGATTATTGGATCATGCATGTTTTGTATGGATTAAAAAAACAAGAATTTCAATTTGAGTTAAAAGGCGGAACTTCTTTGTCTAAAGGATACAAACTAATCAATAGATTTTCCGAAGATATTGATATCCATATTAAACCAGATGCAAAGTTTGACATTAATGAAAACCCGAAGAATACCAATAAAAATAATGCAGCAAAACGCAAAGCATTTTATGATTCGCTTGCAACTGAAATAAAAATACTCGGGATAACTTCAATAGTAAGAGATACAGCTTTTGATGAGGAAGTCACCTATAGAAGTGGGGGTATTCGATTGAATTACGATAACAAAGTTGATAAAGTTGGGGCAATGAAGGAAGGCATCCTTTTAGAAGCCGGATTTGATGATGTTACACCAAATAAAACTATCACCATAAGTTCTTGGGCATATGATAGAGCAGTTGAATCGAAAGTAGAAATTATTGACAATAGAGCATTGGATATTATATGCTACCATCCTGGATATACATTTGTAGAAAAATTACAAACGATTGCTACTAAATTTAGAAACGAACAAAGCAAAGGAGTTAAAGGTGTAAATTTTATGCGTCAGTATTACGATGTGTATTGTTTGCTTGGTTCTCCTGAAGTTATTGAATTTATAGGATCAGAGGAGTACCTAGCGCATAAAGAAAAGAGGTTCCCGACAGTCGATTTTGAAATTCCGATCTCAAAAAACGAAGCCTTCTTATTATCCTCGCCCGAAATACGTGCCGATTTTACAGCAAGATATAAAACAACAGCCGCTTTGTATTATCAGGGACAGCCTCCTTTTGACGAATTAATTGAGCGGATTGCGAAACATATTAAAAAAATGTAAGCACAATGTGATTTCTGAGAAGATTCGGAATCAATAAAAAATAAGTATTTTTCATTTTGAAATAGATAGATGCAACTTTTAATCGATACAAATATTTTAATTCACCTAGAAGACAACAAGGTGATCGATGAGCAGTTTGCTAAATTTTATCAATTGGCGATTTCTAATGGTCATACAATATTTTATCACCCATCATGTGCAAAGGATTTAAGAAGAGATAAGGATTCAACTAGACAAGAAATTACTTTATCAAAGTTGCAGAAATATACCCCAATGCCCAATCCTGCAATTTTAACAGAAGATTTTATAAATACTGTTGGGCAAAAAAAGGTTAACGATGAAGTGGACAACGTTCAGTTGTTTCAAGTGCAAAAGGGATATGTTGATTATTTTATAACAGAGGATAAGGGTATAAAAGATAAATCGACTAAAATAAATTTATCAAACAAGGTGCTATCAATAGCCGAAGGATTATTGCTGTTAAAGCAGTTACATTCATTGGTAATCCCACATCATCCTCTGTTAGAAGAATGCTCTGTGCGTGATATAGAATCCGAAATTGAACAGCCTTTTTTTGATTCCTTAAGAGCCAGTTATGATGGCTTTAATGCGTGGTTCTTAAATTGTGCTATAGAGAATAGAAAATGCTACTTGCTAAAAGTAGATGATAAAATAACTGCTCTTCTTATTTATAATAAAGAGAAAAGTTCCAGTCATAATCTACCCAACATCACTGATGATTCAATAAAGATGTGCACCTTAAAAGTTGATGAAACTGTATTTGGGTATCGCTTAGGAGAGTTGTTTTTAAATAAAATGTTTGAATTGTGTGTAAAAAGTTCAATCAAATATTTATATCTAACTGTTTTTCCTCATCATACACATCTAATAAATTTACTTTCAAAATATGGGTTTGTAAAAGATGAATTTTTAAATAAGAAAGGTATTAAAGAGAATAGGATGATTAAATCATTAATCAAACCTAAAATTAATACTGAAGATATAAATTCAATTAAAGACCATCCATTTTATACGGATAGTGCAATAAATAAATTTGTTATTCCGATTAACCCTAAATATTACTTTACCTTATTTAAAGATGGTAGTTTTAGAGCAGCGACTTTATTTGATGCAACCGAGTCGAGTTTAAATGAAATAGAAGGAAATACGATTTCTAAAGCATATTTATGCAAATCTAAGAGCCTGTTGATGAAAAAAGGCGATCTACTTCTTTTTTATGGATCAAAAGATATTGCAAGTATAGAGCCTATTGGGATACTAGATGAAGTTATCTATACAAAAGATATTAATGTAATAAACGAAAAGGTTAGAAGAAAAACAGTTTATTCCGACTCCGACTTGGAGGAGATGGTAAATGGGAAAAAAGAAATAACGGTTCTTATTTTTAGACTGCTATATTATTTGGAAAAACCCATTAAACAAAAGGAAATTAAATTGCTTGAAAGTTACTCCAACAATTTTCAAACAATTACAGTATTAAAAGAATCAGATTATAATAATTTAAAACAAAAAAAATATTTTGATGAACGTTTTATTATCGATTAAGCCAAAATACGCAAGAGCAATATTGGCTGGGGAAAAGGAAGTTGAGTTCAGAAAAACAAGATTCGCCAAACAAGTTGAGAAAGTGTATATATACTCATCTTCGCCTGATCAGAAAATATTGGGACATTTTGTTATTGAGAACATAATTGCCGATACGCCTGAAAAACTTTGGAAAAAATTTAAGAATGTAGGGTCAATAAATAGGGCAGACTTTTTCGAGTATTTTGAAAACAAAGATTTGGCTTATGCGATAAAAATAAAATCGTATAAAAAATACAAAAGCCCGATTAATCCTAAAGAGATTTTCAAAAAGTTTACGGCTCCTCAATCTTACATTTATTGCGGAGATATTAGTTAAAACTAAATTAGTATGTTAGAAAATATTTCTTTCGTTGGTGGAATTCATGGTGTTGGCAAAAGCACCATTTGCAAAAGCATTTGCGAAAAATTTAATATTAATTATCTATCTGCTAGTGAGGTTTTAAAATGGAGCAAATTAAATACCGATATAAAGAACAAAAAGGTTGCTGATATTAGCCTTACGCAAGACCTACTTATTAATGGTCTAACAGAACAAGTGCATAAAGGTGAGCATTACATCCTTGATGGACACTATTGCTTATTTAACAAAGATGGGAATGTAGAAAGAATTCCTTTTGATACGTTTCAAAAAATTAATCCAGCTTCTCTACATGTTATAACGGGAAATATTGATGAAATAAAAAAACACCTAGAAGAACGAGACCAAAGACCGTATAATTACAAATTACTAAAGGAGATGCAAGATGCGGAGGTTGATTACGCAAATGAGATTTCGCAAAAAATACAGAAACCTCTAATTATCTCTACTGGTGATAATTTCATAAAACTTAGTGAAACGGTTTTTAGGTAGTGTAAAATAAACGGCTAGGCTAATTACTTAAGAAATAGTTTTTTATTCCTGCATTCTTCTAAAAAAGCTTTTTTTATAAAATTTGCATTATCGAGTAGATCTGCATTTGCCTCTTTTATTTTCATATCATACAGATCTAATATGTTTTTATTGTCATCTCCACTGAGCTTTTGCAAATTTATTGTTTCTTGTAATTCATTATACCATTTATTTGCGCCGCGCTTTGATAACACTTTGGCTTTATATCGCTCATCAATACCATATACCTCTTTCCACCCTTCTATTCTGTCAATATAGCTCACTGGATCGATTGCTTTAACGTTAATCGCTATATCATTAGCAGATAAATTAGCAATATCAACAGACGTCAAACTAATAGAGGTTTCGAGATTTATTTTTTTATAGCTATATGCGTAGAAAGATTTTCTTCTTATGTTATTGACCTTTTTTGTTATTGGATCTATGTGCATTAGTGGCTCCTTTGTTAGTTTGTATGAAGAGTTACAATCATTGCACATTGGTGCCAAATTTTTGAAATTTATTGAACTAAACGGATATTTTGACTTTGGTATAAAATGATCGTATGCTTCCCTTTTTGAGTGGTGGACTCCTTTAATTTCTTTTATGCCGCAAAATGGACAAATTTCCTCATCGTTTATTTCTACAAATTTTTTATAGTGGTTATCAATTATCTTACTCAAATCACCAAAAGCAGCCAAATTAAAAGGGCTTTCTTTACCATAAAGTTTTGTATAGAATGATTTAATTTTCACCCCGAGAACTGGATATTTTTTTATTAAAGTCTTGTAATTAATCGGTTTCAAATTTCGATTTTCACATAGACTATATATACTATTATTAATTTTATACCAATTTTTTAATTTATTTCTATCAATCGGCTTTAGTTTTTTAAACTCATTGTAAATTTCCTCTACGTGACTATTAAAAAATCTAGCACCTTCACTATCTTCATTATGTAATCTTTCATAAATGGATTTTAATTCAGGTAGTTTAGAAAGAACTGCTGAGCTAAAAGGTTTTTTTGCGTCGTACCATACCTCCAGAAATAAAAAATCAGAATATTTCTGAAATTTTTCTATCTCATGAATTATATATTTATACGGAAATAGCATTATTTTTTATTTAGAATGCGATTAATTAAAATTGTTTTCTCTAAAGATGTACCAATATTTTTATTTATCTCTTTAATTAAAGAAACACCTTCTTCCCCTTCATCAAATCTACTTTCAAATTCATGTATTCTTTCAATTGCATAATTTCCAATTGTATTAGGCTTATCAAATATATCAGCTGTAATATTATTTACAGACTCGCCGAGTGTTTGAAAATCCGGAGATTTACATGTCACAACCTTTGTTTTACTGTCTTTTTCGAAGACATGTACATACCTTGATTCGCTATCAGAAACTAAATAAGGTGAATGTGTAGTTATAAGCATTTCTCTCATTGTACTTTCATTCTTTAAATCAAAGCAATGTCGAATGCTTGAAATAAACTTAGCCTTCCAATCAGGATTAAAATGTGTTTCAGGTTCATCTAATAGAAATAAACAGCTTTCGCTTTTAAAAAGAAGGCATAAACCTAATGAATGTAAAAATTGATGTTCGCCATCTGAAAGTTCTTTTGTAAAGAGTGGTTTACTGATTCCTTTTTTCTTAATCCAAAGATTCTTGAATCTAATTATGCGATCATCTTCTAATGGATTTGGATAAATATCATGATTGATGAAAATATTATTTGATTGATAGACTCTTTTTTTATCTGTTCGTGAAACCACATATGCGTTTAACTCTAATAGGATTTGAAAAAGCTGAAACAATTGTAAGGGCTTATTATATTGATCATTTGCAAAATGGAAACGGAAAGCCTCTTTTGTTGCAGGAGTTACTTTGTAATCAAGGATAAGGTATGACCTACTATTTTCACTATTTTCCTGTTCAACATATTTAATATTGTAAGATGTGGCGCAATTTTTTAAAATCTCAATACTTTCGCTTAGATTAGATATTAATTGAACCTGATTAATTTCGTCACCGTGTAATTGATCTAAAGTTATTTTTCTGTTACGCAAGATGTCATCATGTAAATCAAGAGATTTATCCAAACATATTACCAATCTGAATTCATCTAAATCTTCTAACTCTACCTCATCATTAAAAGGAGCGAGTACTTTTTCATCTTGCATTAATAGATTTGCAAGTAAGATTGCTTGACTATATTGATTGTCCAAATAAATCAATCTTCCTTCTGATTTCGGAGGATAGCCAAATGGAGCCTCACGGATTAATTTATTTGCATACTCATCGTAATGTAGAAATCGAGTTTTAAAGAAAGGAAGGCTAAGTAATTCATTTTCTCCAGATGAATATCCTAATATATACTTCGGCAAAAGTTGTCGATAAAGTGTTTTATCGAAAATAATTTCTTTACTATTATCTCTTGGTATATTAACCCATTCAATAACTGGCTGTTTACCAATTTCTTTTGAAATTTTAATATGAGTTAACATCATGAAATTTGGATAATCTGAAATTTCAAAAAATGATTTATAAGCAATAGTTGCCGGTAAATCAATTAAATACTCCAATTCAAAAGCATCTACAACACAAATAGTATTATCGAATACATAACTTTTATCTTTAAGTTTTCCTGACCTTTCGTCATCCTCCTTAGTAGTTTTTTTTGAAAAGTCATCAGGTAAATTTTCGGCGTAAATGCAATCCAAATGATAAAAGATATTTGCTAATGCTTCCAAAACATTTGATTTCCCACTTCCGTTTCTTCCTGTCAATATATTAGGATTGAACTCATGAGCTAGTTTGTAGTCATAATCTTTTAAAAAATGGATTTCAAATTCTTTCTGCAAGGACCTGAAACCATTCGGCGTGTTTATTTTAAACCTTAAAAGCTTCATTAGTCAATTTTAATTTTATTGTCTTTGTTAATTTTTCACCAACTTTATACTCTTCTAAAACCTGCTCTAGTATAGGTTGTTTTGCTCCTATAAATCTAAACACAATTGTTTTCCAATTCTCATACGTAAACTCAAAGCCAGTACCTCTTAAAATATAGTTTCTTGCATGTTTTTCCAATTCAGGTAAAGTAAATGTTCTATCTGGAAAGGCATCTTTTAGAATGAATTGATAAAAGAAATCTTTATCCATATATGAAAACTCTATGTTTTCGTTTTCTTCTTGTATTTTTTTTGACAATCCCAAATACTCCCGAATAGATATATTACTTATATCCTTTACTCTATTAGAAGGAACTTCACCAGATGGCAGAATGTGTTCATATGAATCAATTAAATCATCTAAATTTTCTATTGATTCAATTATGCTTTTCTGTTCATCTGTTAATTCTTTTTTCACTTCTTCAGGGTCTTTTTTTTTTGAATCTTCCATATCTGAAATATCTACTTTACTTAAATCAAGTTCACCATTAAATGCTCTTTGGCTGATGCTACCATAAAGGTTTTCTAGTTCTTTTAAGCTATCTTGACAATGCTCTTTTATTGGGATAATCTTTTTCACAATACTCGAAAATTGTGTTTGTAGTTCAAGAGGTGGTTTTATCATTTTAATTTTTTCGAACTCACCTTTCGTCAATATTTTCTTCATGCCCTTTGTAGCATGGCTTTGAATATATTTTCTTGAAACTTTAAACGACCAGTATAAAAATAGTGACTCAATATCCTCATTAGGTTGAATTGCATTTATTTGTTGATTAAATGAAATCGTTCTGTCTGTTAATGCCGCTCTACCTATTGATTCAATACTCCCCGCAATACATGCAACTAATAATGCTCCTTTATTTGCAGTTCGTGCACTTTCAAGACCTGTTTCAGAAAGATATTCAGAAGCCTCGGTTACGTATAGATTATCTGGACGTATATTATCTGTTTTAATCCACTCTATATGATTTGATGAATAGTTATCGTGGTTACTTCTAGGTGGAGTATTACCTGTAATAACAGCACCAAACTGCTTAATTGGAACATTACTCCATTGCTTTTTATTGAGTGAAGATTCACCAAACATTTCCAAAAAAGTAGACCTCAAAAGATCATCCATTAATCCAATACTTTCTTTTCGCTTTTGAATTAACGTTTCGCATTGAGAAAGAACTCTGGTAATTCGTTTTTGGTCATCTAAAGTGGGCGGAATTGGAATTTGTAAAACAGAAAGACTTTGCTTATTCAAAGTTTGCCCCATTGCTGCTTGATTGCCACCAACCAAAGGAATAGATTTTAATACATAATATAAATACTCCTTTAGTAGTTCTGATTCATCTTTGATTGGCAAAGCAACAATTGCTTCGTTGGTATAAAGGTCTTTGTCAGCAAATGCCAGTTTTCCAATGCTTAATTTGAAACTCATTAATAGAGTTCCTTTTTTTACAATTTTACAATTCGATTCTACTAATGCAACATCAGTAATTTCTTCTTTGGTTTTGGAGATGTATTTTTCCTTTAAATCAGAAATGCTTACCCAAGAATACCCCTTTCCCCAATATTCACTTTTGTTGCGACTTGGCGTATTACCTAAGTTGATACCGCAGAGTGCTGATAAAGGTTTATATGACCATTTATTTTCCTTCATCTTAAAAATAGCTTTCTAGTGATTTCAATTCCTTTACCAAATTATTTTCAATTGAATTCAATTTTTCTAAAATGACTTTTGGTTCATCATATTTTATAGTTTCAAATACATCTACTTTATGTTTTGAAAAACTTAAATCGTAATCAGTTTCAGCAATTTCCGATTTTGGTACAAAGAAAAACCTGCCTTTTCTGTCGTTTTCGGCTTGACTATTTCTGGATTTGTAGTGTTTAACTATATCTTGCAAATCACCGTAATCATCTTTTCCATCGGGCAGTTTAAGTTTGTTTCGTTTGTCGTCCAAAGTATAACCATCTGATTCCATATCATAAAACCAAACGTTTTCAGTAGTGCCACCTTTGGTGAAAATTAATAAGGCAGTACTGACACCTGCATAAGGTTTAAAAACTCCGCTAGGAGCTGTAATAACTGCTTTCAATTCTGATTTTTCAATCATCAATTTTCTTGCATCTACAAATGCACCACCTGTACCAAACAAAACACCTTGTGGAACAACTATCCCTGCTGTGCCTCCCATTTCTAGCATATTATAAATGCGTTCAATAAAGAGCAATTCTGTTTTTGTAGTTTTTAATGCTAGTTCTTCATTGATGTCGCCTTTATCAATATTGCCGGTAAAAGGTGGATTTGCTAATACAATTTTATATTGTGAATTTTCTATATAGCTTTTACTTAAGGTGTCTTTGTAATCAATCTGTGGGCTGTCAATGCCATGCATCATTAAATTCATTAAACCTAAACGCACCATGGTTTGGTCAATGTCGTATCCATGAAGGCTTTTACCTAGAATTTCTTTTACATCTTCTGTTAATAATGCGCTTCTGCTACTTCTTATAAAACCATCTTCATCAGGTTTTTTTTGGTCTTTTTCTTTGTCAAGTTGCGTTATCATATATTGATAGGCGCCCAATAAAAAACCTCCCGTACCACATGCTGGATCGGCAATACGATGACCCAATTGTGGATCAACCAATTCAACTAATAATTTAATGATATGCCTTGGTGTTCTAAACTGTCCGTTTTTACCAGCGGCTGCAATTTCACTCAACAACATTTCGTACACATCGCCTTGAATGTCCTGAAAATCTTGCCCTTTTTCGTTGGCATCTTTTTCCATTTCTAAATAAATGGCATCTATAGTATCAACGGCTTCTTTTAAAAGCGAAGGTTTCGGTATTATAAAAACTGCATTAGCCATATGCTTAGTGAATGAAGCATCTTCTTTGTCTAATTCTTTAATGAAAGGAAATACATATTGCTGCACGTAAGAAAGCATATTCTCTGTTGGTGCAATGTGCGAAAATTGGCTCCATCGTAAACTATGTTTATCGACTCCCTTTGTTTTTTCAATTTCAGTAATTTGCTCAGGAGTTGCGTCAGCTTTTGGTCTATCTTGTGGAAGTACATAAATGCCTTTGAATTTAGAAACATATGGGTCACCCGAAAATTCGCTTTTTGACAATTCTTCCAAATCGTTCTCATCTAATTTCTTCATGAAAAGCAAATAAGTTATTTGCTCAATGGCTGTTAGTGGGTTAGAGATACCACCACTCCAGAACTTTTGCCAAAGGTCATTTATTTTGGAAGCTATTTGCGGGTTGCTATTGATTAAACTCATATTATGCTGCGAATTTCTCTGTTAGTATTAAAATGTCTTGTATTTCTGATGGCGTAAAAATGCCACGAATTCCTTTTGGATGAATGATGGTAAAAGGAGCTTGTATCAAATCTCTTTTTTCGATATTGCCTCTTTCAATGATGTAACTTTTCAATAAGTTCAAGAATTCAATTTGTCGTGTGGTTAAATGTGTATGTTCAACAATAAATTGTTGAACAGCTTTGCTCACTTGTTCGTCAAAACTTTCTAAAATTTCAATTCCTAAAATATGTTTGATAAACTGAATGAATTTTGCTTTTTGATGTTTGTATACTTTCCGCAAAAGTGATTCTGTAATGTGAGGATCTTCTTCATGAAGTTCTTCTGCTAACTGTTGAGCTTCTTCGTCAGTAATTACATTACCTAATTTTATTTTTTGTAAAATAGGATTCCGATCTGTGAGTTCAGCTATTTTTGCTTCCACCATTTCACGATATTTTGAAATACTTACAGCCTCGTTTTGTGGTCCAAATTCTACCATTTCTTTCGTTTTCAAAACATCTTGCAAATTTAATTTTGCAGGACCATCTGATTGAAAGCGTTGTTCTCTGAATTTTATTAGTGGAGATATTTTTACTGATAATTCTTCAAATCCATCATCCGAAATCGTTGCCCAATAATGATTAGTTAATACTTGTTTGATAAATGATGCGTGTCGTGCAACGATGTTTACAGACAAGGGCAGTTCACTTACGATTGTCATAACATTTTCTTTCAAGGTATCAAACTTCTCCTTCTCCTCTGACAGATGAGCTAGCGAAATTTCTAATACATCTTTTTGAAAACGCATAGATTTGAAATCGGTTTGAGAAACAGTTCTAAACAATGGCTTAATCGTATGTCTTAAAAATTCCAATTTTTCATTTGTCAGATGTGACCAAAAATTAATTTCTTCAACCTTTGCCAAATCTGATTTTGAATCTTGAATTACTACCGACTTCGTTGGTAATTCTAAAATTTGAAGACGTAGTTTTTCAATTTCCTTTTCAACGATTTCAGTTTTCCCTTTTTCTATTGCTTTTTCGATTTTATCAATTCTAATACCTACGAAGCGAACTGGTAGTGGGATTTGAGCTTTTAATTCTTTCCCTTTAGGATTCAATTTGAAGTATTCAAAATTATCCCAACAGTCCATGATTAGAAAGGTATCTTTTGTTGGACACCAAGGTTTCAATTTTGATGATTCTAATAATCTTGTACCGCGCCCAATCATTTGCCAAAATTTCGTGTAAGAAAAAACCGGTTTAACAAAAACCAGATTCACTAATTCACGAACATCTATTCCGGTATCAAGCATATCTACGCTAATTGCAATGCGCGGCATATCACTATGTGTAAACTGATGTAATAATCCTCCTTTACCATATACTCTTGGATCGTCTGACACCATTACCTTTGCTAATTCACCAGTATACTCAGGATAAAGAGAATCGAAAATCGCTTCAATTCTTCTTGCATGATTTTTTGTTGCGCAAAAGAAAATAGTTTTGCCCGGAAGAACACCGTTAGGGTCTTTAATACATTCCTCCATGAATTCTTTAACAATGGTAACGTTTGTTCCTTTGTTGATGACTGATTTTTCTAAGTCGGTTCCTTCAAAATTAATTTCAGCAACTTCTTTTCCTTCTAATATTAATTGTTTTTGATCTTCAAGACTTATTGTTCTTTTACTTATTCCTTCTTCTTGAAATTTTGTTTGAATTTTCATCACTTGAAAATCGCACAAATATGGAGGTGTATTATTTACAGCTTCCTCATATGAATATGCAAAAGTTGGAATACCATCTTCACATTCAAAAAGTTTAAATGTGTTATGGTCAATAACATCGGTTGGGGTTGCTGTCAAGCCAAGTGTGATTGTGTTAAAATAATCTAGCACTTCTTGGTATGTGTTATAAATAGATCGGTGACTTTCGTCAACCACAATCAAATCAAAAAAATGAGGAGATAAGGTGTTTTCTTCATCTCTTATTATATTCAACATTGTAGGGTAAGTTGAAGTATATATTCGCCTATCCTTTGCAATAGATTTTTCCCCTATTTTTGGCCAAGCAGGTTCATTGGGTAAATATTCTTTGAAAGCTTCTAATGCCTGATTTCTCAAAGCGATTCGGTCAACTAAAAACAAAACACGTTCAACCCATCCAGCCCTCATTAAGGCATCAACCATAGCAATGGTTGTTCTAGTTTTTCCAGTTCCAGTTGCCATTACTAAAAGAAAAGTTCTTTTTTTTCTTTCTATACCTTCCATTACAGAACGAATGGCATGTACTTGATAATCTCTTCCGGCAATATTTGTATTAATTAATTCAGCGGCAAGAGGCTTTCTATTTCGTCTTATATATTCGTACCTCTCTAAATCATCTCTCGTAGGGAAACCAATAACTTTTTTGGGAGGATAGTTTCCTAAATCCCAAAAATAAATGTCATGCCCGTTGGTATAAAAACAAAAAGGTAATTCTCCTCCATGTTGCGCTTGAATATTTGTGCAATATTGTTTGGCTTGTTCTTTTCCGATATTGGCATCAACAGATGATTTTTTAGCTTCAATAACCGCCAAAGGCTTGCCATTCTTGCCAAGTAGAACATAATCGCTAAACTGATGTCCGGAGTATTTTGTTTTAGGCTCCTGTACCCCCGACCGGACTTGAACGTCAATATCAAACTCCTCAACCACCTGAGTGAGGTCATTAACATTCCATCCCGCATCTTGCAGGCGTTTATCAATAATATCTTTTCTGGTTTTGGCTTCGTTGCCGGACATAACTTAAACTTGGTTACCGAAAAATACGAATTTTTATCACTTGATAGCTTGGGAAGACTAAACTTGTTGATAATCAATTTCTAAAGCGAAATATCCATGATCTAGAGAATCACTTTTTATTTTAAAAATAGACCAAAACTTTCCAAAAATGCCCAATAGTTCCCAAGTTGAAAGAAACCGAAAGAAAGTGAAAGAAACTTGCTATTTCACTCCTTTTTTCGAAAAAAACGAAAACTTGCTCCCAAACCGGGAAAGCGTCCAAAACCACCACCGTTACTTTGTTGTGTAAAAACAAAACGTCAAAACATAAAAACGGATTACAATGGCAGAAGAAGGAAACAACAAAACGAGTAACATTCTTGATGAGAATGATAGCAAAGGAATACCATCATGGTTAACACCTTTACTAAGCGGATTAGGGAGCATGGGAGGAAGTTATATGCTTTGGGTAAAACCATTGCAAGACAACTTTAAAGCAATGGCTGAACAAATAGAAACGCTTAAAGATGAGATCAGAGAAATAAAACATAAGCAAAAGGAGGTAGATAGAAACTTTAGTAATAAGCTAAAGCTAGCAATGGAAGGGCTCGAGAGCGAAACGTCAAAACGTTTTGACGATACCGAAGAAGATGATGATGACGAAGATGAATTAATAATTCCTTCTAAAAAAGAAAAATACATCAAGCCAACTAAAGCAAAAAAATCAATTTTAAAATAACATACATGGAAGACAGAAACACATACAAGCGTTTCAATGTTCCTTTTGATGTTCTAACAGATGTTGTGAAAATCATCATTGACAACGAATTGAAAAACGAAATCACAGGAGCAAACGAAAACAAAAGTTTTATAGAAGTAAAAGTAGAGTATCAAAACGGATTAGGATTACATCTAAAAGCAATCAATAATATAGAAAGTGTTTTAGCTGATTACAATCACTACCGTTTTGAAGAAGAAGAAACCGATTGGAGAAATAATTAAGATGATTAAGACTTGTACATATTGTAAAAAAGAGTTTGAGGCAAAGCGAATTGATAAACATTTCTGCTCTGCTTCTTGCAGGCAACTAAATCACCTGCAACGCAAGGCAGTTGTGTTATTTGGCAATGTTTCAAATGAAGTAGGAAACGTAAAAACAGATGAGCAAAACGTAAAAACGTATCCAGTGAAAATTGAGGAGAAGATAACTGAAAAACAAGCCAACATAGTTGAAAATGAATTCAAACAAGTTAGTAGCAAGTTTATTAAAGAGGTTATTTCATTATTAAAGCGCAGAAGTATTGAGGAGGATCTACATTCATTTATCCGAAACAATAAACAACACTTTAAAAGTATCGCATGGGTTAATGTTCGATTGCGCTGTTTGATTGAAGTTCTGCTATTGGTTTCTGAAAGGAAGCGATTGCCACTAATTGATTTGATAGAAATCACTAATGCTTTTATCTGTTTAGTAAAATCAGAACATTTTAAAAAGCTACCGACCAATTTTCTCTATTACAATATAGCAAAGGATTTAAGAGACAAATTAAAAGTTATTTGCATCGAAAATGAAGGAGTACAGGAGCTGCCTTTAAAATTAAATAGAAGATTAAAAATTGAGCTCATCGTATATCGCTGCGAGTTGAGAGCAGTTGCATCAAAAATAAAATTCAGCGAATTAAATTTTAAAATCAATAAAGATGAATAACAGCATAAGAAACAAAGCGCCTCCAAATTTCTTGAACTTAGAAAACAAGAATAAAATAGAAGTATAACTTAAAATAATAACAATGAATAATTTAAATAAAATGAGAACGAAAGAATTTGAAGTGCCGAGCGACTTTATACAAGAATTTGCTGAAGCGTTGGCGGAACATGAATTAACAAACGAAATAAACGGAGTAACCGAAGATGGTGATATTCTGATTGAAGTAAGCTATGAAAAAGATGAACGTACGGCAGTATTTGCTTTAACCGAACTCCTCGATGATTATTATGATGACGAGGAAGAAGAAGAATCGGAAGAAGAGGATGACTAGGCAATTTTGAATATCTGCTATATTTTAAAAGTGCCTTACCCTGTGTTGCCCAAACGTTGGGGCTTTTGGCGGGACTTTTTTATATGGAAGGTATAGTTTATGTTAGATTGGAATAATGCCCGCTTTGTGGGGCTCCGGAAGGAGGCAACATGAAAGAGCATTGTGAAAAAGAGTGGAACGAAAATAATGAAGAACTAAGCGCAAAAGAAATTGCGGAATTATTAGAAGATGAAAATTTAAGTGAAGAGGAATTAAATGGCGTATTAAAAAGCGTAAAGATTTTTTGTAAAGTGGCGTATGAATTATTTGCAGCACAACAAAATAATCAGGAATGTGAAATAATAAACTTAAAAAAAGAAAACATTACCGAAGAACTTAAAGAAGCAGCATAAATAATAACCAAAAAGTAAATCACCATGACAAACGACACTAAGTTGTTTAACAACTTTGCCAAGGGCAAAAAACAAATCAGGATCATCACCGATGATTGCGTTATCTACACAAGGGTATCCGGTGCTAAACAAATGGATGGCTTAAGTTTAGAAACGCAACTTAAGGGAGTGCAGGAATACGCCAAGCGACATAAGCTCTTAATAAGGGAGCGATTTGGTGGAACGTATGAAAGCGCACAAACTGATGAGAGAAAGGAGTTTCAGAAAATGATTAAGTATCTGAAAACAACGAAGCACAAGATTTCAAAAATCTTAGTGTATAGTTTAGAACGCTTTTCTAGGAATGAAAATTCAATTTGGTTAAGCACCCAACTTCGAAAGTTAGGAACGGAAATCGTTTCGGTTACCCAACCGATAGACACTTCTAATCCGGCAGGAATTATGCAACAGAAAATGTTGTTCTTATTTGGAGAATTTGATAACCAATTAAGGCGACAAAAAAGCATGGCAGGAGTTAAAGAACGGTTGTTGAAAGGTGAGTGGTGTACAAAGCCACCAGTTGGTTATGATATAATAAGAATAAACGGAGAGCGAAAAATAGTTCTCAATGATACAGGCAAGATTATTAAAAAGATTTTCTTGTGGAAGGCTCAGGAGCGTTTGCCTAATGAACAAATTAGGCAACGCTTACTGAACTTAAAAGTAAATTATTGTTTACGAAGGATTGCTGAAATACTGACTAATCCTTTCTACTGCGGAATGATGGTACACAAAGCGTTGGAAGGCGAAGTGCTAGAAGGCAAGCATGATAAATTGATTTCGAAAGATTTGTTTTTACAAGTCAACGGAATTCTTGCCGAGAAAAAACTCGGCTTGCAAACGAAAAAGGAACGTCCGGAAATTGCCTTAAAACGCTTTATGAAATGTGAGGTTTGTAATGAGCCAATGCGAGGGTATATTGCAAAGGATACTGACACCCCTTATTACAAATGTAATACTCCGGGTTGTAAGTGTAATCGCAACGCTAATCTGTTAAACCATCAATTTATTGAACGGTTAAACGCTTTTGCGGTTAAAGGAAAGTGTTATAAATTAATTGACCGTTATTTAAAGTACACTTTCAAACAGATGAATAGTAGCCTAGCTGAAAATCAAGCGGCAGAAAGGGCAAGGATTGCTGAATTAAACAAAAAGGTTGAGAGGCTTGAGGAACGTTATGTCCTAGAAGAGATAGCGGGTGACCTTTACCAAAAATACAAGCAAAAGTTCGAAGTCGAACGGGATGAAATTGAGGCAAGAATGAAGAATAACACGATTGAATTGTCGAGGTTGGATAGCTTAATAAAATTCACCTTCACGATGGCTGAAAACCTGCCTAAAATGTGGGCTACTGGCGATTATATGCAACGCCAAGAATTGCAAACAGCCTTCTTTTCGGAGGGGATTAGCTATAATCGGCAAAAAGATGAATGTCGATTAGATAAACCAAATTACTTCTTGGAACACATCGCTGATTTGTCGGGGGAAATAGCTAAATTTACCCCCGAACAAATTAAAAACTTTGACCCAACTTCGCTTGAGGCACCCTGAGCGCAGTCGAAGGGTGCTTGAATATCAGACTTCGACTCCGCTCAGTCTGACCATAGACTATTTAACAATTATAAATGGCATAACAGCTTTAGCTAAGTCATAAATTAGGTTCCGGAAAAGGCAGCGCAGCGTGATAAAACGCCCCTTGCTGCCGCACGAATCCATTCGTGTGGCATTTAAAACCATTAATTTTCATCTTGCAATAATAATATTATCTGGCAATCCTCTTACTCTTTGTTTTGCAATTATAATGTTTGGCAAATTCGCTAAGCAAACACATTAGTAACTCTAACCATGTTTTTACCGTAATTTAATTTTATAATTAAAACTTGTAACAGTTAAATTTAATAAATTCCGTTTATGTTTGCAAATCTAAGTGTTTTTAATTTGTTGCGTAGTATTAATTACCTACTAGTGCTTAGAAATGACTCTATTGTATACCACATGAAGGGATTCGTGCGGTAGCGTTGGGCTGTTAACCCTGGTGCACCACAAACAGTTTCATAAATGATAATTTAATGTCAAGAATCGTAAGTATTTCATGGAGAAATCAAATCCTGAATAATTTTTGTCGGCAATAACTGTATTTGTCGAGTTGTTAGCGCTATTAAAATAAGGTATACTATATATTTTTGTTTTCGTAACGAAATAAGAAAAGAAAAACGCAGATTCGATGTTTGCACTAAAATGTTCGGAGATGCGGTATTTAGCGCCAATAAATGGGGCGATTGATAACCCATATTTTTTTGCCTCGCTTTGTTGAGGAAGGCCAGCACTAGTTGTATATCCAGCACCGCCGTATGGATAATTTGTGTAAGTATATACCGAATAACCGCTGTTTGTGAAACTATAATAAGGGCCAAAATCAATACCGTAATAGAAACTAAACCTGCCGTAAAAATTTACTTTTTCCATTCCAAACATTGGTTGAATACTAAAACTACGCGCTTCTTGAGTTGAGTAACGGACTTTTGATGTGTCGACGATAGTAACCCTGTCGTTGGTAGGAACAGTCCCGCTAATACCTAATTGAAAACGGAAATTTTTAATAGTGGTCAGCGAGATATAACGATTTCCGTTGTTTTTTATTTTAAAGATAAGAGCTGTCCCGGGGGTGCTTTTAAAGAAGCCTTGAAAATCAATTCCAATTTCCCTTTTGAATTTTCTATTTATTGCCATTATAGAGTCTTTTTGTTGAGAAAAAACACTAAGGCAAGTTAAGAGATTTAAAAAAATAAAAATTATTTTATGTTTCATGCTGTTTGGTTTGTCGACCTAAAAGTAATTATTTTGTCGACCAATAAAATGAAAAAGAAGTATGATTATTTAACTGGTCAAGTTGTCAACCGATATGTGTTTGTAAATTGAAAATTGGTAGTCCGCAGTGAACCTTTATGTCGGGGGTCTGTCCAGGTACATTGGGATTAACTATACCCTAGGTAGAATTTAAACACATGTTATTTTTTAAAAAGTTATTAAATTCAAATGCACCAATACCCTGATAAAATGAAAATATAGATGTACCGGTGTTTTTCTGACCTACACTACCATCATGTAAAAAGTATTTCGAATTGTATTTGTAATTGTTGCCAAATGCGCCTGAAACAAGCTGAAAATAAAATCTGTTTTTTGTATTTTTAGTGAAATAGTATCTAACAATAGGATTTAGGCCGAAATAATACGTTGAACTCTGAAAATTACCTGTTTTTCTATAGTTAAGGTCAAAAAAATCTTGGTTTGCATAAGCATAACCAAGATTAAATGACAGGCCTAAAGCTAAGTTATTGTTTAAAAAATAAAGTAATGTTGGTAAAAAACTTGCGTTGAAATTTGTGTTCTTTGTGTGTTCCTTGTTGCTTGTGCCGGATTCTATAATTATATTTCTGTTAAATAGTAAATCTCCTGTGCTTCCTTCAATCATTAAATTGCTTTTCTGAGTTTGGCTAACTAACAACTTTGAAAAGATTAGAATAAATATTACAACTTTAAATTTCTTTCTGCTTTTATGTTTCATACTTGTGAATTTAATTTATTACTAGTTTACTTGTTTGAATAGAGTCCTCGTAGTCTACTTTTAAGATATATAACCCGCTATTAATTTGTTGTAACATGAAAATTTCAAGGTCAAACGTTGTCACATTCCTATTAATATATAATAACTTACCTTCATTATTGATTAAAGAAATACTGATTGGTAGACCTAATTTTACTGGTAGTTTTACTTTGAAATTACCATTATTTGGATTAGGATAAACTTTTAGACTTTCATTCATTTCTTGATAATTTATGCTCATTGAATTTGCACTCTGCTTAATAAAATCTTGATATAAAATAGTATCATTTAGATTAATTTTAGTTGTATCGTTGGAGTTACCATTAGTTCTGTAAAAATTACCAGTGCAACCTTCATTATAAACATGAACTTTTGAACCAAACACTGCTTTAAATCCTGGGATTAAGTGTACTAAATTGAGTGCATGCAGCTTAACTTCAGCACCATTCGTAATTATATTAAATGATGTAATTGTATTAGAAGCTTCTTTATTCAAAATCCCATATGTTGCGTCAGGAAAAATATTACCTATAGTTAAAAAATTCTCGCAACAATCTATGTTATAACTTACAATCTCTGAATTTATTGGGCTTCCTTGAGCATAAAACGCTTGAACAGAAATGATACCGCCTGCAGTGCCAGAAGTTGTAACCGTTATTTGATTAGAATTGGAATTTCCAATCCATCCATTAGGTAAAGTCCAAACAAAAAAATTGGCACCAGTCACTGCCGAAGCAGTAAACACTAAATTATTCGTCACATTGCCGCTGCAATCAACGGACTTGACTCCGCTTATTGAAGGATTATTTAATTTAACATTTACAGTAAATGGTTTCGCTATCCAATTGTTGGCGCCAAAATTACATTTTGAAGTAGCATTTAAAATAAATGAATTAAAAGTTGGCGGATTTGGAACTATTATACTGAAATTATTTATTGTAGCGTTAAAACAATTTCCCCCACCTGCACAACTGATAATGTTTGGAATAGAACTTGTAAAATCCCATTTGCAATTATCATGACCTGATTGACCATCACAATTATCTTGCATGGAATATACATTTACCTGTCCAATAAATGCTTTAGATGAACCTACAATGTAGGGTTCTATCCTAATACTTTTAACAAATTGATCTAAAATCGTAACGGCACCATCATTGTAGTTTTTTAATTCTATTGTTGCTTTTAGATTGAATGTACAAGCATTTGGATTAAGTGAACTATTAACATTTACAAATATTTTATTTTGAAAACTTGGATTAGGAATAAGAGTGACTGCTGAAATTCCAGTTGTTGTTTGAGATGACCAGGTTATACTGTTTATAAATGCCGTTGAAGGGGGAGTATAAATCAATTCATAGGATTCTTGATTGTCTGGGAATATTGATGCAGGTCCTATTATACCGGTTTGAGAAAATAACTTTAAATTAAGGTTAAAAAATAAAGATATTATTGCCAATAATTTTGTAGTACTGTTAGTATAATTAATTTTCTGTTTAACTGTTGGCACAAAATGACTTGTATATTCATTTGTATTTCGCATAAATTACTATTTTTAGTTTTTTGACTTTAGTTTTTTTATTTCGTCATCAAGTTTGATTATATATAAATATAATTCTTCGATTTTTTCCATTTGAAGTTTTTGCATTTCCGCTAAAGGTAAACCTTCGTTTTCTAACTTTTTAGCACTTGCGATATTTGGTAAATGATTGTTTTTTCTAATATAGTCTTTAAGTTCATTAAGCTCCATCAATTTATAATCCTTGCTAAAAACATAATCTGCCCAATAATTATTATCTATAGCAACAAAAACCTCTTTTGTTAATATTGTTCCATCAACTGTTAACATAGCGTTTTGCGCCAAACCATTTGAATTTGGTCTGCCAATTCCAATGTGTGTCTTTCCAGTTGTGCTAACATAAAAAGAGGTGTTATTATCATTCGGATTTTCAATTCTAAAAGCATCACTATTATAAGTTCTAATTTTTGTTGGACTAAACATTGTTACAAAATCCGTAGCAGAGCCTCCTAAATCAATTTTCCCGCCATTGGGTCCGTTGTTAATGCCAACATTTCTACCACAATAATAATTTATTAATAAAGCATTAGCTGTGCCGGAGTTGTTTGTTCCCTGAGCTTCTAAATGTCCGTTTCCGTTAATCCAATCTGTCCACATAGACAAACTTGCATTCATGGAACCACCCGAAGCCTGAGAGATATAGCCACCATAATTAGACATCCACCACATATTAGAGGCTGAACCGGGACATATTGGTGGCGCCGGAAGAATTGCTCCGCCAAAAGATTTACCAACTTGTAAATAATTGTTCCCGTTTGAATCCGTTATGCCGGATTTTATGCCAAAGGAATTCCCAAATTCAATGCCATTACCGGCAATTAAATTACCCTTAAAATTAGATGTGCCGGTAAAACTGCTAGCTCCTGTTACATTTAAATCATTATCAACTTTAAAATCCCAGCCTTTTACTTGCGTTGCTGCCTGCACCTGGTCTGTAATAACAATACCACCGCCAACAAATAAATTATTACTAATACGCGCATCACCAATTACATCTAATTTAAAACCCGGGCTAGGTGCAATGCCAATACCAACATTGCCTGTGGGAATGAAATAATCATTACCGACTTTTTGAAATACACCTACACCATTATTACTCAAAACACTTAGTAATGAAGTTGAGGGCGTGGCCGTCATTTTACCTGAAGCGTCGGTTGTTAAAAAACGAATACCGGTGCCGGTTAAACTTGGGAAATTTAGGTTACCGGCACCATCAATTGAAAATCGGGTAATGTTATTTGTTTTAAAAATCAAGGAAGTGTTATTGGTTGTACCCAAAAAATCACTCCCTGAAGGTGTATTACCATTTACGCGCCACCAGTTTTGGCTTTGCGCATTTACATGCATGCTAATTAAGCTAATACTTAACGTTAGAAGGCTTTTAGCCAATTGGGGGGGGGTTAAAAGGGTTTTGATTTTGCTCATGTTAGAATAGATTTAAAAGTTGTTAAAACGAAGATAACAAACTAGAATTCAAAACCAATGCTTTTTCGACGAATGGCGATTTTTTTAAGATTAAAAACTGGTTATATGAGTACCAAATTGATTATTAATACCATTTATAAATTAAAAGTAGTCTAAAGCATTTAAGTCACCCTGGGCGTAGTCGAAGGGTGCTTGAATGTCAGACTTCGACTCCGCTCAGTCTGACCATAGACTATAAATTAAAAACAAATGACTTAACTTAACAGTAACGCATAATTTTTATGCATAGTTAAGTTTTTTTCCTTCAAAAAAGTTAATTGCTTTTATAATTTCTTTTTCAGAAACCGTTACATCAACAACACATTTGCCAATACCATTTAATAAGGCCATTTTGATAAGTCCGGCTTTGTTTTTTTTATCTTGAGTTAAATATTCCTTTAGCAATTCATAGGTTAAGTTCGTGTTTAGAGAAAAGGTAAATTTTTGAGTTAAATTCAAAATAATTTCATCAAGTTCTGGTTTAGAAAGCAATTTTTTCTGAAAAGAAATATGCGCTTCAATAATCATTCCTATTATTACTGCAAATCCATGATGGATCGGTTGTTTTTGATCGTAACACAACATTTCAAATGCGTGGCCAATACTATGTCCAAAGTTTAGAATTTTTCGTTCTTTTTTTTCGTATGGATCCTTCTTAACAATGCTTTGTTTTAGGCTGGTTGATTTTCGGATAAGATATGAAGTGGTTGTTTTATTCTGTTCAATTAATTCGTTCCAAAAAGGTTTATCTTTAACTAAGGCTATTTTAAAGACTTCTGCCAACCCGTTTTGAAATTCAACTTGCGGTAATGTTTCTAAAAATAGTGGTTGAATAAATGTTAAGCTTGGAAATGTGATTGTGCCAATACTGTTTTTTGAATGATGATAATTAATTCCATTTTTACCTCCTACACTTGCATCTGCCATTCCAAGCAATGTAGTTGGTATATTAATAAATGGTATCCCGCGTTTGTAAACAGAGGCTATAAAGCCGCCGAGGTCTGTTACTACACCACCACCTAAATTAATGATTACATCTGATTTCTCGATTTTTAGTTCAAATAATGTATCCCAAATGTGAGCGCAGGTTTCTAATTGTTTACTGTTTTCAGAAGCATCAATTTCAATTATTTCAGCGTTTTTTAATGTTTTTACGTTTGAAATAAGTATGGGCAAACAATTCAATAAAGTATTGCTATCGCAAATGATGACGTGTTTTTTGTACTGTTGTTTTATTAAAAAAGCTTCTAGCTTTTTAAAGTTAGTTTGTAGTATGAAACTAGGCTTCATTTAAAAAATTAAGTATGCGTTGACAAACAATAGGCACTAATTCTAGGTTTAAAGTGTGTCCTGCGCCTTTTATAATTTCAAAGTTAGAATTAGCAATGTTTTTGTGAACTTCCTGACCCAAGTGTAAGGGTATCAGCAAGTCTTTTTCGCCATGCAGTATTAACGATCTTGTGGTAATTTTTGCCAGGTCAGGCCTATAATCTCTGCGTTCTCTTGTGGCCCTCATCAAATTAAAAATAGCATTACTGTTTTGATTAAGTTCTTTTCTGCTTTCCTTCATTAATTCGATTGGGATAATGGGATGCGAAAAATACTCCTCGCTTAAAACACTGGGTAACATGATGTCAAGTAAAAGATTATACCCGCCGGTTTTAAGTGCATTCCACCAGGAGAGTTCGATGGCTTCAAAATAAGGCGTTTTATGGGCAAATGTTGACAGCAAAACAAGTTGTTTAACTTCGTTTTGATAATTAACAGCATAGTGCTGCGCAACAAGACTACCATAGGATAAACCACATAAAATGGGTGAGTTAATATTTAATTCGTGTAATAAACCATTTAAATCTTCTGCATGTTGATCAAAGTTTTTCCATTCGCCATCTTTATCACTTTGCCCTTGGAAAATAAAGTCCATTAAAACAATTTTGAAATCTTTTTCAAAAAATGGAATCACAAAATACCATGATAGGGTACTTTGGGTCAAGCCATTTAAAAACACAATGGTTTTTGGTGAAGTAAGGTTACCTTTAACTTCATAATAGATGTTTTGATTGAGTGTATTTGTATATAACATTAAAATGGAACAAACGTAACACCCAACATAAAATTGAATCGCATGCTTGGGTAGTTATCAAATCTAAAGTAACGTTGATTAGCAATGTTATTGAATTTCGCGAAGAAACTAAGCATTTTACTATATCTGTACTCTGCGCCTAAATTAGCATCTACATAACCTTTTAACAATGTCGGTTGATAGGTATTTATAAATGTTTCATTATTTCTGATTTCACTTAAAGTCCACTGCTGACCAACAATGAATAAATCTGCTTTAAGAATGATTTTACTCTCTAAATTATAAATACCGGATATGGTCAGATCAAAGTCTGGTTTGTGATAAGCTCTGGTAATATTTTTGGTTTTCCAGATGTAGTAATTCCCGCTAGTGATGATATTCCACTTTTCTTTTAACTGGTATTTTAAACTGCCATTAATGGTAATAAGGGTGGCATTATCGTATAATGGCGTAAATGAATTTTGTAAAAGATTAGTTCCTGTATAATTTCTGACGAAGAAATACATACTATCAAAGATATCATAACTTACTCTTGTGTTATAAGTTGTGTTCGAGCTTAGATTTCCTCTTAGACCAACCAATGCTTTAATTTTATTATTAGTGTTGATATAATTAAGTGTCGTATCAACAAAAGGATTTGCAGTTATGAGGGATCTAAAACTATTTTTAACTAAACCACCTTCAATTCCGGCATAGGGAATGATAATATTTTCGTAAACATTATAATCAACTGATAGTTTAGGGTAGAAGTAAAATTTGGTTTGATTTTTAAAATTATCTAATGTGCCGGTGAGTCCAAGCACCGCATTCCATTTTTTAGTTCCGGCAATAAAACTTGGGTTTAAACTCATTATTAGATTGTTTAAGGTATCGTTGCTTTGTTTATGGTTATAATAATCTGTTAAAAAATTAAGCGTAAAATGTTCGCCATTTAAAAACATATCACCTAAAGCATTGAGTTTAATATTGTTTTCAGCTTCTCTATGTAAGTTTTGCAGGTTGTAATAGCTTAAATCAATGGTGTGATTAATATGAGTGCTATCTGTATAATGGCTCTGAAGTTTTAATGTTGGATTAATTAACTGGTACCTTTGTTTTGTATAATCTCTACTGAGTTTATTCACACTGGTATCATAGCCATAATACCGAACCACATCGCGATTGTAAAGAACATCGCCATTTAATGTGTGTTTTTTATAAAATTGTTTTGCAAATATTTTTAGTTGATTGTTACTCATTCCTCCGAAGCCAACATTCTCAAGGTGAGCTGTATTTGAAAGATGTTTGAAATGCAGACCGTAATTATTTTCTCGCGAACGTGTATTAGCCAGGTAAACTTCACCATAGGGCATGTTGTAAATTGGGCCATATCCTGCCTTTATAATGGCATGGTATAATTTTGGTAAAGGTTCGTTTTGTATTTTGGCAGCAACAATAGGTTGAACAGTATATTTAGGGAAAAGTGGTTCACTAAAAATACCGTATTTTATATTTTGAATGCGTTTAACACTATCTTTGATTTCAGGTAAATCAGCGTACTTAATCGCATCTTTAATCGTAGGGTTAAAAGTTGTTGAGGTAGTAAAAGTATTTTCTGTAGATGGTGTTTGTGAATAAGCCATTGAAACGAATACCAATAATAAAATTACAATTAGCAGTAATTTCACAAGTTGTTGCTGTCTTGCGTTTAAATCACTATGTAGGTAATTATTTTTCATTATTTAGGCTGTTCGGTAGTCGTAGTTTGTTTTTTCTGTGATTCTTCGTAAAGTTTATCAAAAAGATCTTTATCAGAGTTGCTTTGTTTATTTTCTATTTTTAATTCGGTATTATCAGGCTCAGGGCTCAATGTTCGTTGATTCTCGGCTTCCAGTATATTTTTTAATTTAAGTTGAGCTTCATCTATAAACTCTTGTTTGCCTTTTCCGCCAATGATCGTTTGTAAAATAATTTTAGCATTAGATAATTCTTTTAATGAAATATAGGCATCTGCTAGTAATAACATGCCCTTGTTATTCCAGTCTTCATTCGTATATGGGTACGAGATGATTTTATTAACAGTCTTATCAATATCTTTATATTCTCCTTTTATGTATTGGATTTTTCCTATATGGTAAAAAGCTTCAGCACCGGTTACGTTTTTAGCTGTTTTACTGATGTCTTTAAATTCAAGTAAGGCATCATTTAACCTGTTTGTTTCAAATAAAGATTTAGCTTTAATATATTTTGCTTCCGATACTTGCTGAGGACTTAACTTTTCGGTACTCACCACTTTGTTACATTCTTGTAACGCGGTTTCGTAATTGTTGATATAAAATGCACTTCGCATAGCACCAAACCTTCCTGCGCTTTTGTTGGAAGGCGTTTCTGCAACTTCTTGTAATTGTTGAAACAAAGGCAATGCTTCTGCGTATTTTTTATCTTTATAATGTATGTAGCTGGCTTTTGCTAAAGATGTTTCACTATATATCGATCTTGGTTTATTAACAATGTATATATAGCCGGTTAGTGCTTTTTCAAATTGGTTTTTGCTATATGTACATTCTGCTAAGCAAAATTGCGCTTCATTGATGTATTTACCGTTTGGAAATTTGCTGATATAAACCTCCCATTTTGGTATCGCTAAATCGCAATTTTTTTGATTATAGTATGCGTCATAAGCGGCATTGTAAGTTTCTTTTTCCAGTTGGTTTTCTGATAGTGGATTACCAACTTTTGCAAAATATTTCTCCATTCCTTCCACATCACCTTTCGCTTGGAAAATTTTACGGATGGCTTCTAAAACTTCTTTGGCAGCATCACTTTTTGTATCACTTTGTACAAATTTGTCATAGTATTCAAAGGCTTTTTCGTCTTGTTTTTTATTGAAATAAATGTTTCCTAGCTGTGCATAGGCATTGTTAGCGAAACTGGAGTTAGGGTAATTCTTAATGATTTTATTATAATACAGAATGGCATTATCGTCATCTTTTAAGTTCTTAAAGTAGGTATCTGCTATTTCGTTTATTGCAGCACTATAGTAGTTTGAATTAGGGTATCTACTTTCGATTTTCTTTAACTCGTTAATTTTTTCTTTGTAGTTTTTATTTACACCATCACACAGGGATTTCTGGTAAATTGCATAATCAACATCGCTTTTATTCGTTACAATGGCTGTTTCATAGTAGTCGCTTGCTTGTTTAAAGTCTCCATTTTTAAAATAGCAATCTGCTACACGAATGGTAGCATCTGCTATTTTTAAGTCATCATATTTACTTTTGGTTAATAAAAATTTCCTAAACGATACTTGTGCATTGGTATAATCGTCTTTTTCTTTTCTTTGAAAATAAGCGTATCCTAAAGCATAATTACTTAAATCATATTCTTTAAGGTTAATAGCGCCGTTTAAAATTTGGAAATTTTTCCATTGATCGATTGAAGTTGCATAGTCTTTTCTGATATACGAAATCTCACCTAGCCAATACTGAGCCAACGCATTTAATTGTAAGTCCGAATTTTGTTTGAGTGATTTTTTAAATTGCTTTTCAGCGTTTTCTAAATCGCTATTATTAAAGTATTCAACCCCTTTAAAGTAAATAAGTTTTTGATAAGTTATTTTAAGTATAGCGTCCATGGTTTCCATGCTTTCAATACTCTTAATTGCCATTTCATAATTTTTGGTAGTTGAATAAACGTTTATTAAGTAGTTATAACATTCGTCTTTTCTTGGAGATGAAGGATAATTTTGAAGATACTTTTGAAAAGCTTTTACCGCTTCGTTATAAGGACTGAAATCTAATTCGTAACAGATTTTTGCAAAACTAAAAAGTGCATCTTCGGTTGTTTTAGGATTACTGTTTTTTGTATAAGCGCCAAAGTATGCATTTTTTGATTTCAGTTTATCACCGATTCTTAAATAACAATCAGCCAAGTGATACCAAGCATTTTGGGATAAAGTGTCGTTACTATCAGTTGCTTTTAGCAGATATGGAATGGCCTTATCAAATTCATTGGTTTTGTAAAAGCAATATCCAAGTGCGTAATTGCCTTGTGAATTTAATCCTGAACCTAATTCTGTTTTTTTAAGATATGTGAGGGCGTTGGTGTAATTTTTTAAGTTAAAATAGCTTTCACCAATCATTCTGTTTATTTCACCTTCTTTTTGAATATTTGAACTATCTTCAAGCAATTTGGGAGCCTCAGTAATAACTTTATCGAATTTGTTTTGAATAAAATAAATTTGAGTGATGTAGAATGGTGCAATGCTGCCAAATGTTTCATTTCCTACTAATCGGTTAAAACCAGTAAGTGCGGTTTCATAGTTTTTTTCAGAATACGCAATATGCGAATAATAATAATTTGCCGGAAAGGCGTATTTATTGTCAATGTCTTTAATCTCATATAAATCTGTTTTTGCCTTTTCGTAGTTATTTTGTTCAAAATAGCTGTAACCACGCTTAAATTGAAGTTCGGCTAATTCATCTTTTGTTAATTGATTGATATTTACTTTTTCAAAATATTCAATCGTTTCAGTCGCTTTTTTCTTTCTGAAATTATTTTTACCTAAGTAAAAATAAGCCATGTTTATTTTTTGACTTTCAGGATATAACCTGATGAACTCTTTCAGTTGCCATTCTCCATCCTTGTTAAAAAGTTCAATTGAGCAAACGGCCGCATAAAAATGAGCATTTGATTTAAGAATACGTTTGTTGCTAGAAGCACTAAATTCATTGAATAACTTCTGAGCGGAGGCGTATTGTTTTTTGTCAAATAATTCAAGTGCATCTTTGTATTTTCCGTCATCATCTAAAAATATCGCTGTTTGCTGGGCATTTGTACTTAAACAAAACGCCAACATCAACAAGAAAAAACCTGATTTAATTTTTAGATACATTTATAGTGAAAATGTGTAAAATTATTTCATTAAAAGTAGGTTTGATTATCCAATTTCATTTTGTAGAACACAGTATGTTATTAACCCACACATGTTGATATTGGTTATAAGCGTTTTTATAGGTTTAGTTACAAAACATTAATTTTAGAATTTCGTATGTCTCATTTGTTAAAGTATAACCATGTTTCAATTTTGCAAGAAGATCGCATTGTTATCAGCGATTTAAATTTTGAATTGAATAAGGGAGAATTTGTTTACTTATTGGGTAAAACAGGTAGTGGTAAAAGTAGTTTTTTAAAAACTATATATGGAGATATTTCCATAAATGTTGGTAATGCAGAGGTGTGTGGATTTAATTTAACAAACTTAAAACGAAATGATATTCCGTTTTTAAGGAGGAAATTAGGAATTGTCTTTCAAGATTTTCAGTTATTAAATGACAGAAGTGTATATGAAAATCTTGTATTTGTAATGAAAGCCACCGGTTGGAAAGATGAAAGTAAAATGAGAGCCGGCATAATGGATGTTCTTAAAAAAGTCGGTTTAGAGGGAAAGGAATCTAAAAAACCGCATGAGTTAAGTGGAGGAGAGCAACAAAGGGTGAGTATAGCCAGAGCATTGATTAATAATCCTGAATTGATTTTAGCAGATGAGCCAACTGGTAATCTCGATCCTGAAACTAGTGAGGAAATTTTTAAGTTATTAAAATCAATAAGTGAAGCAGGTTGCTCTGTGTTATTTGCAACACACGACATGCTTATCTATAATCCGCAAAAAGGCAGAACACTTAATTTTGAAAATGGAAAAGTAATGGAGGTTAAGTAGATTTACTGTTCTTCTATTTTATGTTCAGGGCGCATTTGTGGGAAAAACAATACTTCTTGAATGGCCACATTGTTTGTCAATAGCATTGTTAATCTGTCAATTCCAATTCCAATTCCGGCTGTTGGTGGCATTCCATATTCCAAAGCTCTTAAAAAGTCGTGATCAATAAACATGGCTTCGTCATCTCCACGCTCTTGTAATTTTAATTGATCTTCAAATCGTTCACGTTGATCAATCGGGTCGTTTAACTCGCTATAAGCATTGGCTATTTCTTTGCCATTCACCATTAATTCAAAACGTTCAACCAAGCCTGCATTATGACGGTGTTTTTTTGTAAGCGGACTCATTTCAACCGGATAATCAATTATGAAAGTGGGTTGAATATAATTGCCTTCACATTTTTCTCCAAAAATCTCGTCTATCAGTTTACCCTTTCCCATACTAGGTTCTACATGAATGTTTAGATTTTTGCAAACACCTCTTAGCTCATCCTCGTTCATGTTGCTAATATCAATCCCGGTGTGCTCTTTGATGGCATCGTACATTGTCACGCGTTTAAATGGGACCTTAAAATCTATTTCTTTATCTCCAACAGTAACAATTGTTTTGCCATATAAATCTAGTACAACTTTTTCCAACAATTGTTCGGAAAAATTCATCATCCAGTTGTAATCCTTGTAAGCAACATAAAATTCAAGCACAGTAAACTCTGGATTATGAGTTCTGTCCATCCCTTCATTTCTAAAATCTTTTGCAAATTCATAAACTCCATCAAAACCGCCAACAATTAAACGTTTCAAATAAAGCTCATTGGCAATTCTTAAATACAATGGAATATTAAGTGCGTTGTGATGTGTTATGAACGGTCTAGCGGTTGCGCCACCGGGAATACTCTGAAGTATCGGTGTTTCAACTTCAAGTAAACCTGCATTGTTCAAACTAGTGCGGATTGAATTAACAATCTGACTTCTTTTTTTAAATGTATCTCTTACTTGTGGGTTAATAATTAAATCAACATAACGTTGACGATACCTGAATTCCGGATCACTCACTTCATCAAAGGTATTGCCACTTTCATCTGTTTTTACAATTGGTAGAGGCTTTAGGGCCTTACTCAATATTTTAAAACTAGTGACGTGAATACTTATTTCGCCGGTTTTGGTTGTAAATACATAACCATGTACGCCAATGATATCGCCAATATCAATTAATTTTTTCCAAACGGTATCATATAACGTCTTGTCATCACCAGGACAAATGTCATCTTTTCTGATGTATATCTGAATTTTTGAGCTTGCATCCTGAATCACGGCAAAGCATGCTTTTCCCATATCACGGATGCTCATTAATCTACCGGCAAGGCTGATATCCTTATAATTAAGCTTATCTCTTTCGTAATTTTCTCTGATATCAAGTGCATTTGCATTGATGTTAAACTCATCGGCCGGATATGGATTGATGCCTAGTTCTATTAATTCAGAGAGTTTTTGTCGTCTTAATTGTTCTTGCTCGCTTAAAGTTTGGATCATTTTTAGTGATTTTAAGCCTCAAATTTAACAATTATCAGGAAATTGATGATTTAGAACTTTAAACAAAAGGACAATTGTTTGTTTTAAATACTTGATAATCAAATTTATACCGAATAATAACTATTTTAACACGTTTTTTGTTTAATCTTTTTGGCTATTTGTTAAACAAAGTTTATATTTGTTGAAGATTTTGAATAAAACATTAAACAAAACATAATATCATATGACAGCAATTGAGTTTAACACCCGGATTATTAGTGAAAAAGGTTCACTTAAAAGTTATGCATTAAGTTTAACCCATAATTTAGAAGATGCTCAAGACTTATTGCAAGACACATATTTAAAGGCCATTAAATACAGAGCAAAATTTGAAGATAGTACCAATCTAAGAGCATGGTTGTTTACTATCATGAAAAACACTTTCATAAATGCTTATCGTAGAAATACTAAAATTAAAAAATTGGTATCTACAGGTGATGAGATTGCTTTAAATAGAGCGTTTAAACAAAATAGTTACGAACAGTCGGAGAGTCGAATTAATGCTAAAGCAATAATTAAAGAAATTAACGGCTTAACGGATGAGTATAAAGTGCCTTTTACCAGATATTATAACGGTTACAAATACGAAGAAATTGCACATGAAATGAATTTACCACTTGGTACCGTAAAAAGTCGAATTTTTTTGGCTCGTAAGATATTAATGAAGTCTTTAGAGCAATTTAAGAAGTAATTGTTCAATGGAAAAAATTAACCTTGTTTGGTTAAGAAGAGATCTGAGACTTAAGGACAATTCTGCTTTATACCATGCGCTCAAGAGTGGTAGACCTGTTCTTCCGATATTTATATTCGATACCCACATCTTAAACAAACTCGAGGATAAGTGCGACAGAAGATTAGACTTTATACACCAAGCTTTGGGACACATTCAATCTCAAATGGTCAAATTTGGCTCTACCTTGCACGTTTTTAATGGCGAACCATTAGAGGTTTTTAAAACTCTATTGAAATCTTATAAAGTTGAAGCAGTTTACACCAACCACGATTATGAGCCATACGCCATTAAGCGAGATAAGGAGGTAGATGATTTATTGAATCAGTTAGGAGTATGTTTTAAATCTTTTAAGGATCAATGCGTTTTTGAGAAATCGGAAATTGTAAAGGATGATGGAAAACCATATACGGTTTTTACGCCATACAGCAGAAAATGGAAACTAAAGTTGTCGAAATTTTATTATACTACCTATCCTACGGAACTTTATCAGGAAAATTTTATAAAATTAAAACCAATAGAAATTATTTCTCTGGAGGAACTTGGCTTCAAAAAAACTGACATAAATTTTAATGTTAATCCCAATGTTAGCAAGGATTTATTAAAAAAGTACAAAGAGCAGCGAGATTATCCCTCAGCTAATGGAACTTCGAGATTAAGCATGCACCTTCGGTTTGGTACAATAAGTATTCGCTCATTGGTTCAACAAGCCCTAAGCACAAGCGAAACATGGCTAAATGAACTTATCTGGAGAGATTTTTACATGATGATTCTCTACCATTTTCCGCATGTCGTAAATGGTGCATTTAAAAAACAATATGATTTAATCGCATGGCGAAATAATGAAGATTATTTTAAAAAATGGTGTGAAGGTAAAACCGGTTTCCCAATTGTTGATGCCGGGATGAGAGAACTAAATTCAACCGGCTTCATGCACAACAGGGTTAGGATGATTGTAAGTAGTTTTTTGGTTAAAGATTTACTTATAGATTGGCGCTGGGGAGAAGCATATTTTGCAGCCAAATTAAACGATTTTGATTTAAGCGCTAATAATGGTGGATGGCAATGGGCGGCAGGTACCGGCTGCGATGCTGCCCCATACTTTAGAGTTTTTAACCCTACAGAACAACAAAAAAAGTTTGACCCAAATTTTAGTTACATAAAAAAATGGGTTCCCGAATTTGGTACTCCTGAATATGTATTGCCAATAGTTGATCACGCAAAGGCTCGATTAGCCGCAATTCAGCTTTATAAAAATCATTTAACTGATAAAAATCAGTTTGAACTTTTTGAGTAAATGACAATTCAATGACAAAAAAAAGCAGAAAAAATACCATTTTTGTGGTATATTTTGGATACTTTTAAGATAATAGCCTTTACACACAAAAGTTTGCCGCTTGATCTAATTGGCAAACTCCAATTAACTGAGCAAGACCAAAAAACGAATTTACCGCTGCTCAAATTAAATTTTAATTTCTCTGAAGTCCTTTACTTGAATACTTGTAATCGTGTGGAATTATATATCGTAGCTGATCATGCAGTTGAAGAGAGTTTAATAAAGGAAATAATTAACGCGCTTAATGGTCAACTAACTGAGAAAGAAATTGACACTATTGCATCCTCTTGTGAGGTTTATAATGGTGATGAGGCAGTAAAACATACTTATAAAGTTGCAGCTTCACTTGAAAGTTTGGTGATTGGTGAAAGAGAAATTATAGCTCAAGTTAGAAAAGCCTATGAGTCTTGTAATTTATTAGGTTTAACAGGCGATTTCATACGATTATTAATTAAACAAACAATCGAAACTGGTAAATTAATCTACACACACACCAATATTGCCAAAAATCCTGTTTCTATTGTATCATTGGCCTATAGGACATTAAAGCAACATGGCATTAAAAATAATGCAAGATTAGTGTTTGTTGGCAGCGGTGAAACAAATACCTTAATGGCAACTTATCTTAAAAAGCACAGTTTTGAAAATAGTGTTGTTTTTAACAGAACGCTCTCTAATGCTAAAAAATTATCAGAGTCACTTGGTGGAGAGGCTTATGATTTAAATGAATTATCTTCTTACGAAGGTGGATTTGATGTAATGATTGTTTGCACTTCGAGTACCAAGCCACTAATTGATAATGCTATTTATAATCAACTTGATCGAAATCATTCATCAAAAAAAATCATAATAGATTTAGGCTTACCGGCAAATGTTGATAAAGAAGTAATTAAATCACAAAACTTAGTTTACATTGATATTAATTCTTTAAAAGAACAGGCTGATAATAATGTGAAACTAAGGCAAGCTGAAATTGTGAAATGCGAAGATATCATTTCGTCAAAAGTTGATGAGTTTAAATGGCTTCACAAAGAACGTAGAATCGAATTGGCTTTTGGTGAAATTCCACGCCAAATAAAGGCAATTAAAGATGTAGCAATAAATGAGGTTTTTACAAAAGAAATTAATAATCTAGACAATAATAGTAAGGAAGTGTTAGAAAAGGTGCTAAGCTACGTTGAAAAAAAATACAATGCAGTTGCATTCAAAACAGCAAAGGAATTGTTATTATCTAAAAACGATTAATTTCTTTTTAATAAGTCCATACCAACGTTGCAATTTAAACATCGCTTTTTACTACAGTAATTGTCAAATAAATTAATCATAGCTTGGCTGTCTGCGGCAGAATAATCCGGTTTCCTAAGTTTTAAAAAAAGCTTTGTTTTTTTATTTTCCTCCCATTTACAATTGCTTAATAATCCAAGTGCATTTTCACGAAGCAAGTCCTGATTTACTTTTCGGGAATAAAAAAACAGAAAAGGCACAATTGCATTTATAATTATTTTTTCAGCAGAATCTTTTCCTAAAGTATCGGTATTATTTACCTTGTTGCCACCTAAACTATAATGTGTTTTCCAATACTCACTAACGCTTATGTTAAAAATATTCATTACTTGATTTAGGTTCGATAATTGGTTAAAGTTTGATAATACTTGGCAGCCATGCCCAAAAAAGGCAGCAAATTGTGCTAGGCGAAGAGTAGGAAAATTTGCAGGCCTCATTTTAGAGAATTTGAACAAACGTTTATCCAATGGAATTAATTTATATTTAGCTTGTAAAAAAATAAACTCATTACTTAATTGACTTAGATAATTATCTTCGAATTGCTCATCTAAAAAGCCTGAAGTTCCTAATAACAAGCTTTCCAATTGAAAAAGCTGATCACTATGTTTAATTAATACATTGTAAGGTAGTTGTTTGGCTAATAACTCAAAAGGCAAAGCGTTTGTTTTAAATCCAAATGCACTGAGCAAAAGTGTGTAAAAAGTTTGATGATAGTCCCCATTAAACTCAAAAAATAATTGTTCAATTCGCTCTGTTTTTTTCTCGAGTCTTTCAATCGACAATCGTTGCAGCCAGCTACTGAATTTAAAATCTTCAATTTTATCGAAACTATTTTGACAAGGGATTTTATTCTTACTTTCTAATAATTTCTGGTACTTAACAATTAAATGAGGCGAAAGAAATTGCTTTAATTCAATAACTTCTACTAAATTTTCTGTGTTTTGGGCAATTTCCCTATCGTGTTCATAAACAACATGTAAAATAATATTACTATAACTCTCATCAAATTGATGACCATGTTTTTCCCAATCACTCGTTTTTACGTGTATTTCAATGTTACCGGCTAAGATGAGCTCATTAACTTTAATTTTTGCATTAAAAAAGTCAGGGCCCGAATCTTGGTTAAGAGTTCCAAAGTGGATTATTTTTATTTTATTGTTTGTAGTACTAATAAATTCATTGGTAGTGGTTAGCTTATGTTGCCACACATATTGAAGTAAATCTTCCTTTATTTTAAGCATACCCTTTAATTTTATAGGCTAAAAAACCTACCCATTCATGAATTAAAAATTGTAAAGAATAAAGAGCATCCGGATTCGGAATAAACAAGTGATCAAATGTAAATCTTCTGCCACCGCTCACCTTATTGGTAATAAATGGCGTTATGTTTTTATAACCTGCTTTCTTAAATACGGCAATGCTACGAGGCATATGATACGCTGAGGTAACTAATAAGTAGTTCCCGTTACTGTTGATGCTATCAACAATGCGTTTACTAAACAATGCATTTTCGTAAGTGTTTCTGCTATTAGACTCAATAATAATTGAACTATCAGGAAAATTAATACTTTTTAAGTACTTTTTTACGTATATAGCTTCTTTATGATCTGGGTATTCAATGCTTCCACTACCCCCTGTAAAAATCACTGCTCCAATATTTTTTGAGTATGCAAACGGTAATACTTGAAATAATCGGTCTGCTGAATGGCCAAAATTAATTTTCTGAAGTCGCATATCAATTGAGCCAATGCCTCCTAATACAATAGCGCCGGTATATTTTTTTGAGTAGTCAAAGTCAGTCGGGGTTGGTTCATACCATCTAAAGAGTTCATCAACAAAAAAAGAGTTACTGCTAATGTAAAGAATACTCAAGCCAAGAATAAAGAGTTTTTTAGTACGCCCCTCTACTTTTGTTTTGAAAGACCAAATTAAGAGAAAGAACACCCAAAAAATAGGTGAAATGAGGAATACCAATATTTTTGACAAATAGAAAAACACGATCAAACCAAATTTAAGAAATTTTTTCTAGTACTTAAATTAATCTGTATTTACACAGCGAGTTCGTTAATAGCATCGACGCTTGCTATAAAAATACTATTAAATAGTTAACTAGCGAAAAAATGCAGGTCATGCATTGTCTTAAAAAAAAGAGGCCACACAAAATGTGCAGCCTCTTTTTAAAAGTAAAACGTTAATTAATTATTTCGCAATAATCAGTTTGTTTGAGAATGTTTTACCATTGATGGTTCCAACAATGGTGTAGGCACCGGCAGCAAACTTTTCAGTATCAATCATTATTTCGTTTTGACCGATAGCTAAAGTTTCTTCGTCTTTTGTATAAACAACTTTACCTGCAATATCATATATTGCTAAACTAACTTTAGTTGCATTTTCTAATTTAACGGCAACAATTGCAAAGTTTTGAGCAGGGTTAGGATATACGCCTAAAGTTTGGTTGTTGTCCATTTTAACCATGCCAACAGAAGTTGTAGAGAATGTAGAAGAACCACTGTTTAATACATCTTTACTAACAGTATCTTGAGCAAATACAACATAAGCATATGTTACAGTTGGGTTATTAGACCAGAAATTATAACTGTTTTGTGCTGGAGTTGTAACCACGTTAGCTGTATGATTAAAGTTAACTGTAAATGCACTTCCTGCTGTTAAGTTCATAGGAGTACCTCCACCGTTAGGATTCATAATACGCATCGAATGGTAGTAGTTTTTCTGAGACGTAGCAGCACCTGGGTAATTATAATATTGTTGAACTAAAGCTTGAAAAATACGAACAGGGCCTGCAACACTTACAGCAGGTGTAATGGTTGCTGTTCCTGCTAATGTAGTACCAGTACCGGTTAATGCAGCATTAACATCAACCCACGCTGCTTCAGCAATACCTGCGTTAATTACTGCTTGAGAATATCCTGTTTGATCTTTACCATTGATAAAACCATCAGGTATACCACTTACATTATAAAATTGACGACGCTTTAAACCATGTGGGTTATAACCTGGATCATTTCCAGCTCCAGGCCAGTTCATTTGGTATCTGATCACGTTAACAGTACCTCCAGTATTAGGATTATTACCATTAAGTAGTGGATCCCAAGTAACAGCATTGCTTGCGCAAGGACCACAAGTAGAAGAAGTAAAGCCTTCGATTAATACATTACGCGGACGAACTGAAGTTGCAACGTAATTGATTACACTTGCAACGTTGTTAACTGTGTTAGTTTCAGCAACACCGTTTACATGAGTTACTTCAACAGTAATGGTATGTTGACCAGGAGTTAAAGAAGCAGTTGTTGCAAAAGAATATCCGGTTGTATTGTTATAGTTAACAGCACTACCAAAAGTAAATGTTTGAGTTACAGGTGCGCCACCATCAACCTTGTAGTTTAAAACGGCTGAAGTAGCAGGCGTTGAACCATTATTTTTAAATAAACCATTAATGTTTACATTACCAGTAGCCATGTATCTTGTAACACTTGTTACAGAAGTTACAGCGCCATCTATAGCTGCTGGAACAACGGCTTGAATGTTATCAAGCAATAAGATAAACTTATCGTTTGAATTGTTTCTGAAAGCAACATAAACAGCTTGATTAGAAAAACTGTTTAAACTTACAGAACGAGGCGTCCATGAACTGTTTTCAGCTCCGATGGTAAACAAAGTGTTGGTAAATGAAGCTGTTGTAGTACCGGTTGTAGAAACTAATACTTGGTATCCATCAGGAAAAGAACCATCTAAAGTGATAGCATCCCATTGTAAATAGGAACCTGCCGAAGCTGTAAATTGTGGGGTAATTAACCAGTCATTTGAAGTACCAACAGGACTATACCAAGAAGTACTACAAACTACTCTGCCATAAGAAGCGAAAGTTGCGTTAATTGCACTTGCGCCACGAGTAACCCATGCGTTTGTACCAAAATTATATGCAGAAACGTTCGCATCTGGAGTTAAACCATCAACGTTGTTTTGCAACCAACCTGCCGGTAAGGCAGTTCCTGTTGTAGAGTTAAAATCTTGACTCCACAAAACTGTTTGTGCTTTGGTTAAACCTGCTGAGGCAACTAAAGCAAGAGCTAGTAATTGTTTTTTCATGTTTTGTTGTTTGTTATTTGTTAATTATTAATTTTTGAGCTGAGTTATTGATACCATCTAACTTAATAAAATAGATACCGTTAATTAAGTTAGATAAGTTAATTTCCATATTGTTATTACCTAGTGTTGGATTAATATTAGTTTTTAGCACTTCCTGACCGGTTATAGAAGTAATAACTATTTGTAAGGCAGGTATTAATTCATTAGTATTAAAATTAACATTTAATTTCTCACCATTTGTTGGATTAGGGTAAAGACTCAGCGAACTAACTGGACTATTTTTTTCATTAATTCCAACAGTAGGATTGTTATAATCCATTGTAAATGTTATTGATTGGGAGCTTACGCCATTCGTGAATCTATATCTTACTTTCGAGTTTCCTGCAACAGTAGCTTCATCAATATATGCTATAAAGGCTAAACTTTCGTTTGGCGCAAGAGAAACTGTAGAATTGAAAGTACTTGCAGGATAACAAATTAACCCTGTGCAGAAGTAAGGACTAGCAACATCTCCCATAACAACTGTATTAAGTAAATCTTCAAATTTTCTTACACTTAAAGTTAATGTTGAAGCTGTTAAATTCGTCATTGAAAATGTTTTAGAAGTGGTGTTACCTCCAACAACAGCGGAATGAAAAATTGCTCCATCATTCACAATAGGATTACCACCGGTGGCTTCCACTATTCTAAAAACTGCTTGAGAAAAAGCTAGATTTCCGACAAGCAATAAGGCTAAAAATAATAGTTGTTTTTTCATTTTTTAAATGGTTTTAGATTGATATGTTTACCAAAATTAAAACAAATTAAATTAATTCACAACAAACAGTTGTTAAATTTTAAATTATCGTTAATAAAATACAGCAATTGTTACTTTTGCCTGATAAATGGCATCTAAAAATAATTTTTTAGAACTTTTCAGGCTCAAAACACAAGTGTTAAACTCTAAAGACTATCATTTAAAGGGTTTAAAGGGGAGTGCTATATCAATTTTTATAAGGAACTATCTTTTGAATAATCATTCCTCCATCGTTGTTATAGCCAACGATAAAGAAAAGGCTGCTTATTTATTAAATGATCTTGAAAATATAATGACTGATACTAAGGTTTTATTTTTTCCTGAGTCATACCGTTTACCTTATCAAATTGAAAAAACCACTAATGCAAATGTGCAGGAAAGAACTGAGGTATTGAGTAATTTATCAAATGAGCAATTTAAACGCATTATTGTTACATATCCCGCAGCCATAAGTGAAAAAGTTACAATAAAGCAACAACTTACCAAACATACTTTGGCAATTAAAAAAGGTGAAAGGCTATCCACTGATTTTTTAATGGAATTTTTAAACTCTTTTCAATTTAATCATGTCGATTTTGTTTATGAACCAGGCCAATTTGCTATAAGAGGTGGAATTGTTGACATTTTTTCATTCGCCAACGAAACGCCATTTCGATTGGAGTTGTTTGGCGATGAAATAGAAAATATTAAAACATTCGATCCTTCATCTCAACTTTCTATTGCAAACTTTGAATTTATTCATATTATTCCAAACTTTAATACTTCGCAATTTAATCAATCAAAAGTACATCTATTAGAATACTTTAATTTATCCGAGCTAACCGTTTTTATTGAAGACACTCAATTTATTTGCGATAGTATTGATAAGCGCTTTGATAAAGCAGCAGAAATTTTTGAACAACATTCAGGCGGTTTAACTCAATTAGCACCTGATTTACTTTTTTCCAATGCAAAGGATTTAATAACACTTCTAAGTGAAACCCTAACTTTTGAGTTTGGTTTAAAACCTGAACTAGCAACAACTGAAATAGGATTTAATCAAATTAATCAGCCCGGATTCAATAAGAACTTCGATTTATTTATCTCTTTCCTTAAAGAAAATAAATCTAAAGGATATGAAAATTATTTTTTAACTGATAATTCCAAGCAAGCTCAACGCTTAATGTCTATTTTCAATGATTTGCTCGCGAAAGAGCATCGCACCTATGAATCATTAATTAACTATTTACCTTTTAATTTACATGAAGGGTTTATAGACCATGATTTAAAAGTTGCGGTTTTTACTGATCACCAGATTTTTGAACGCTATCATCTATTTAAACTAAAAGAAATTAAACATAAAAGCGCTGAGGCATTTACAATTAAGGAGTTATTAATGCTTAACCCTGGTGATTATGTTACGCATATTGATCATGGCATTGGCAGATTTGCCGGATTGCAAAAAATAAACAGTAATGGTAAAATACAGGAATGTGTTAAGTTGTTGTTTAAAGACAACGATGCTTTGTATGTTAGTATTCATTCATTACATCGTATAAGTAAATATAGCGGTAAAGAAGGCAATGTGCCAAGAATAGACAAATTGGGCAGCACAGCATGGCAAACTTTAAAACTTAAAACAAAAAGTAATGTCAAAAAGGTTGCGTTTGATTTAATTAAATTATACGCTGAACGTAAGTCAAAACCAGGCCACGCATACCCTCAAGATAATTATTTGCAACATGAATTAGAAGCCAGTTTTATATACGAGGACACGCCTGACCAAATAAAAGTAACTGTCGATGTTAAAAAAGACATGCAGAAACCGCATCCAATGGACAGATTGGTTTGCGGAGATGTTGGATTTGGTAAAACAGAAATTGCAATTCGTGCAGCCTTTAAAGCTGTTTGTGATAGTAAACAAGTTGCCGTTTTGGTACCAACAACAATTTTGGCCTATCAGCATTTCAAAACATTTAAAGCACGCTTAGCTGATTTACCTTGCAACGTTGATTACATTAATAGATTTAGAAGTGCCAAACAACAAAAGGAAACCTTAAAAAATTTAGCGGAAGGCAAGATTGATATTATTATTGGTACACACAAATTGGTTGGTAAGGAAGTGCATTTTAAAGATTTAGGCTTAATGATTATAGATGAGGAGCAAAAATTTGGAGTTGGAGTTAAAGATAAATTAAAAGTAATTCGGACTAACGTAGATACACTTACTTTAACTGCAACACCAATACCTCGTACATTACAATTTAGTTTGATGGGTGCAAGAGATTTAAGCGTAATAAGTACTCCGCCTCCTAATCGTTTTCCTGTTCAAACGGAATTACATACCTTTAGTGAGGAGTTGATTAGAGATGCAGTTGCCGGAGAGTTAAATCGTGGAGGGCAAGTGTTTTTTGTTCATAATCGTGTTAGTGATATTGAGGTTATTGCCGGAATGATACAGCGATTGGTACCGGATGCGCGCATTGCTATTGGTCACGGACAAATGGATGGTGACAAACTCGAAGACGTGATGCTTGGCTTTATGGAAGGTGATTACGATGTGTTAGTTGCTACAACAATTATTGAAAGTGGTTTGGATATTAGCAACGCAAATACAATTATAATAAATGAAGCTCAAAATTTTGGACTAAGCGATTTGCATCAAATGCGTGGAAGAGTTGGCAGAAGCAACAAAAAAGCTTACTGTTATTTAATTGCACCGCCACAAATTGCACTTACAGATGAGGCACGAAAACGTTTAAAAGCCATTGTTGATTTTAGCGATTTAGGGAGTGGTTTTCAAATTGCAATGCGCGATTTGGATATAAGAGGCGCCGGCAATTTACTAGGCGGAGAGCAAAGTGGTTTTATAAACGAGATGGGTTTTGATACTTATATGAAAATTTTAAACGAAGCTGTTGAAGAATTGAAGGACGAGGATTGGTATAAAGAAACCCTGGATAAGGAACAGGGGATGGATAAAACAATATTTAGTAGGCAGTTTGTAAAGGAAACAGTTATTGAAACAGATTTGCAATTATTAATACCCGAGATTTATGTAACTAGTCTAACGGAACGATTAATATTGTACAGAGAATTAGACAATATAACTAAAGAAGAAGATTTAAAAATATACGAACTTAATTTAAAAGACAGGTTTGGTCCATTACCGAAGGAGGTAGTAGAATTAATTAATTTGGTAAGGATGCGTTGGCAAGCCATGCAACTTGGATTCGAAAAAATTACTTTAAAAAATAACAAGTTGCTTACATATTTTTTAAGTAAAAAGGAAAGTGATTATTTTGCCAGCCCTATGTTTATGGCTGCGCTTGCTTATGCGCAAAAATATCCCTTGAGGTGCAAATTAAAAGAACAAAATAATAGGTTGTGGTTAAATGTGGAAGATGTTGATAGCATTGAAAAAGCCCGTGAGGTGTTCGATAAGATAAAGCATTTTATTCAAGCATGATAGTTTAACGCTTGGTGCATTTTTAAATTTAGTTACGAGAAAACGTGCGTATTAATACAACGATTTTTAATTGATAATTTAACTTTACATTTTATTGATAAAAGATTCTTTTAGTACGAAAACATTAAACTGCAATTAAACAGTAGAAATTATTATAATGGCAATTTAATTGGCTTAATAAGTTAAACCCCGCTTTTGTGTTTTTTCAATGCATGTAATAATGTTGAAGAGAAATAATAACAATCACACACATCTAAGACAAGTTCTTTTTTCAAGCCGGCAGTTCATTGAAACTAACTATTTTTTTAATTTGGTGTTAATGTTTAGATGAACTTAACTTTACCTAAACATATTAAAGCCACGCATTAATTTAAAAGCCATAAATTTTCAAGAAATCACTTTTAAATTAACCCCTTTTTTTGAGCATTTCATCACATAAAACGGCATTCTAATAAATAATAGCCTATATTTACCGTAAATTAAAAAATATGAAAAGAAAACCATTCAACAAGTTAAAAATTACGATTCTTTTAATAATTGGCATTAAAAGTGCTAATGCTCAGATAATAACTACTTACACCTTTACAGGCGCTCAACAAACATACACTGTGCCAGCAGGCGTTACATCACTAACTTTAGATGTTAAAGGCGCACAAGGTGGATTCGGGTTTAATGCCCCTTCTTCACCTCCAGGTTCAGGTGGAAGGGTTCAGGCTGTTTTGGCAGTTACCCCTGGTGAAGTTTTAAACATTTATGTAGGTGGTAAAGGAGTTGATGGAACGGCTAGCGTTGGCGGTGCCGGAGGGTTTAATGGTGGAGGATTAGGTGGTACTTGGAGCGGAGGACGATGTGGCGGAGGCGGAGGCGGGGCTTCAGATGTTAGACAAGGCGGAAATGCTTTAGGAAATCGAGTTATCGTAGCTTCTGGCGGTGGTGGTACCGGTGTTAATTTTTCAACTGGAAATTCCGGTGGCCATGGAGGTGGTTTAAATGGGGTTAATGGTCTAACTGGAACTTATCTAGGAGGAGGAGCAACTCAGTTTGCGGGTGGTGTTCCAAACGGTGCTCTTGGCGTTGGAGGTCCTGGTGGTGTTGGGCAAACTGGTGGCGGTGGCGGTGGTGGTTATTATGGCGGTGGCGGCTCTGCATGGGAAGGTGGTGGCGGCGGAAGTAGTTACACTGCTCCTATCGGAGTAACTTCAGTTTTACATACCCAAGGATTTCAAACGGGGAATGGAGAAATTGTAATCTCCGCATCATCAAATGGCGCAGCCTTAAATTTTGATGGCACAAATGATATTGTTAATTGCGGAACGGCTATTACTTCTTCTTTAAATGGTTCAGCTGGTCTTACTGCTGAAGCATGGATACGTCCAAGTGCATTGCCTGCATTTGCTAATATCGTTTCAAATCATAATCTTGGTGGCACATCATTTGCTTTAAGATCTGCCGGCACACAGTTGAACGCTTTTGTTGGATTTGGCACTTATACAATAAACACTGCTGTTGGAACATTATCTACAAATGTATGGCAGCATGTTGCCATGGTTTTTAATGGTACATCTATTAGAACTTTTATAAACGGTGTTGCTACTGGTTCCGTAAGTTTTCCTTCTTATACCTTACCAGCAAGCACCAACAGTGTAGTAATTGGTAACAACCCTTACAACGAGGCGTTTAACGGTAATATAGATGAAGTAAGAATTTGGAACCGTGCATTGTGTCAAGGCGAAATTCAAAATAACATGATGGGGCAATTAAGTTTACCTCAAACAAGTTTAGTGGCTTATTATCAATTTAACCAAGGCCTAGCTTCTGCTGCTAATCCAACAGTTACATCATTAACGCCACTAGCTGGCCCAACCGGTACTTTAACAGGCCCATTTACATTAAATGGGGCTAGTTCTAACTGGGTTGCACCTGGCGGAGTTAGTTCAACAAGCACGGTAACTGCTTTTGCAAGCCCAACATTATCTATTGCAAGCCCAACTGCTATTTGTAGTGGTTCATCAACTACTTTAACGGCAAGCGGCGTTAGTTCATATACTTGGACATCTGGTCCTACCACAGCAACTTTTGCTGTTACGCCAAGTGTTACAACGACGTACTCAGTTGTGGGAACAGCAACCAATGGTTGTTTAACCAATGTTACAACGCGTACAATCAATGTTAATACAACACCAACCGTTGCAATAAATAACAATACAGTTTGTGGAAGTGGTACTGGAGCTTTAAGCACAACTGTTACAGGTACAGGTCCATACACTTATGTATGGAGCACAGGTTCTACTTTAACTGCTATTAGCGGTCTAACCCCTGGCACTTATGCAGCTACTGTAACTGCTGCAAATGGTTGTTTAGGTTCAACAAGTGCAGTGGTAATATCAAACCCTATACCAACAGTTGCTGTAAACAACGGTACCATCTGTTCTGGTTCAACATTTACAATTGTTCCAAGTGGTGCAAATACATATACTATTCAAGGTGGCAGTGCTGCGGTTTCTCCAACAGCTAATGCAAGTTACACGGTAATAGGTACAAGTACAGCAGGTTGTGTTAGTGCTAATACTGCAACGAGTAATATAACTGTTAATTCTGTACCAACAATCACAGTTAACAGTGGTGCTATCTGTTCCGGTAATTCATTTACTATTACACCAAGTGGTGCTTCAACGTATACTTATAGCGGTGGTTCTGCTGTGGTAAGTCCAACTGCAACGGCTGCTTATACTGTTACAGGTACTAACACAGTAGGCTGTAATGGTTCTGCTGTAAGCAACGTAACTGTAAACGCCAACCCAACAGTTAACGCGGTAAGTACCGAAACTAACTTTATTTGTGTTGGAAGCTCTGCTACATTAACTGCAAGTGGTGCAAGTTCTTATGTTTGGAACACTACTGCAACAACTGCAGTAATTGCGGTTAGTCCTACTACAACTACAAGTTATACAGTAACTGGTACAAACGCAGCTGGTTGTTCAGCTGTTGCAGTTATTTCTCAATCAGTTTCTACTTGTACTGATATTAAGAATTCATCATTTAACATTTCTAATTTATCATTCCTAGTGTATCCAAACCCAAGCAACGGATTGTTTAATGTTCAGTTAGAAAGTGCTTCTACAATTGAAGTAACAGATGTATTAGGTCGTGTTATTTTAACTGATAATGTAAATCCAGGAACTTACCAATTAAACTTAGGTAACACTATAAACGGTGTTTATTTTGTAAAATCTATCGTTAATGGTAAAACCAAAACCGTGAAAATTATTAAGGAATAATTCAGAATAAATGTCAATTAAAAAGCCCCAGCAATTTGTTGGGGCTTTTTTATGTTCACATACATTTTTTTGTATTTCATCCCAATTTTGTTTAGCTGTAAATTTATGTTTTAACTTCGCTCTAAATTGAGGATTATCTTTTGCATACTTATTTTTAGTATTTCATTTTTTTGTGCCTTTTCACAACAAAAGGCTAATGTGTATCACCTCGATTCTGTCGCATTATTTTATAATAGAGAATTAAATAACAATATTCTTAAAAAGGATACAGAGGCTGTTTTTTCAAATGGCTTAAGTTTAATAAAAACGTATCTTAATATGCCTGAATATACAAAGGCTAAATTAGTCATCAAAAATTTGAATGCTTATGTAAACTCAAAAAACTCCGTTAATTACTACAAATTAATTAATGCAGAGGCTGATTACAACAAATACCAATTTAACTATGCCGAAGCGTTAAAAAAATATTTAAAGGTATTAGCCTTTTTTGAGAAACAAACGGATAAAAATTATTTACTTAAAATTTATATTGATTTAGCTGAATTTTATAGACGAACAGCTGATTTTCAGTTAGCTAAAGTTTACGTTAATAAATCAATGATTTTGTTAAAAGCAAACAGAGTAACAGACACAGCTCAAATAATCAGATTTTATGGACGTGGAGCGGCTATTTATAATGAGGCCTCTCCGGTAGACTCGAGCATTTTATTCTCAAATAAGGCATTAGCCTTAGCAATTAAAGCAGATAATTACTACGCCGCAGGAGCATCTTACAATGAACTTGGTTATACCTATAAGAATCTCAAACAATTTAATTTGGCTTTAAATAATTATGAAAAAGCACAAACGGTATTTCATAACATCGGCGCTGTAAGAGAAGAAGCAAGTGCCTTGCAAAACTACATTGAATTAATAGAACACAATGATGACGAAGTTAAGCAGCGAAAATTTACAATTTCGAAAAGTTTGGAATTGCTTAATTTAATTGAAAGCAAAAATTTAGAATTACCAAAGCGACGTATATTTAAATCTTTAGCAGATGATTATTTTTTTACCGGCGATTCATTAAATTACTTCCGCTATAAAAGTTTATATTTAAATGAGTGGTTAGTAGAAACGCGTAAAGAAAATGTAGTTGAGGTAAAAAAAATACAGGAAAAATTTGACAATGAAAAAATGTTGAATGAAGTAAAATCTACTAACTTAATACTATCACAAAGAAATAGGGAAATTAAAGTCAAAAGCACGCAAAATTTTATCTTACTAATTGCCTTATCTGTTTTTTTTATATTAACATTTTATATTGGTTACCTACTCCTATTGCGCAATAAGACAAATAAGGAGTTATATACAAAAACAATAAATCAGGCTTCTTTAATTCAGGAAATACACCATCGGGTAAAAAATAATTTGCAGTTCATTAATTCATTACTAAATATGCAAATCGCGAGCAATGCCTCCAAATCCGAAATGTTGGCTCTAAAAGAATCTGCCAGAAGAATTAAATCAATGGCGCTTGCACACGAAATGCTCTATAATGACGCAAGCAATCAAGATCAAACAATAAACATTAAAAATTATTTAACAGAGTTGATTAATACGATTGATGACATGGTTAACACGAATCATCAAAAGATAGAATTTAGCAGCGATGTCGAAAGCATATTTTTTAAGACAACCGACGCTATTGCTTTGGGGATGATTAGCTCGGAATTAATTTCAAACGCCATTAAATATGCTTTTGTAGAAGAAAGAAAACCTCACTTTAGCTTAACTCTAAAAAAAACAGAATCAGGTGAATACCAATTAATTATAAGGGATAATGGAAAAGGATTGGTGGAGAAGAACGATACAAACACATTGGGCATGCGCTTAATTGATATTTTTTCCAGACAACTGAAAGGCGTTTATAAATTCAGAAATGATAATGGCCTTGTTTTTGAATTAAAATTTAAAATCACAAACGATGCAAAACACTAAGATATTAATTGTTGAAGACGAGGTATTAATTGCTGAAGATATAAAGGATGCGCTAATTTCGTTTGGAATCCTCAAGATTGAAATGGCGCATTCTAAAACGGATGCCTTTGCTTTAATAAACTCCTTTCAACCGGATTTAATTTTATTGGATATTCGGATGGAGGGTAACACGGATGGACTGGATATTGCCAATGAATTAAAGCAAAATGGTTTAGCACCTTTTGTCTTTATTACCTCGCATAGTGATGTAGACATGATTAAAGAAATTATTAAAACCAATCCGGCCGGATACATTACCAAGCCCTTTAAAAAATCTGATTTGTTTGCCAGTATTAATTTAGCCTTTAAAAAACAAATGTTGGAGGGGAAAATCATTAACATAAAAGATGGCACAGATTTTCATTTAGTCAACACCAACGATATTTTATTTATTAAAAGTGATGGTAATTATGTGGAAATACATTTAAGTAACAGCAAACGGATCATTTCAAGAATTAAATTAGAAACCATGCAACAAGAAATTAGCAACCCTCTTTTTATTAAGGTTGGAAAATCTTATATTGTTAATGGAACAAAGGTAGATTCTTATAATACCAAAGAGCTTATAGTTGCCGGACAATTAATTCCGGTATCCAGAAATTATTTTGAAATATTAGAAACACAATTAAAACTAATAAGGGGCTAAATAACTATTTTATTAATTTGCTTTTAACGGTTTATATCAACTTAACTTAAATAAATTAAGGCCGCGCATGAACTTTAATGGAATAATATTTTAACAAATTACTTTAAATTTGACCCCTTTTTATGAACGTTTCATCACATAAAAAGAGATTCTATTAAAAAATAGTTTACTTTCGTTTTAAATTCTAAAAAATATGAAAATAAATTTACAAAAACTCAAAAAAATTTGTTCGTTAGCTGTTTTGGTATCCTCCGTTGGCGCCAATATTACAGCTCAAACGTTCAATTTCACAGGCGCAGTCCAAAATTACACAGTGCCGCCATTATGTACAGTTATCAACGTTACAGTTTCCGGCGCCCAAGGCGGAGGAAGTGGAGGGCTTGGAGCAAGATATACTTCTTCTATGGCTGTAACTCCTGGCCAAGTATTACAAATTTATGTTGGTGGGGCTGGAACAAACACCTCTGTCGTAAATGTTGGTGGTTTTAATGGTGGTGGTGGTGAATTTGGTAATTTCGGGAATGAAGGTAGTGGAGGTGGTGCGACTGATATCAGAGTTGCCCCCTATGCTCTTGCAAACAGAATGATAGTTGCTGGTGGTGGCGGTGGACAAGGTGGCTATGCCGGTGGTGCAGGTGGAAATGGCGGTTTGTTAGGGGCTACTGGTGGAGCAGGTCAACCTCCATGTACTGGAGGTAATGGTGGTACAGCCTCTTCTGGTGGAACTGGTGGATTGCCTAATGGAGCATGTGGGGCAGGTTCAGCTGGTGTTTTAGGAATTGGAGGAGCAGGAGGTTCTTGTAGCTATGGCGGCGGCGGCGGCGGCGGCGGTTATTATGGCGGCGGCGGCGGCGGAAGTGATAGCGACCCATGTTGTGCTGATGCAGCTGGTGGTGGAGGAGGATCTTCATTTTGTTTTTACGCAGGTGGAGTTTGCACTGATGGGGTTAAATCCGGTAATGGTGAGGTAATTATACAAGCTATTATTCCCGGAGGAGCTGCACTCAATTTTGATGGTTTAAATGACAGAGTTAATTTAGGGAGTAGTATTACTACAAGTTTAGTGGGGGGCAACAGACTCTCAGTTGAAGCATGGGTTAGAACAACTAACGCATCCAATCTTGGAAACCTTGTGTCCAATTATAATACCACAATTCCTTCTAGTTTGGGTTTCTTGTTAAGAAGAGCTAATACTGGGGTTAATGGAAATTTTGAGTTCTTTGTAGGAAATGGTCCTACCTTTGTTAGCGTTAATACACCGGCTAATACAAATACACTTAACGTTTGGACTCATGTGGCTGGTACCTGGGATGGTTCTGTATTAAGATTTTACATCAATGGGGTTTTATCAGCAACGGCTTCATCTGCACCAGTAACTAACTTTGCAGCAGGTGGTGAAGTATGGATAGGAGGGAGTAATACAAATGAATTTAACACAGGGGACATAGATGAAGTTCGCATCTGGAACCGTACTTTGTGTCAAGGCGAAATTCAAAATAACATGATGGGGCAATTAAGTGTTCCTCAGTCTAGTTTATTAGCATATTATCAGTTTAATCAAGGTTTAGCTTCATTTGCAAATCCAACAGTTACATCATTAACGCCACTAGCTGGCCCAACCGGTACTTTGGTCGGACCATTTAATTTGAATGGTGCAACATCCAATTGGGTAACACCTGGTGGTGTTAGTTCAACAAGCACTGTTACACCATTTGTAACTCCAACCTTAGCAATTGCAAGCCCAACTGCTATTTGTAGTGGTTCATCAACTACTTTAACGGCAAGTGGTGTTAGTTCGTATACTTGGACATCTGGTCCTACCACAGCAACTTTTGCAGTTACACCAAGCGTTACAACAACTTATTCAGTTGTTGGTGCTGCAACCAATGGATGTTTAACTAATGTTACAACGCGCACAATCAATGTTAATACAACACCAACCGTTGCAATAAATAACAATACAGTTTGTGGAACTGGCCCTATAGGTGCATTAAGCACTACAGTTACAGGTACAGGTCCATACACTTATGCATGGAATACTGGCGCAACAACAGCATCTATTAGTGGATTAACAGCCGGAGCTTACACTTCAACTGTAACTGCTTCAAATGGTTGTTTTTCTTCGGGTAGTGCTAACGTAATTAGTAACCCGGTTCCAACAGTAGCGGTTAACAACGGTACCATCTGTTCAGGTTCAACATTTACAATGGTTCCAACAGGAGCAAGTACTTATACCATTCAGGGTGGAAGCGCAGCTGTATCTCCAACTGCAAATGCAAATTATACGGTGGTTGGTACAAGTACAGCTGGTTGTGTAAGTGCAAATACTGCAACAAGTAACGTAACAGTTAATGCTGTTCCAACCATCACAGTTAACAGTGGCGCTATCTGTTCTGGTAATTCGTTTACCATCACCCCAAGCGGTGCTTCAACGTATACTTATAGCGGTGGTTCTGCTGTAGTTAGTCCTACTGCAACTGCTGCTTATACTGTTACAGGTACTAACACAGTAGGTTGTAATGGTTCTGCTGTAAGCAACGTAACTGTAAATGCAGCGCCTATCATTACGGTAAATAGCGGTGCTATCTGTTCCGGTAATTCATTTACAATTACCCCAAGTGGTGCTTCAACTTACACTTTTAGTGGTGGTTCTGCTGTGGTAAGTCCAACTGCAACTGCTGCTTATACTGTTACAGGTACAAATACAGTAAATACATGTGTAGGTTCAGCAGTTAGTAACGTAACTGTAAACGCCAACCCAACAGTTAACGCGGTAAGTACCGAAACTAACTTTATTTGTGTTGGAAGCTCTGCTACATTAACTGCAAGTGGTGCAAGTTCTTATGTTTGGAACACTACTGCAACAACTGCTGTAATTGCGGTTAGTCCTACTACAACTACAAGTTATACAGTAACTGGTACAAACGCAGCTGGTTGTTCAGCTAATGCAGTGTTAACTCAGTCTGTAAACACTTGTACAGATATCAAATCTACCATCTCAAATCTAACTTCTAACTTTATTGTTTATCCAAATCCAAGCAACGGATTGTTTAATGTTCAGTTAGAAAGTGCTTCTTTAATTGAGGTATCAGACGTATTAGGCCGTGTTATTTTAACCGACAATGTTAATGCAGGAACGTACCAATTAAACTTAGGTAACAATGTAAACGGTGTTTATTTTGTAAAGGCTACTGTTGATGGTAAAACCAAAACAGTTAAGATTGTAAAAGACTAATCAGTCTTATACCAAGTTGAAGCATATTTTAGACTGAATATATGATCAGAAATTTTTCATTATTCGAGGCGAAAAGCAGAGGCATCGCAAACAGCTACGTCGAGTATTTTCAACGAAGAAGAATGGAAAATCTGATAATGGATTGGCTAAACCCATTTTATTCATTTGGAAAATCAAATGAATAAACGATGTAAGAAAATCAACCCTTTGTTCAGAAATACCTGAAACCCAAAGGGTGATTTTCTAAATCGGGATAAACCCAAATAATACAATTAGTTCGGCTCATGCTTCGCCTTCTAATGCATAATTTGGGCTAAAATATATTTCATCTTGGTATTAAACGTAAAAATTAAAAAGGCTCAACTATTGTTGAGCCTTTTTAATTTATCAAGAATTTATAATTCTTATTCTACTTTAATACAACCGTCTTTAATGGTAACTTTTGCGCCATCTTTTACTTTTACCCAACCGCAAGAAGTTTTAATTTCTACTTCTGAAGCGCTGGTTTGTATAGATGCTGAACCCGAAGTTGAAGAATTAAATTCAACTTTTTGTGTAGAACCATTAGATTTAACTTCCATAGTGTACTTTTGAGAATCTTTATTTTAGTAACTAATTGTAAAGGCATTTGCTAAGCTAACAGCTAAAACTAAAGCTCCGGATAAAAAAGATTTTAATTTCATAATTTTTAAATTTAAAGTTATAATTAAATATAAAAAAAGATTTTAAATAATTGAAAAGATCTAAATAACAATTTCTTCTAAATCTTTAGTTAAGAATTTATATTCCATAAAACCTAAACTGGAAATCCCTTGCAGTTTTATCCACTGCTTGTGTTCAAAATACCATTTGTACTGTTTACTTCTTAAAAAGCCACCTTTAGTTATAAACGCTGCTATGTATGGATGTACTTGTAATGTAATGCTTTTTTGATTTTGTTCTTTGATTATAAATCTCAAGGCATTTTCAATTTGGTCAACAAATAATAAACTTGGTTGTACTTTCCCGGTACCGTTACAACTAGGGCATGTTTCCAATACTTCAACATTGACTTCAGGACGCAAGCGTTGACGAGTAATTTGAATTAAACCAAATTTACTTGGTGGCAAAATATTATGTTTTGCCCTGTCGCTTTTCATTTCATCCTTTAATCGGTCAAACAATAGTTTTTTATTGTCTGCACTATGCATATCAATAAAGTCAACTACAATGATACCACCCATATCACGCAACTTTAATTGTCTGGCAACCTCAACAGCTGCCTCTAAGTTTACTTCAAGGGCATTTTCTTCCTGGCTACTATCACTTTTAGCTCTGTTACCGCTGTTAACATCAAACACATGTAATGCTTCAGTGTGCTCAATAACAAGATAAGCTCCACTTTTCATGTGAACAGTTTTGCCAAATAAACTTTTAATTTGTTTTTCAATCCCGTAAGCATCAAAAATTGGGATTTTTCCGGTATACTGTTTAACGATGTCAACTTTATCTGGCGCAATAGTTTTGACGTACGATTTTAGTACATCGAAAACTTTAGGATCGCTAACATGAATAGCATTAAAGGTACTATTTAAAAAATCTCTTAAAATGACGTTGGTACGATCCGCTTCACCTAAAAGTCTTATTGGCGGCTGATTCGTTTTTAACATTTTAAAACAGTCATCCCACCGCTTAATCAAATCATTTAAGTCATTTTCAAGTTCAGCTACAGTTTGGTTTTCGGCAACTGTTCTTACTATAACACCAAAATTTTTAGGTTTTATAGAAACCATCAAATCCTTAAGCCTTCTTTTTTCTTCGTTATCTCTAATTTTCGAAGAAACTGAAATTTTTTCAGCAAAAGGAATTAAAACCAAGTATCTTCCTGCCAAACTAATTTCTGTCGTAATTCGAGGCCCTTTGGCACTAATTGGTTCTTTAGCAACTTGCACCAAAACGTTTTGACCAGATTTAATAATGTCATTGATCTTACCGTCTTTTTTAATGTCCGGTTCGTTTTTAAAGTACATTAAATTACTGCTGTTTTGTTTTCCTGCTTGCACCTGCTCAACGTATTTAATCAATGAGTTGGCTTGTGGACCTAAGTCGAGGTAATGCAAAAAAGCATCTTTTTCGTAACCAACATCAATGAATGCGGCATTAAGTCCGGTCATTACTTTTTTGGCTTTTCCTAAATAAATGTCTCCAACCGCAAATTGCGAATTGTTTTTTTCTCGATGCAATTCAACTAAACGCTTGTCGTTTAGCAACGCAATAACAACTTCGTTTGGCGTTGAATTTATGATAAGTTCTTGATTCACGCTTTAAACTTTATAATTAATAAATATAGGCAGTATTGAATTACAAATCAAAATATTATGTAATAGCAATAACAGAAAACACCTTGTGCTTTCTGTTAGTTAACTGCATTGAATTAAAAAATACCCCTTATTGGTTACTTTTTCTTATGACGATTTTTCCTTAAACGTTTTTTACGTTTGTGAGTCGCCATTTTATGTCTTTTTCTTTTCTTTCCGCTTGGCATAAAAATTTATTTTAATGGTTAGTAATTTATTTTTTTAATTGTTCTATGTATTTTTCTATTTCTAGTTTTGCAGTTACATCTGTTGTCCTTTTAGCATACTGCTTTAATGCTAATATGGTTTGCTCCGTATTTCCTAATCTTTCATGAACATCGGCTAAATGAAGATAAACTTCAATATTATTACTGTCAATTCTTAATGCTTTGTTAAAGCGTTGCAGTGCTTTATCGTTTTGCCCGCTTTTAAGCGAGAAAAATGCAAAGGTTAATTGGAGTTTAACATTGCTACTATCAGCCTTTTCAAGTTCTTTTAATAAACTAATCCCTTCCATCGGGCTGCTGCTGGCTTCAAGGTAACATGATGCTAACATTAATTTAGCATCAAAATTGGTTGGATTTAAGCTTAATGCTTTATTGTACATTTTTGCAGCACAAGCAAAAAGTAACGGAGCCTCTGTTTCATCTTTTACAAATTGAACCGAGTAGTAGTACCTGTTACCAGATTTAAGGGCTGCTGAATCTGTATTAAGTGTAATCGCTTTTTTTTCTTCAAAATGTGCTGCTAAATCCGGTCGTTTTTGTTTCAACCAAAAGCCGATTAAACTATCGTTAAGTTGCTTTGAATAAAAAAGATCATAACTAGTTTTAAGTTCGTTTGAGAGAACTTTAACGGCATTTCTAAGGTAGAAATCCAAATTTGCGTTGGCATCAAAAGCTTTCTTTTGTACAGATGCTTCCTGTTTTTTGGAGGCATAAGCTTCAAAGTTAGTTTTGGGAGCAATAAATAAAAGAACGAGTAAACCTGTAGCACCAGCAATTAAAGCTATTATAGTTGCTTTGGTGCTCATAATAATTAATCAATATTTTTTAATGGTTCTGCAGCTTTAACATTTTTCTTCACTCTTTCTGCAAAGGTTTTACTTGCTTTGAATGCAGGAATGTAATGCGCAGGAATAACAACCGTAGTGTTTTTAGAAATATTGCGTCCAATTTTTTCTGCGCGTTTTTTAACTAAAAAAGTTCCAAAACCTCTGAGGTATACATTTTTGCCTTCAACCATATTATTACGGATGGTTTTCATGAAAGCTTCTACAGTTGCTTGAACAGCCATTTTTTCTATGCCTGTTTTTTCCGAAATTTCGTTTACGATATCTGCCTTTGTCATTTTATTAATCTATTTAAAATCAGGTATTTGAATTTTAAAATGGGCTGCAAATATACAGTTTTAATTGAAACAATAAAATTTTTTCTATTTATTTTAAAATTAGCTTAAAATAAGGCATTTTTGCATTTAAAAATCTCAATATTGAAGTGGAGCACTGGTTTTCTGAAGCGTTAATAAAATGGTATGGTCTGAATAAGCGAAATTTACCATGGAGAGAAACTAAAGATCCATACAAAATCTGGCTTTCTGAAATAATTTTACAACAAACACAGGTTATTCAAGGCACTTCTTACTACTTTAAATTCATTAAAAATTATCCAACGGTAAAAAAACTTGCAAATTCATCAATCGAATCAGTTTTAAAAGATTGGCAAGGTTTAGGTTATTATTCAAGAGCCCGTAATTTGCATTATACAGCAGGACAAATTCTGCAAAATCACAATGGTGTTTTTCCTAACAGCTACCATGAAATAAGAAAGTTAAAAGGCATAGGTGACTATACTGCTGCTGCAATTGCTAGTTTTTCTTTTGATTTACCATTTGCTGTTTTAGATGGAAATGTATTTAGAGTTTTGAGCCGTGTTTTTGGTATCAAAACACCTATTGATTCAACCTCCGGAAAAAAAGTTTTTAAGGAATTGGCTCAGTCCTTAATTGATATGAAGTATCCGGCCATATACAATCAAGCCATTATGGAATTTGGGTCACAGCAATGTAGGCCGGTTAATCCGGATTGCGCTAATTGCCCATTAGTAGAAAAGTGTTGGGCTTTTAATCACGAGGCTGTTAAAGTTTTACCAATTAAGGATAAAAAAATTAAGGTTAAGAATCGATATCTCAACTATTTTGTCTTGAAGAATAAAAATAAGGTAGCTTTTTTCAAAAGAGAGAAAAAAGATATCTGGCAAGGCTTGAATGAATTTTACTTAATTGAAACAAATGAATCGTCCAGTTTTGAGGACTTATTACCTCAACTAATTAAGAAGTTTAAAAAAATAAGATTAAGTAACTCAAGCAAAGAAATAAAACATGTTCTAAGCCACCAGCTTTTGTTTTGTAGGTTTTATGTAATCGAAGTTGTTAACCCACCTGAAGGCTATGAATGGATAGCTATTAAAGATTTGCAAAAATTGGCTTGGCCAAGGCTAATAGATAATTATATAAACACTTGTTTACTTAATTAATTTCAGTATCTTTGATTTAAATCTTAATTCCATGAAAAAGCTATTGATCTGTATTTCTCTGTTTACTGCATCTTTTGCAGGTGCACAAATTTATAAAGCCAAAAGTGGCGGTACAACTGTTAGTTTTTATAGCAAATCTCCTTTAGAGGATATTGAAGCAATTAATAAGGGCGCAATTGTTGTTTTAAATTCAAAAACCGGCGATTTGCAATGTGCAGTAACAATTGTAAATTTTAAGTTTAAAAATGCACTCATGGAAGAGCATTTTAATGAGAATTATATGGAAAGTGAAAAATTTCCAAAGTCAACTTTTAAGGGAAAGATAAATGAACCTGTTGATTATTCAAAAGATGGCGAAACAAAAGTAACCGTTACAGGCAAAATGGAAATTCATGGCGTAACTAAAGACGAGACTTACACAGGTACAATTAAAAAGGTTGGTAATGAAATTACGTTAGATTGTAAGTTCAAAGTAAAGGTAGCTGATTATAACATTAAGGTACCAACTCTTTATGTTAAAAACATTGCTGAGGTAGTTGACATTGATTATAAATGTATTTTGGAACCATTTGAGAAAAAGTAATTCTATGAAAATTTCTACAACGAAAATTTTAATGATGTTATTATTAGTTGCGTCTTCTACAATAAAGTCTCAAGATGACTTGTTAAGTTTGGTAGAAGAGCCGGAAGATAAAAAGCCTAAAAAAGTTTATGCTACATTTAAAACGTTAAAAATAGGAAACGCTCAAACAACTGAAACAGTTAAGAAAAAACATCTTGATTACAGAATTAGTCATCGTTTCGGAAATGTATATGACAATACTACAAAAAACCCATTAAATGATGCGGCACAAACAGGATTTGGTTTTGATAATGCCTCAGACATCAGAAATAGCTTGGAGTATGGCATTTTGGATAATTTAAGTGTTGGGATTGGAAGGAGTAGATTAAACAGAGTTGTTGATGGTTCTTTAAAATGGCGATTTTTAACTCAAACAACTAATTTTAAAATACCTGTTTCAGTCGCATTTTTTGGCAGTATGGGATATACTCATCGTCCAACTTCCGATATTTATGCTGGGGTTATCAAAAACTTTGAAACAAAAGAGGCGCATAGAGTTAGTTATGTAAGCCAATTAATTATTGCAAGTAAATTAAACAACGCCATTTCTTTAGAAATTTTACCAACTTATGTTTATAGAAATTTCATTAAGGAAAGTGTCAATCCTGATAATAATTCAGCTGATGTAAATGGCTTTGCAAGTATTGGATTTGGAGGGCGTATTAAGGTTACAAAACGTGTTAGTATAATTGGAGATTATTATTACAATTTAGGTTCTTTTTATGCAAATAACCCTAACATTAAAAACCCATTGTCATTTGGCGCCGAGTTAGAAACCGGAGGACATGTGTTTAGTTTATTTTTTACAAATGCTTCTGGCTTAATTGAGAATACTTATTTACCATTTACCACAGATTCATGGTCTAAAGGACAAGTTAAATTTGGATTTAGCATTTCCAGAACATTTGCTTTGTAACACAATGAACTATCCTGAACATGTTTTTAATAATCACTTATTAGAAATAAGTAACAAAGGACCAATTTATCTTTTTGATTATCATTCAGCCTGGCAAAGTATATTATTAGTTCTTTGCTTAATTAGTTTTGTATATCTCAAAAACACTGAATCTAACAGATTAATTAGAATTTTTCAAGCTGCATTTAATGATCAGGTTTGGGGTCAAATCCAACGCGAAGAATCAAATCGCATTAGATTTTATACAATTCTACTTCTTGGTCTATACAACATTTCGCTGGCCTTCTTGGCATATAAATTAAACAAGCTTTATAATGTTGTATTGGTTGATAATAGCGATATAGTTCAGTTTCTATTGTTCTTTGGACTATTTACAATACTTGGTTTTTTAAAAGTATTTGTAAACAAGTTTTTAATTCTAATAAGTAATCACCAATTATTAATTAATGAATACAGTAATTATAATTTAATTATTAATCAATCCTTTAGCTTACTGCTTTTGCCACTGGTATTACTTCCAGAATTTATAAAGTTAAACCCATTAGTTTTAATAACACCTGCGTTACTTTTATTTGCTCTTCATGTTATCATTAAATGGCTAAAAGGAGTTAGGTTTAGCTTAGTGGAAGGTAAAATAGGAATATTGCAAAGTTTTGTTTACCTTTGCGCAATTGAAATTTTACCCATATTAGTGTTGGGTAAACTAATAATTGAAAAGTTATAAAACGCATTGTCAATGGCAACAAAAAAATTAGCAAAGAAAAAATTATTAAAAAAAACCGTTGCTAAATCAAAATCTACTTTAATCAAGGATGCCAAAAAAAAGACACCTGCTAATAAGAAACCAACTTCTTCTAAAATAGCGCCAAAGAATCCACCTGTCAAGAAGAGTGCCGCAAAAAATGTCTCGGTAAAGAAAACACTTGCTCTAAAAAAATCAAAACCCGAGCCTAAACAATCGGTTTTAGATACTAAAACTCTTCCTGAGCAAAAGAAGAGCAGAAAAAACGCTAAAAAAACTACAATAGTTTTACCCCCGCCACCAAAAATTGACGTAAGCAATTACCCAAAACATAAAATAAAAAATGTGCTAATATCTCAGCCTAAGCCGGCTGACCCAGATAAGAACCCATATCTTGAAATCGGAAAACGATTCAATTTAAATATCAATTTTAGGCAATTTATTAAAGTCGAAGGGTTAACTTCTCAAGAATTTCGTTTACAAAGAATAGAAATATTGGCTCATGGTGCAGTTATTTTAACAAGCAAGTTAAGTGTTGATCATTATTTTAGGATGTGCAATGAAATGAGGGTTACTGTTCCTGATAGTATGAAGTTTTTTTGCATTAACGAGCAAACAGCCTACTATCTTCAAAAGTATATTCAGTATAGAAAGAGAAAAATATTTTTTGGCCAAGGAACGTTAATTCATTTAGTTGACGTAATTAGAAAAAACAAAGATGAGAAATTCTTGTTGCCTGTAAGTGATGTTCACAAGGAACAAATTGTAGAGTTTTTAGACGAATTAAATATTAGTTATACGAAAGGTGTTTTTTACAAAACTATAAGTGCTGATTTAAGTGATGTTAAGTCACTAAATAGTTATGACTTAATTGTGTTTTTTACACCTGCAGGAATTAAATCATTAAAACAAAACTTCCCAAATTTTAAGCAAGGTACCACAAGAATTGCAGCATTCGGGCACACGGCTGCATTAAAAGTTAAAGAGTTAGGGTATCGTTTAGACATTTTTGCACCTAACCCTTTAAATCCAAGTATGAGTGGCGCAATTGCAGCTTACTTAAAAGAATCTAATAAACGGTAGGTTTAATTAAAAGATTATTTTTAGGTTTCTGCTTTTGTAGTAGTCAACAATTGGTTGGTAAGGACCAAATTTATGTTGTATCTCAGGAAATGAATCAAGATAAGGACCTTTGAAATAATCTATCGGCTTAAACTTAATATTCGGATAATCAACTTTGGTTACTGGTTTAGGACGTTTGTGAATTCTATCATCGTTAATAAAAGCAACTACGTCGTAAGCATCTTCAACACTTAGTAATGGTTTTAAGTAACTTGCTTGTTTATGAGGCATATTACAATAAATAAAACTTGCCATTCTATATATTCGATGCACACTACTTCCTATTTGATAACTAGAGTCTCCCCACAATGGTGGATATTCATAAGTTACTTTATCAGCTCTTAGTTTTCCGTTACCATTTTTACCGTGGCAACTCATGCAATTTTCTAAATAAATTTTCTCACCTTTATTTGGGTCAGCAGCTCTATCAATATAACCGATATTAAATGGCGCATCTCCATTTACATTTGAATTTACAGGAACATTTTCTCCAAGCCATTTAATGTAAGAGGTAATTGCCAGCATTTCTTTACTATTAAGTGGAAGATGTTTGCCGTTATGTGGACGTTCAATGCAATTATTAATACGGTCAGCTAAACTTAACACCTTATTTTCTCTTCCTCTGTATTGAGGATAGCGTGCGTGCGCACTAAAGAAATTAAAGGCAAAAGGTTTTGTTCCGGCTTCAAGATGGCAATTGGTACAATTCATTTTATTACCTAAATATTTACCTGAAATACCATTAGGTCCTATATAATAAGCTGTATTTAAAATTAAGCTTCGTCCATACTTTACTAACTCACCGAATTCGTTACTGGGAATATTATTGGTGTCTGGTCCATGCCAAATGGTATCTTCTTTAATAGGAGGTTTTGAGATTTCTAAATTATTTTCTTTTTTATTTTCGCATGAACTAATGAAAATAAAAAATAAAAAACTTATTGTTAATGCAGAAAATGATTTACTGCCAGCTTTTGTGATTTTTATATTTTTCATCTTACATAATCAATTAATTTAATGCCCTTTTTGATACTATCGCTATAAAGATAGCTATATAGTATTTCAGTCCACTCTTGAGGTGTGCGTTCGGTATAAAACACACTAGGCTCAATTGGCTTACCAAAATGTAAAACAATTGTTTTACCACGCTGTTTAAACATTTCGTCAGGTAAAAAAAGCATTTCAATATTTGCTTTTATGCCAAAAAATTTACGCCATTTTGCAAAGTTATAAAAAAACTTACTGTTGTGACCTTCAATAAAAACGGGTACAATTGGCTTATTGTATTTTATAGCTTTATTAATAAAACTTTTATTCCAAGGTAAATCACGAATACCATCTTTTAATTTTCTGCTAACCAATCCGCTTGGAAAGACTAATATGGCGCTTTCAGTTGCGTAAACTTGTTCAACGGTTTGTAAGCTTCCGCGGCTTTTGATGTTTCCTACTTTATTTACACCAACAAAAATTTCACCATAGTTTTTAATGCTTTTTAAAACGTCATTAACAATAAACCGCACATCACTTCTAACCTCTCCAATAGCTTGAATTAAGGCCATTCCATCCATGCCTCCCAGGGGATGGTTGGAAGCAACAATTACACCACCATCAATTGGTACATTTTCTATACCATAACACTTAATTGTAACGTTAAAAAATTTAAGAACTTCCTTGTTAAATTGTAATCCCTGAAATTGGTCAAGAAAAACCATCCCTTCATTAATCTCTTTTTCATGTAATGTTTTTTTAAGCCATGTTATTAAAAATTTTGGCAAAAGCGTGTATTTCTTCTTTAACTTATCTTTAAGAATTTTCTCAACATCAATGAATTTTTTCTCCTGCATGGTTCTTTTTATAGAAGTAGAATGCAAAAATATTAAAAGTATAAGGCATTTGCTTACTTATTTTACTTTTTACCTAAACACAATCATAAGTGTTAATATCCTGTTTATTGGTATCGGACTCAACTTAAAATAATCTGCCTGCCAAAATTAACCTCTAGCTGCTATAAACAAAGGAATTATGCATGTTTTTTGACGCAAAAATTTACATTTTTTTTAGCAATTAACAATGTTAATAACGCGCATTTTTTCAACAATGTGGTAAAAAATGGCTAAAAGTGGTAAAAAGTGGTAAAAACTTGTTTATTTTTGCTAAAACGTTAATAATCAATTAATGCCAAGTTTAATTGGAGAATATGACTGTAAAGTAGATGCTAAAGGGCGTTTTATGTTTCCTGTTGATTTAAGGAAGCAATTAGAGGGCTTTTTTGAAAAAGGTTTCGTTATAAACCGAAATCTTCATCAACGCTGTTTGGTTTTATATCCAATTGCAGAGTGGGAAAAATTAAACAAAAAACTAAGTAAGCTAAACAGATTAATTAAGGCCAACGATGTATTTGTTAGAAAGTTTACAGGAGGCGCAACCAATACTGAGCCAGACACCTCCGGGAGGTTGCTTTTGCCGAAGTCATTAATTGAATATGCGAATGTTATAAATGACATTAAAGTATTAGGTAGTAACAATGTCATTGAAATATGGGATAAAAAATTATACGAAGAATTTTTATCTCAAGATATAGATATTGAAAAATTGGCTGAAGATGTTTTGGGTGGGCTAAATTTTAATACCGGTGAGGATGAGTAATTATCACACCCCCGTTCTTTTACATGCTTGTATTGATAATCTGAACATTAACCCTAATGGAGTTTATGTTGATTTGACTTTTGGTGGTGGTGGCCATTCAAAAGAAATTTTGAGCAATTTGGGAGCAACAGGAAAACTTTTTGCTTTTGATCAGGATGCTGACGCGCAACAAAATGCGATTGATGATCAACGATTTAAATTATTGCCATATAATTTTAGGTATTTAAAAAACTATTTACGGTTAAATGGCATTATAAAAGTAGATGGGATATTAGGAGATCTTGGTGTTTCGTCGCATCAATTTAATGAAGCTTCAAGAGGTTTTTCCATCAGGTTTGATTCGGAACTTGATATGCGAATGAATCAAAACGATTTGCTAACTGCCAAAGAAATCATTAACACTTATGATGAAAAACGTTTAACACAACTTTTTAAACTGTATGGTGAAATTGATAATGCCTTTAAACTGACTCAATTGATTGTTAAGGCCAGAGCGCTAAAAAGGATCGAAACTACTAATGAGTTAAAAGAGGTTATAAAAAGTTGCACGCCTAAGTTTGAAGATCATAAATACCTTGCAAAAGTTTTTCAAGCATTACGTTTAGAAGTAAATCAGGAATTAAATGCGCTTGAAGAATGTTTGTCTCAATGTTCAGATTTATTAAAGCCAAATGGAAGATTAGTAATTATCTCCTATCATAGTTTAGAAGATCGTTTAGTAAAAAACATTATCAAAACCGGCAATACAAGTGGAGTAGAAGAAAAAGATATTATATATGGAACAGTAAAAAAAGTTTACAGGAATTTAACTACCAAACCAATTTTACCGTCCGATGAAGAAATTAAAATTAACACACGCGCTCGAAGTGCAAAACTTAGAGTTGCAGAAAAAGTATAAATTAATTGGCGAATAAATTTAGAGATATTCCTGTTCAAACCGAAGCACTGGAGCAAGAGCAATCAGTTGTTGAAGAAATTGTGTCTGAAAAAGTGGACAAACTTCCACGCCCAAAGAAGAAAGGCGTTCTCACCAAAGGATTGACAGCCGTTTTTAGCGGCACTTTTTTAGCTAATCCAAATATGGTAAAACACTTGCCGTATGTGTTGTTTTTGGCCGTAATTGCTATTTTTTATATAGGAAACGGTTATTATGCCGATAGTAAAATTAGAGAGGTTAACAAAATTACAAACGAACTAAAGGAATTAAAAACGAAATATATCAGTACAACAAGTGATTTAATGTTTGCAAGTAAGCAAAGTGAGGTTGCCAAATCTGTTGCGCCCCTTGGCTTAAAAGAGTCTGTTATACCACCAAATAAAATAGTGGTGGATAGTTCAGAAATTATGAATTCAGAAAATAAAAGTGGAGAATAAGAAAGACATATTAATACGTTCTTACTTTGTATATCTGTTGATGTGCATTTTTGCAATCGCAATTCTCTACCGCATTTGTATTATTCAATTCAAGGAAGGAAATGATTGGAAAGCTAAGGCAGAGGCTTTTACCACAAAGGTTTTTGAGATGGAAGCATCTCGTGGTAATATTTTTGATGCAAATGGAGCCTTATTGGCAACCTCTCTGCCGTTTTACGAAGTAGCTGTTGATATTAATGCGCCAAGTATCGACGATAAGTTGTTCCGCTCTAAAAAAGATTCGCTTGCTTTATGCTTGCATGCCTTGTTTAAAGATAAAAGCAAAAACGAGTATTTAAAAATTTTGCAAAAGGCCAGGAATACAAAGGATAGATATGTTGTGTTAAAAAGAAATGTTTCCTATCGTGATTTACAAACGCTTAAGTCATTTCCGATTTTTAGAAAAGGAAAACGTGGTGGCTTGGTTACGATTCAAACCAACAGAAGAGAAAGACCATTTCAGGCTTTAGCGGCAAGAACGATTGGATTGGCTCGCCCGGGCATAAAACCAGTTGGATTAGAGGGTGCTTACGATAGTATTTTGAAAGGTACAGGTGGTAAACGATTAATGCAAAAAATTGCCGGCGATGTTTGGCGACCTATTAACGATGAAAACGAGGTAGATCCAAAAGATGGGAAAGATTTATATACAACACTTGATATAAACATTCAAGACGTTGCTCAAGCTGCGTTATTAAGAGCTTTGGTTAAAAATCAAGCTTCTCATGGTTGCGCCGTATTAATGGAAGTAAAAACAGGAGCAATAAAGGCAATAACTAATCTTACGAAATCAAAAAAGGATTCAACACTTTACACGGAGAGTTTTAACTACGCTTTAGCATATCCTACAGAACCAGGTTCAACATTTAAACTAGCATCTATGCTGGCTTTGATAGATGAATACGATATTTCTTTGGAAGAGAAAACACAGGTAGGGAATGGCGAATGCATGTATTATGATAGGAGAATGAAAGACGCGCATCCGCCTACAGAAACTGTTCTTACGGCTCAAAGGATATTTGAAACTTCGTCAAACGTTGGCGTAAGCAAATTAGTAACCAAATATTTTGGTAAAAATCCAAAGCAATATATAGCAAAATTAAATTCATTTCATTTAAATCAAAAGCTAGGAATTGCAATACCAGGTGAAGGTGTACCAAGAATTAAACAGGTAAAGGATAAAGATTGGTACGGAACCTCATTACCTTGGATTAGCATTGGATACGAGAGTTTGGTTACACCCCTGCAAACATTAACATTATACAATGCTATTGCTAACAACGGCAAAATGGTGAAGCCTCATTTTGTTGATGCAATAAAGGAAAATGGCAAAATTGTGAAATCATTTGGTACGGAAATTATTGATGAGCAAATTGTAAAACCATCAACCGTAAAAAAAGCTAAACATCTAATGGAAGGCGTTGTGAAAAATGGAAGCGGTAAAGGTTTAAACATAACTGCATTTAAAGTAGGTGGTAAAACTGGTACAGCGCAAATCGCCAAAAACGGTGATTACAAAACCGCTGGAAACGTTAGTTATCAGGCATCTTTCGTTGGTTATTTCCCTGCTGATAATCCATTGTACACTTGCATCGTCATTATTAATAACCCAACACAAGGAAACTATTATGGCGGATTGGTTGCAGGCCCTGTGTTTAAAGAGATTGCTGAAAAGGTTTATTCAAACAGCTTGGATTTTATAGAGAGCGTTAATCAACCTCAAAATTTCTTGACTAAATTACCATATGTAATCACAACCAAGAGCGACGAATTAAGCAAAGTTGCTAACTCTTTTTCAATACCATTTCATGCTATAGATAGCGACACCTATTGCCACAGAAACAAACAGGATACAGCTAAGGTTGATTTAGTAAAAGTTAATCTTGAACAGCAGCTAAAAAAAGGGATTATGCCAAGTTTAAATGGCTTATCTGTCAAAGATGTTCTTTTTCTGCTCGAGAATAACGGGGTTTATGTAAAAATAGAAGGTTTTGGTGTTGTAAGGAAACAAAGTATTGAGGCAGGTCAAAAATTCAGTAAAGGAAATAAAATTATTTTACAATTAAGTTAATCATTAATGAAATTGTTAAGCGACATATTATATAAAGTTTCTATAGAGGAGGTTGTAGGCTCGACACATACTGCTATTGCATCGGTTACGTTTGATTCACGCAATGTTAAAAAAGATACACTTTTTATTGCTATTATAGGAACCGCTACTGATGGACATAAATATATTGATTCGGCAATAACTTCAGGGGCAGTGGCAATTATTTGTGAAGTACTTCCTGAACAGACGCTGGAACATGTTACTTATGTTAAAGTGAAAGACGCATCATATGCACTGGGAATCATTGCTTGCAATTTTTATGACAATCCTTCTGAGAAAATAAAATTGGTTGGTGTTACTGGTACCAATGGAAAAACAACAACAGTTACCCTTTTATTTAATTTGTTTAGAGCTTTAGGTTACAATGTTGGTTTGTTGTCTACTGTCCAAAATAAAATTAACAACACGGTTATACAAAGTACACATACAACTCCGGATGCGTTGTCATTAAATGAGTTGCTTAATGAAATGGTAAAATCAGGCTGTGATTATGCTTTCATGGAAGTTAGCTCGCATGCAGTAGTTCAAAATCGAATCGCCGGCGTTTCATTTACAGGAGCTGTTTTCACAAATATTACACATGACCATTTAGATTACCATAAAACATTCGATGAATACATCAAAGCAAAGAAACGATTTTTTGATTTGTTGCCACAGAGTGCATTTGCCGTCGTAAACAAAGATGATAGAAATGGAGTGGTAATGTTACAAAACACAAAGGCCAATCGATATACCTACGCCTTAAAAAGTATAGCTGATTTTAAATGTAAAATAATTGAAAATCATTTGAATGGCTTATTGCTTAATATCAACAACCAAGAAGTGTGGGTAAAACTCATTGGTACATTTAATGCTTATAATGTGCTTGCAGTTTATTCCGCAGCAATGTTGCTAAAACAAGATAAAACCAACGTTTTAACAGCACTAAGTAATTTAAATTCTGTTGAGGGAAGATTTCAATACATAAAATCAGAAAAAGGAGTAATTGGTATTGTAGATTATGCACATACGCCCGACGCATTAAAAAATGTTCTGGAAACAATTAAGGATATCAGAACTGGAAATGAACAAGTAATTACATTAGTTGGCTGTGGTGGTGATAGAGATTCTGCTAAAAGACCTGTAATGGCTGCAATTGCATGTGAATACAGCAGCAAGGTTATTCTTACTTCAGATAACCCGAGAAGCGAAGACCCTGAAGAAATATTAAATCAAATGCAGAAGGGAATTTCACCAAATGATACGAAAAAAACAATGCGAATTACTGACCGCAAGGAAGCAATTAAAATTGCTTGTCAATTTTCACAACCCGGAGATATTATTCTCATTGCTGGAAAAGGACATGAGAAATATCAAGAAATAAAAGGAGTTAAACATGATTTTGACGATTATAAAATTTTAAAAGAAACAATTCAAGAAATGAGCATATAATGTTTTATTACTTATTTACATATCTCGATAGAACCTTTGATTTTCCCGGGGCAGGTGCTTTTCAGTACATTTCGTTTCGTGCTGCTTTGGCGCTCATCACCTCTTTAGTTATTTCCTTAATTTTCGGTAAACGTATTATTGAATTTATTCGTCGCAAACAAATTGGTGAAACTATTAGGGAACTCGGATTAGATGGACAAACCAAAAAAGCAGGCACACCTACAATGGGTGGCATAATTATCATTGCAGCAATATTAATCCCAACTTTATTATTTGCAAAAGTCCTAAATGTATACATAGTATTAATGATCATTTCTACGATTTGGTTAGGAGGAATTGGATTTCTGGATGATTATATTAAAGTATTTAAAAAGAATAAGGAAGGTTTGCAAGGCAAATTTAAAATCATTGGACAAGTAGGAATAGGTTTAATTGTTGGATGTGTATTTTATTTTCACCCTGATGTTGTAATAAAGGAACGTTTAACACATAATGAAAAAATTGCATGGGTTAATGATAACGCTGCTTCTTCGGAGGAACTTAAAATACCAAAGTATTCAGAAAAACCAACCAAAACATTAAAAACAACCATACCGTTTTTTAAGAATAATGAATTAAATTATAGTTCTTTCATTTCTTGGGCTTGCAACGATTGTTCAAAATATGGTTGGTTAATATTTATACCCATGGTAATTATTGTTGTAACCGCAGTAAGTAATGGAGCTAACATTACAGATGGAATTGACGGGTTGGCAGCAGGAACTAGCGCCATCATTGGCGTAGTATTGGGAATTTTAGCATACGTAAGCGGCAACACTATTTTTGCAGATTATTTAAATATCATGTATATACCCAACTCCGGAGAGCTTGTGGTGTTTATGGCAGCTTTTATTGGTGCCTGCGTTGGGTTTTTATGGTACAACTCTTTTCCTGCACAAGTATTTATGGGCGATACGGGTTCACTGGCAATTGGTGGAATTATTGCTGTTTATGCAATAGCTATCCGAAAAGAGTTGTTAATTCCAATTTTATGCGGTGTGTTTTTGGTTGAGAACGTTTCCGTTATCCTGCAGGTATATTATTTTAAATATCAAAAGAAACGTCGTGGACTTGAGTATGCACAAACGCATCGTTTGTTCAAAATGGCGCCATTGCATCATCATTACCAAAAATCAGGCTTCCATGAATCTAAAATTGTAATGCGATTTTTTATTATTGGGATTATGTTGGCAGTATTAACTTTTGTAACACTTAAACTACGTTAATGAGTAAACGAATAGTCATTTTAGGCAGTGGTGAAAGCGGAGTGGGTAGTGCAATACTGGCCAAACAGAAGGGATTTGACGTATTTGTAAGTGATAAAGGAAAAATTGCAGACAAATATAAAATACAATTAGAGAAAGAACAAATATTGTTTGAAGAACAGCAACATAGTGAAGAATTAATTTTAAACGCCGATGAGGTTATTAAAAGTCCTGGTATTCCAGATCAAGTGAACCTTGTACAGAGATTGCATGCAAAAAATATTCCGGTTATTTCCGAAATTGAATTTGCTGCACGTTATACAAGTGCTAAGAAAATTTGCATTACTGGTTCTAATGGAAAAACTACAACTACATTGTTAACTTATCATATCCTTAAAAAAGCCGGATACAATGTAGGTCTTGGTGGTAACGTTGGGAAAAGTTTTGCATATCAGGTTGCCAAAGAGAACTTTGATTATTATGTGCTTGAGTTAAGCAGCTTTCAACTGGATGGCATGTATAATTTTACGGCAGATATCGCTGTTTTGCTAAATATTACACCAGATCATCTCGATCGATATGACTATAAATTTGAAAACTATGTAGCATCAAAATTCAGAATTACACAAAACCAAAACCAAAACAATTATTTTATTTATTGCGCAGACGATGAAGTAATAACCACCTTCATGCAACAAAATAAAATGAACGCAACAATGATCCCGTTTAGTATCAAACAACCAATTGATGGGGATGGCGCGTATTTAATAGAGAACCAAATAACCCTTAATTATAAACCAAACCAAAACCAACCCTTAATTATGACAATTGAACAACTGGCGCTGCAAGGTAAACACAATGTTTACAACAGCATGGCCGCTTCGCTTGCAAGCAGCATTGTAAACATCCGAAGTGAAGTTATTCGTGAAAGTTTACAAGACTTCCAAAATGTAGAACACAGACTTGAATTTGTGGCGTCTATAAATGGGGTAGAATTTATTAACGATAGCAAGGCTACTAATGTTAATTCAACATGGTATGCGCTTGAGAGTATGTCAAAACCAACCGTTTGGATTGTTGGCGGCCAAGACAAAGGAAACAATTACGATGACTTAATTGATTTAGTCAAAGCTAAAGTAAAAGCAATTATTTGCTTAGGTAAAGATAATAAAAAGCTAGTAAAAGCTTTTAAGAATCATGTTGAACTTTTAGTAGAAACTGATAATGCAGCAGAAGCAGTAGCAACATCATATAAAATAGCAAAAAAAGGTGATGTTGTATTATTATCTCCTGCTTGTGCCAGTTTCGATTTATTTAAAAACTACGAAGATCGTGGTTTACAGTTTAAAGCAGCCGTAAGATCTATTTAATTAATTCTTTATTGCATCATGAACGTTTTTAATTATTTAAAAGGCGATAAGGTGGTGTGGGCAATAATGTTTTTGCTTTCACTTCTTTCAATACTTGTTGTATATAGTGCAGTTGTAACGCTTGCGCATAAATTTCAACAGGGTAAATCCGAATTTTATTTAATTAAGCAGTTTGTATTTGTATGTATTGGATTTCTGGTTGCTTATTTAGTGCATAAAATAAGGTATACCATCTTTAGTAGGATTTCACAGATTGGCTTTCTAGTTTGCATCCCCTTATTAATTTATACACTCATTAAAGGTGTTAGTGCAGGTGAAGCAGCAAGATGGATTGAAATCCCTGGATTAAAATTAACCTTTCAATCATCCGATTTGGCTAAGCTGGTATTAATTATTTATGTAGCCAGAATTATTGCGCTGAAGGGTAAGTCGTTAACAACGTTAGTGGAAGTTTTAAAGCAATTGATTTTACCAGTTGCTATAATCTGTGCATTAATTTTGCCGGCTAATTTTTCTACTGCGGCCATTTTGTTTTTTAATTGTATTATGTTAATGTTTTTCGGAGGAATTAACTACAAAATACTTCTAAAAATTATGGGCATTTGTATTTTGAGTGGTACCATCTTGTTATCATGGATTTGGTTTTCTCCAGGCACCTTCCCGTCAAAAAGAGCATTTACTTGGAAGGCGCGTATTGAGAATTTCGTTAGCGGGGACACCGAAACAAATTATCAGAGTGAACAAGCAAAAATAGCAATTGCAACGGGTGGTGTAATTGGTAAGGGTCCCGGAAATAGCACGCAACGTGCCTTTTTACCTCAAGCTTCATCTGACTTTATATATGCTATTATTATAGAAGAGTATGGTTTATTAATTGGGTTTGGGTTACTTTTTCTATATATGATTTTACTCTTCAGAGGTATTAAAATTTTAAGAGATAATGATAAGCCTTTTGGTGGTTTAATGGCAATTGGTTTAACTTTTAGCTTAGTTTTTCAAGCAATGGTAAATATGGCTGTTGCCGTAAATTTATTCCCTGTTACAGGGCAACCGTTGCCACTAATCAGCATGGGTGGTACTTCCATGATTTTTACTATGATTACATTAGGAATTATTTTGAGTGTTAGTAAAACAAAAAATGAGGAAGTAGTTGAAAACTTAGAAGCGGTTTAAACAATGGAGGCATTAAGAATTATTTTAAGTGGGGGTGGAACAGGTGGTCATATTTTTCCGGCTGTTGCAATAGCTAACGAGGTAAAAAAAATGCATCCTGAGGCTAACGTTTTGTTTGTTGGTGCGATAGGAAAAATGGAAATGGAAAAGGTTCCGGCTGCGGGGTATAAAATTATAGGAATCTCAATTGCCGGTCTGCAACGGAAATTCACTTTTTCAAATTTTAAACTTCCGTTTTTATTAATTAAAAGTTACTTTCAAACAAAAAAAATAATTAGCGACTTTAATCCACATGTAGTTGTTGGTACCGGAGGGTTTGCTAGCGGGCCAATTCTCAAGGCTGCTAATGCAAAAAATATTCCAACCCTTATCCATGAAGGTAATTCTTATGCAGGTTTAACCAATAAATTATTGGGAAAAAAAGTAAATAAAGTTTGCGTTGCTTACCGGAACATGGAAAACTATTTCCCAAAGGAAAAGATACTAATAACAGGAAATCCTATTCGTCAGGACTTATTTGATATAACTTCTAAACGAAAAGAAGCGCATGATTTTTTTAAACTAGATTCAACTAAAAAAACGATTTTGGTAATTGGTGGAAGTTTAGGAGCCAGAACAATTAACGAGGCAATTGCAGGCGGTTTAGAACAAATCATTAAAGAAGATTTTCAATTGATTTGGCAAACCGGTAAGGGTTATTTTTCTGTTGCAAAAGAAAAAACAGAAATTTATTCTGTTAAAGGAATATTTGCTTTTGATTTTATTTCTAAAATGGATTTGGCATATGCAGCAAGCGATTTGGTAATTTCCAGAGCCGGCGCTAGTTCTATTTCTGAAATTTGTGTCATAGGTAAACCATGCATATTGGTGCCATCTCCAAATGTGGCTGAAGATCATCAAACTAAGAATGCGCGGGCGCTTCAGAATAATCAAGCTGCAGTTTTGATAACGGATGCAGAGGCAAACACAAAGTTAATTGTTGCAGCTATTGAATTATTAAAGGATAGTACCAAATTAGAGTCGTTGAGTAAAAATTGCGCCAAGCTTGCATTTCCAAACGCTACAAAAACAATTGCAACTGAAGTATTAAAACTAGCCAACTTAACCAATTGAGTTCAAACAAAAATATATTAGATTATAAACTATACTATTTCATAGGAGTTGGTGGAATTGGAATGAGTGCCTTAGCCAGGTTCTTTAATCATTACCAGAAAAAAGTTGTTGGTTACGATAAAACAAAAACGAAATTAACTTCTCAGCTCGAAGTTGAGGGCATAAAATGTCACTATAGTGAGGATGTTGCTTCTCTTGCTGACTTATTAAAAGAATTCTCAAAAGAAGAGATTTTAGTGGTATTCACACCAGCTATTCCATTAATACATAAAGAATACATCTATTTACAGGAGCGTAATTATACAATATTAAAAAGAGCGCAGGTATTGGGGGAAATTAGTAAGCAGTTCAAAACAATTGCTATTGCTGGCACTCACGGAAAAACAACTACCACAACATTGGTTACACATATTTTAAAGTCAGCAGCGTTCAACTGTTTTTCTTTCATGGGTGGAATCTCTAAGAATTATAATACTAATATATTATTAGGTGATATTTCTAATAAGGAATCTTACTTTATTGTAGAGGCAGATGAATATGATAGATCATTTTTAACCTTACAGCCTGAAATCGCTATTATTACAAGTGTTGATGCTGATCATTTGGATATTTATGGTGACCAGGAACATGTTAAAGAAGGATACAGATTGTTCAGTAAATGTATTTCATCTGATGGCACATTAGTTGTTAAGAAAAATGTTGATAACGATTTGAAGCTCACATCAAAACGCGTGGTCTACTCCTTAAATTTAGATACTGAATATTGTGCGGATTCAATTCAAATTGAAGACGCTTATTTCGTTTATAACATAAAAAGTTCAATAGAACCAATCAGCTCTGTAAAACTTGGATTACCAGGTTTACACAATGTTGAAAATTCTATTGCGGCTGTTGCGGTTGCTCAATTGGTTGGGATTAAAGCGGATGTTATAAAAGAGGCCTTACGTTCTTTTAGTGGAGTTAAAAGGAGGTTTGATTACAGAGTAAAACAACCTAATTGTGTTTACATTGATGACTACGCGCATCATCCTGAAGAGTTAAAAGCAACAATAGGTTCTGTTAAAAAGATTTACCCTGGTAAAAAAATTACCGGCATTTTTCAGCCCCATTTGTTTTCTCGAACTCGCGACTTCGTTGACGGTTTCGCAGAAAGTTTAAGTATGTTGGATGAATGTCTTTTGCTGGAAATATATCCTGCTAGAGAGTTGCCAATCGATGGTGTTAACTCACAATGGTTACTTAGCAAAGTTAGTTCTCCGGTTAAAAAATTATTAACCAAAGAACAAGTACTTGAGTATTTACAAACAAACAAAACAGAAGTTGTTTTAACAATGGGTGCTGGCGATATTGATACGATGGTTGAACCAATTGAGGTGACATTAAAAAGCAAGAATTGAAAAAGATAAATTATAAGAAGTTAGTGATTGTTGTTGCATGGTTTTTTGCAATTACCGGCATTGCATTGTCTTTATCTTTTGTAAACAAGCAGGAAAAGAACATTACCATTTCATCACTTAACATTTCTATTACTAATCCAGACGGAATGAGTTTTTTGGATGAAACGGACATTCAAAATTTTTTTAATACTCGAAACGAAAGATTGCTTAATAATCAATATAAAAATTTAAATATACCAGCTTTAGAGAAATCTTTAAATAGTCATCCGGCGGTTGCTAATGCTGAAATCAGTGCTGATTTAAATGGCGAGTTAAAAATTATGGTAGAGCAACGAAAACCGGTTCTCCGAATTATAAATCAGGATGGAGAAAGCTATTACATTGATTCTAAATCAAAATTAATGCCATTAAGTGAGAATTATACAGCCCGTGTAATAGTGGCAACAGGGGATTTATTTGAACCATTTGCGCGACGTAATGATTTTTCAGTGGAACAAATTAAAGGAAATAAAAAATACAGTGAATTAAGTATGTTAGATGATTTATGGGATCTTGCTACCTATATTAATAAAGATACAATATTATCAGCATTAATTCATCAGATAAATGTAACTAGCAAAAAGGAAATAGAATTATTCCCTTCAATTGGTAATCACAAAATTCTTTTTGGCCCTGCAACAAACATAGCTGAGAAATTTAACAAGTTGAAAATATTCTACAAAGAAGGATTGAATAAAACAAATAGCTGGAACAACTATACGCAAATAAACTTAAAGTACAAAAATATTATCGTAGGAACAAGAAACTCAAGTAACACAAAATAACTATGGAAAACAACACACAGCCAAATGGAAGCTTAGCTTCCGAATTAGTAGTTGGATTAGATATCGGTACTACTAAAATTGCTGCAATTGTAGGTAGAAGAAATGAGCATGGAAAAGTTGAAATATTAGGAATTGGCAAAACAGAATCTTTGGGAGTTAACCGAGGTGTAGTAGTTAACATTGAACAAACTGTAGCAAGTATTAAGGCAGCTATTGCGATTGCTGCTAATGCTGCTAACGTTGATATTGGTGAGGTAGTGGTTGGTATTGCCGGACAGCATATTAAAAGTATGCAACACAGAGGTATGTTAACCCGTCAGAGTTTGGAGGATGAGGTTTCTCAGAAGGATATTGATACATTAATAGATAGCATGCATCGTTTGGTTATGAGCCCGGGTGAAGAGATCATTCATGTTATACCACAAGAGTATATTGTTGATAATGAAATTGGGATTCGCAATCCAATTGGCCATGCAGGAATTCGATTAGAAGGTAATTTCCATATTATTACAGGGCAAGTTAGTGCTGTAAAAAATATTTTTAAATGTGTTAACAGAGCAGGACTTGAAACAGTTGATTTACATCTGGAGCCATTAGCTAGTGCAGATGCTGTGCTAAGTGATGAAGAAAAGGAAGCAGGTGTTGTTTTAGTAGATATTGGGGGCGGAACAACTGATGTTGCCATTTTTTACGATAATATCATTCGTCATACTGCTGTTATTCCATTTGGTGGTAATATTATTACTGAGGATATTAAAGAAGGTTGTGGAATTATCAAAGCACAGGCAGAACAACTTAAGGTACGTTTTGGTTCTGCTTTAGCAAATGAAAATCAAGAAAATGAAATCATTTCTATTCCAGGATTAAGAGGTCGTCCGCAAAAAGAAATCTCCGTGAAATTTTTGGCACAAATTATACAAGCGCGAATGGAAGAAATTTTGGAATTTGTTTTATACGAAATTAAGAGTAGTGGTTTTGAAAGAAAGTTAGCCGCAGGTATTGTAGTAACAGGCGGTGGTTCTATGTTAAAACATTTACCGCAATTAGCGATGCTAACTACCGGAATGGATTGCAGAATAGGCACACCAAATGAGCACTTGGCAGGAAATGATGATAAATTAAAGAATCCATTGTTTGCTACAGGTGTAGGTTTAGTGATGAAAGGAATTGAAAAATATGAACGTGAAGCTAAACGTGCAACCAATGCGAGTAAACCAGCTATTGAATCAAAACCAATCACAGAATCCAAAGAATCAGTTCAAGAGGAAAAAAAAGTTGCCGGTCATTCTCAAAAAAGAATTGGATCATTTTTAACCAATTTACTTGAAAAGACCCAAGACTGGATTCGTGATGATGTAGAATAAAAATAAACCAAACCAAATAAATAACCCTTAAAAAAAATAACCATGATGCAATTTGAATTACCGCAAGAAGAAAGCTCAATTATAAAAGTAATTGGAGTAGGTGGAGGTGGCAGCAATGCTGTTAATCACATGTTTCGCCTAGGAATAAAAGGTGTTGATTTTGTTATCTGCAATACTGATAAACAAGCTCTGGATAAAAGTCCGGTAAATCATAAAATACAATTAGGCGCTAAATCTACCAAAGGATTAGGAGCAGGATCAATTCCCGATGTAGGGAAGGAGGCAGCTTTAGAGTCTATCGATGAGATTAAAGATTTTTTGGGTGATAATACACAAATGGTATTTATAACTGCTGGTTTGGGTGGTGGTACTGGCACAGGAGCTGCACCTGTTATTGCAAGTATTGCACAATCACTAGGGATTTTAACTGTTGGTATAGTAACTATACCATTCACTTTTGAAGGTAAAAAACGTCGTGCTCAGGCTGAAGCTGGTTTAGAAGAATTGAAAAAATACGTTGACACCTTATTAGTAATTGGCAATGATAAATTGCGTGAAATATATGGTAATTTAAAAATGAGCGAAGCTTTTGAGCACGCAGATAACGTATTAACCGGTGCAGCTAAAAGTATTGCTGAAATAATAAGCTTACATATGCACATCAATGTTGATTTTAATGATGTTAAAACAGTTATGAAAGATAGTGGTGTTGCGATTATGGGCTCTGCGGTTGCCAGTGGAGAACGTCGTGCTATCAGAGCAGTAGAACAAGCTTTGAACTCACCATTACTAAATGATAACGATATTAGCGGAGCGCGTCATGTATTATTAAATATCATGAGTGGAAGCGATGATATCGATATGGATGAATTTGGTGAAATAACAGATTTTATTCAAGAGTCTGCTGGCGGAACGGCAGAGTTAATTACCGGATACGGAACGGATCCTTCTTTAGGTGATAATGTAAGTGTAACAATTATTGCAACAGGTTTTAAAGCTAAACAAACAACTGGGTTTGAAGGCCCAATTAATAAAGAACGTAAAGTCGTTAGTCTAGATGAAAAAACAGAAACAGTTGTACTTGAATCTAAACAAACTAATATTATTGAGGAAATCAACAAAACAGAGCCTCATGTTTACATTAAAACAGTTGAAGAGGTAAAGCCTATTGTAAATGTTCTTCCAACTGCAATAGAGCCATTAGAAACTAAAATTGAGAATCAAACTTCCGAAAATGAAACAAGTCAAACTACAGAAATAACCTTAAAGCACGTAACTGAGCTGCCGGTTAGTGAAGTTGTAGAATCGAATACAGAAGTAGAGGAATTTATTTTTAATGAAGTTAAAGAAGAGAATAAAGCTACCATAACAATTCAAACTTCCGAGAGCGCTTCTAAGGACGAAGTTACTTCGAGAGAAGAACAAATTAAATTAGCTCAGGAGCGAATCAGAAAACTAAAAGAAATTACTCTAAAGATGAAGAGCCCTGATGGGCTTGCCGCACTTGAAAAGCAAACAGCATTTGAAAGAAAAAACATTGCACTCGAAAATAAAACACATAGCACAGAGTCCCAAGTATCTCGTTACACCTTAAGTGAAGGAGAAGATAAAAAGATCGAAATAAAGCCTAATAATTCATTTTTGCACGACAATGTAGATTAAACATTCAAGCTAAAATAAAAAGCAGTTCTAATAGAACTGCTTTTTTTATTGGATTGATTTTTCAAATCCTAGATAATTTCGAATATTAATAAGGTTTTAATTCAATTAACTACTAAAATAAGTGAATTGAAATGTAAATTATGAATCAAGAATTAAAAGGAAGCCAATCTGTTGTATAGGATTTTACTAAAAAACTGTTGAAATGAATTAATCAACTTTTACTCTGGTGAAATCGAATGTCCTTAAAGGACTTGAATAATAATTCTTAAGTTTATTACTTACTAATCTACAATTACTTTCGTAGATTAATGGAATGATAACCGCATCATTCATAAGTAATTGATCTGCTTTCAAGAAATAGCTGGCAGCACTATCTCTGCTTGATGCATTTCTACCCATCTCATAATTTTTATTATACTCTGCATTTACATATGCCATTGTGTTTGGGTAACGATGTGGCTCCCCTTGTTTTAAATTCCCGCCATAAAATACCGAAAGAAACGATTCAGGGCTTGGATAATCAGCCACCCAACCATCTACAAACATATCTCCATTCCCTTCTAATTGCAATTTGTATTTTTCAGCACTATTCATAGATTCAAACGTAACATTAATGTTCAAACCAGCTTTGAGTTGTTTTTGAATCTCAGCTGCTACATTATTGTTTCTTGTATTTCCACCATTAACTATTAATTGTAATTCAGGGAAATTTTTACCATTAGGATAGCCTGCATCAGCAAGCAATTTTTTTGCTTTTTCCAAATCAAGATCGTAGCCGGTAACTTCAGCATTTTTATAGTAAGAGAAAGAAGGAGGCACTAAACCGTAAATTGCCGGGCCATAAGCCTGTCCGAATAAAACTTTGTCAATAATTCTGTTTTTATCAATAGCATAATTAAGTGCTTGTCTTACTTTTATGTTATTTAAAGGAGCTTTATTAATGTTAAGTGTGTAGTAACTTGTAATCATCTCAGGTCTTTGGTCAATTGTAAATTTTGGCGGATTACCTTTAAATTCGCTAATATTTGCTTCAACAATTTCTTTAAGTTGATTACTCGGCACAGAGCCAATATGATCATATTTACCTTCTTTGAACTTTATTAAAGCTTCTTCTGTATTCCCAAGTATATCAACAATTACGGAGTCAATATAAGGTAACTGACTCCCATCCTTTTCCTTTGCGTAGTAATTTATATTTTTATAAAAAACAAAATGTTTTTCAGTACTCGCTTTGGTGTCGTATACAAAAGGACCGGCTCCTATAACCAATTTGTCTTTTTGTGTGGAGTAAGCACTTTCACTGATAATTGATGCAACAGGGTTGGTTAATATTTCAAGGAATATGGAAGCGTTGTTAACCAATTCAATGCTGAATTTGTAATCATCAATAATCTTAAAACCTGAAATTGATTTAGCTTTTTTATCTCTAAAATCATTTGCACCAACAATTCTATCCTTACAAACTGTTTCAAAATGAACGTTGTTATTTCCTTCTGTACATAACAATTCAAAGGTAAATTTAACGTCTTTACTTGTTATTGATTTAGCTTCTATTCCATTGTTAGCATGAAATTTAGCGTCTTTTCTTAAAGTAAATACCACAGTTTTACCATCTGTAGATACTTCCCATTTTTCCGCAATTCCGGGCATCAGGGTCATATCTTTTGGGTTCATTTTGAGCAAACCTTCGTGCATTTGTCCAACTACAACACCTTCAACATAATTAATAACCTGGTGCGGAAACATGCTTTTAACTGGCACAACTTCTGCAATTCTTACAACTTTATTTCCTCCTTTGAAGCCATTTTCGCCGTTGCTTAAAGAATTATCGCTATTCTTACATGAAAAAAACAGCAAAATCAGACATGAGTGATAAAAAATGCGGGTAATTGACTTATTCATAGTAAAAAATGGCTTGTAAAGACCAAAAATACTAAAAAAATCTTAGAAAATATCTCAATTTAAGGACAAAATAATTTTGTAATTCAAAAAATTGATTATAATATTGCATACTTATAGAATTGTTGACACACTAATGAAAAATTTAATTATAGTTGCTTTTTTATGCTTAGGAACTTTGTTTACCTCAAAGGCTCAGGGTATAATCATTTTGGAAGGTAATTACCAAGGGAAAAATCTTTACGTTCAAAACCCTTATGGCAATAGTGCAGGTGTTGGTTTTTGTGTAACGGAGGTATTAGTAAATGGAAATATCACTACAGACGAAACTAACTCTAGCGCGTTTGAGATTGATATGAAGCCTCATAAATTAAATATTGGAGATAAAGTAGAAATTAAAATTAAACATAAAGAAGGTTGCAAGCCTAAAGTTTTAAATCCTGAAGTATTAAAGCCTAAGAGCACTTTTGAGGTAATTGCAATGACCGCTGATAAAGACGGTACAATTAAATGGACCACTAAATCAGAAACCGGTAAGTTATCTTTTGCCGTTGAACAATTTAGATGGAACAAATGGGTTAAAGTTGGTGAGGTTGAAGGGAACGGAACGCCTGTAAGTAATGACTATACTTTCAAAATAGCGCCGCACTCCGGAAAAAATCAAGTAAGAGTAAGACAAACAGATTACACAGGTCAGCCACGTTTAAGTAAAGCGGTTGATTTAAATAGCGAAGTGCCACCGGTTGATTTTGCGCCGTTAAAAGCAAGTAAAGACGTTAACTTTTTTGAAAAAGGTAAATCAGACAAAGCTATTGAAACCATGTTTGAGGTGTATGATCAATATGGAAACATTGTTAAAAAAGGATACGGTAGTAAACTAGATGTTAGCAATCTTCCAAAAGGAGGATATTTCTTAAATTTTGACAATACCATGGGTGAGTTTGTTAAAAAATAATTGAATTTAAACTTAATCAAGCCCTTTTAGTTATCTAAAAGGGCTTTTTATTTTAAGGTCTAAAAAAGTTGAAACGTATCATTTAAGTAATCAAAAAGATGTTCACCGGAATTATAGAGGAAGTAGCAAGACTTGAACAAGTTAAGGAAGAAGGTACCAACAAGCATTTTACATTTAGTTGTGCTATCTCGGGGGAGTTAAGGGTTGACCAAAGTTTAGCTCACAATGGTGTTTGTTTGACTGTTGTTGCAATTATGGGTAATAATTACACTGTAACAGCGATTGAAGAAACATTAAACAAAACCAACTTAAATAACCTTAGGATTGGTGATTTAGTAAATATAGAGCGTTGTATGCCTGCCAACGGAAGGTTTGATGGGCATATTGTGCAAGGCCATGTTGATACCACAGCTGAATGCTTGAGTGTTGAAGATTTAAATGGAAGTTGGAAATACAACTTCATACACCCGGTTGATGATAAATTTTTAACAGTTGAAAAAGGAAGTATTACCATTAATGGAGTTAGCCTTACTGTTGTAGATAGTAAAGAAAATAGCTTAAGCGTTTGTATTATTCCTTATACTTACAACCATACAAATTTTAAATCCTTGCAACCGGGGCATATTGTTAATTTGGAGTTTGATATTATTGGGAAGTATTTGCAACGAATTGTAAACAAAGCATAACGGGTCTTATTCACTACTATTTATTGGTTTAACAAACTTTCTGCTTTTTTAGGATTCGCAATCTCAGGCGGTAATTATAATATTTTTAGTTTTGTTTTTTCTGTAACCATTTTAAGTTGCAGATCTTATAACATTTTATGTCATTAAAAAAAGCATCCCTGCTCTTCTTTATTTTGTTTTGCTTTAGCTTTGGTTATTCACAGTCAATACGTTTCTGGGGAAATCTAAAGCAGGATAGCGCTCAAAGAAGTGCCTTACCCAACACGCTTTTAATGGCGATTAAATTTAAAGATAGCACATTGGTTAATTTCAGTCGTAGTGATGTTAACGGCTTTTTAAAGCCGTTTAATGTACCTTTAGATACTTATATTGTGGTGGTGGCGCACCCAAGTTTTAATGATAAAACCTATTTAATTGTCCCTTCACCAAAAGACACAGTTTTTAACATTAAAAACATTGTTTTGCCTCCAAAAAGCATAGAACTAAAGGAAGTTGAGGTTTTAGCCTACAAAGAAAAAATTTATTACAAAGGCGATACCCTTATGTTTACTGCCGACAGTTTTAAAGTCAGGCCAAATGCCACCGTTGAGGATTTGTTAAAGAAGTTGCCAGGCATGAAAGTAGATGCAGCAGGTAAAATTACCATTCAAGGTAAAGAGGTTGACCAGGTTTTGGTTGATGGTGATGAGTTTTTTGGAAGTGATCCTACTTCCGCAACACGTAATTTAAATGCAAATACTGTTGAAACCGTACAAGTGTTTGAGAAAAAAAACGAGAATACCGAAAGTTCAGATGAAACAGTAAAAGTGCTTAACTTAAAACTTAAAGAAGATGCTAAAAAAGGCTATTTTGGTAAAGCGGCAGGGGCAAGTGATTTTCAGAAGTTTTATGAAGGTGAGTTGTTATTTAATCGATTCAGTAAAAACAGAAAATTAAGTTTGTTTGGCTTAACCGCTAATACACCAAAAAACAGTTTTAATTGGGAAGATAATGATAAGTATGGTTTATCGAATGAGCAGCAATGGAGTTTTAATGAAGATAACGGCAATTGGGAATCCAATGGAGACCAAGAGGGAACTGGAATTCCACGCACATTAAAAAGTGGCATTTATTATAACGACAGAATTGGCAAAAACACAAAGTATAATTTTGATTACACTTTTAATAATGGCTTGTTAAACGCCGGCTCTGAAACAAATACACAATTTTTTTTACAAGATACCAATTACACAAATAAGCAAACAGTTAATAATTTTACTGATAGACAAAAACATACAGCCAATGCAAAGGTAGTTTTTAAACTAGACAGTTTAACTGAGGTAACATTAAAACCCCAATATTTATACTCAGAAAGCCGAAGTGACAATTATCAAAAAGATGATTTTATCAGTTCAGATAATAATTTAAAACGTAGTACGGAGATCAGTAATAAACGGAAGCAGTTTAGTACAAATTATAACTTGAATTTAAAAGTAAACAGAAAATTCATGAAAAAAAACAGAGAGTTGAATTTAGTTTATAAGCCGGATTTTTCAGATGCACTTACTAATTCTAATCTTCAAACCGATTTTATATATTATGCCAATCAATTGCCTAACAGAGCTCTTGCACAAATAAGAAAAGAAATTAACTCTAAACGTCAACAAGATGTTTTGATCAATTTTATTGAGCCCTTGAACAAAAAATTTAAGATTGATTTAAACTATCAATTCATTCATACTTTTAACGAAAACAACCGAACTACACTTGATAGAGACAGTACAGGAAGCGATCTCCTTAATCCTTTGCAAAGCAACAATTTTGCAAACACACGAATCTTGAATCGAGTAATGGGGAAATTAATTTATGACGTTAAGAAGTACCGTTTTACTCTCGGTAGCGCTTATCGCAATATTGCTCTTGTGAACGAAAATTTAACAAACAACACAACGCTTTCACGATCATTTAATTTTATTTTACCAAGCGCTGGTGCAACTATTCGTTTTAGCCAAAGCAATAATTTTAGTGCTAATTATATGGCAAGTGCACAGCCCCCCAGCTTACAGCAATTGCAGCCTGTGATAGATAATACTGATCCTAATCGAATCAATATTGGTAATCCGGATTTAAAACCTTCATTCACAAATAATTTTAATTTGAATTATTATTTTTGGAAAGGTGTAAGCGAGGTAAATTTTTATAGTGGATTAAATTACAATAGTGTAGCAAATCAAATCACCAATATTACAACGTTTGATGAACTTGGCAAGGCTACCTCACAGCCAATTAATGTGAGCAAAGGAAATTATTTTTCAAACTTTTGGATGGGTGGTGGTTTCCCAATTTTTAAAAAGTATCTTAAAATTGAATATAACTTAAATGGTAATTTTTCTCAGAACATTAGCTACATTAATTCACAAAAAAATTCTCAGCAAAATTTAGGTGTAACTCCGGGGTTATACATAGCGAAAGAATCTGAATCAATGCAGATAAGAGTCGGAGGGAATTATTCATACAACCGTCCTAAATCCGATATTAGCAATTTAACTAATCAACCTTATTATACTTATGAACTGACTTCAAATATTTACTTTAAATTGCCCAAAAAATTTAATGTTTCAACGGATGCTACCTATACTAATAATGGCAATAGAGCAAATGGCTATAACCTGAATTTTGTTATTTGGAATGCGGCCGTTAATAAAACATTTTTTAAGCGCGAAAATTTAATTCTCTCTTTTGAGGCGAATGATATTTTAAATCAAAACATTAACAATAATCGTCAAGTATACGCCAATCAAATAACTGATACTAAAACACAAATCATAAGGCGATTTTTTTTATTGAGGGTAACATATAAGTTTAACAGTCAAAAGGCCAAGGAAAATGAAGATGAAATGGATTAATTTATTTGCCTTTTTATTAATGGTATTGTTTAATTCTGCTCAGATAACAAGGGTTAAGGTTGTTTATGAGCGTAAAACTAATTTGTTTAAAAAATACAAAGAGGAAAGAACACAAAGATGGATTAAAGAGGAGAATAAAATTAAAGTGGATATGTTTGATCTTATCGTGTCAGATTCATTGTCAGTATTTAAGCCGCAAGAATCAGAATTAAGAGATCAAATTGAGTGGGCCACACAAAAAAATACTACCTACCAAAACACTAACGCGGGAAAAAGATTTTTAAAAAAGAATTTATGGGGTGAGGAATTATTACTTACAGATAGTTTGGTTAAGAGAAGTTGGAAAATAACAGAAAGTGGCAGGAAAATAGCAGGTTATAATTGTAGAAAAGCTATATGGCAGGCTAATGACAGCACCAAAATTTATGCTTGGTTCAGTTATGACATTTTGCCTCAAGTTGGACCAGAGAGTTATTGCGGGTTACCTGGCTTAATTTTGGGTTTGGCAACAGAGGATGGTGGAATTATATATTTTGCCAAAAAGGTTGAGGTGCTGGCATCAGTGGAACCAAGTGAATTACAGTTCCCAAAAAAGAAAAAAGTAAAACAAGTGGATGAGGTTAAAAAGGATATGGAAGGCCGGTTTGGAAAAGAGAAGTGGTTTAAATCAATGTGGAACGAGGAGTTTTACATTTGGTAATTTTATTACCATTCGTCTTTCGCTTCCTCGCTGCTAATCTTCATTTTTGCTTTTAAGTCAGCAACTAATATTTTTGCACTATTGAATGCTGCTGATTTAACGTGTTTCCAGGTAAGATCATTCACCTTCATTGAACCACATGCCGGTATTTTGCCATAAACATCACCACAATCCATGCCCGGTTTATTAGCTTTGTGAGTAATATTTTTCACAGTGTATCTATATTTTCCCTCCTTGGCTTCAACTACAACATCCATCATAATTTTACCATCCACATCATTTTCTGGGTTTAATACTTTTTGCTTGAATACAAAAGTAGCTTTACAAGCAACTGTTTTACCTGAAATGGCCCCACTGCTTTTTTCATAACCATTATTTTTCACTTTGTACCAATTTTCAGCACGCTTTAAAACCTCGGCTTCGGGCGCTGCCATTGTAGGTGGCAAGGTGTCTGGCACATCAGGATTAGGATTAGTTGGTTTAGGACGTTCAATCTCTAAACTAACAACCTCTCTTATGAATTTTCCTTCCTCTTCTTTTTGCGCATTTAAACTAAAACTTAAAAGTAAGAAAGCGATAAAGTAAAATTTGTTTTTCATTTTTTTGCAAAGTACAATATTAATAAATTTTAGGATACGTGGTTGGGTTGCTTTCATGCATTAAATTATAAATAATTTCAAACACATCATCAACACTAGGTTTGCTAAAGTAATCACCATCACTGCCATAAGCAGGACGATGTTCCTTGGCAGTAATGGTTATAGGAGCTGAGTCAAGGTGCTTATAAGCTTGTTGTTCTTCTAAAATCTTTTGAAGAATGTATGCGCTTGCTCCACCCGGAACATCTTCATCAAGCACAACTAAACGATTTGTTTTCTTCACAGAGGTTACAATACTTTGATTTTTATCAAAAGGAATCAGGGTTTGCAAATCGATAAGTTCAACACTAATATTAAAAGATTCTAAAAGTTTAATTGCATCTTGAGCGATTCTAACACAACTACCATAGGTTACTAAGGTAACATCGCTACCACTATTTAAAGTTTCAGGAACACCTAATTCAATTTTATATTTACCGAAATTAGAAGGTTGTTTTTCTTTTAAGCGATAGCCATTTAATGGCTCAACTATTAGGGCTGGCTCGTCTGCTTCTAATAATGTATTGTAAAAACCGGAGGCAACAGTCATATTCCTTGGAACACAGACATTAATACCTCGGCAAGCATGCACAATCATACCCATAGGCGAACCACTATGCCAAACTCCTTCTAGGCGATGTCCACGAGTTCTGATTATGACAGGTGCTTTTTGGAGACCTTTTGTTCTCCAATGCACAGTTGCTAAATCATCACTCATTAATTGCAAAGCGTATAACAAATAATCTAAATACTGAATCTCAGCTATTGGCCTTAATCCACGCATGGCTAGTCCAATAGCTTGTCCCATAATTGTAGCCTCTCTAATACCGGTGTCAAAAACTCTATGTTCGCCATATTTAGCCTGAAGCCCCTCTAGTCCTTGATTTACCCCGCCAATTTTACCTGAGTCTTCTCCAAAGATAAGTGTTTGCGGGTATTTACTTAGAATAGCATCAAAATTATCTCTTAATATTTCTCTTCCATCAACCATTTTATCTTCAGAATATTCAACTGAGCAAGGTTGAATGTTAGAAACTTTAAAATCTGATTGTGAGTATAGGTGAGATCCATAGCGATGCTCATTCTGAATCTTTGAGGCTTCTAACCATTGAATGAGTTTGTTTTTTGCTTCACTTGCTTCACCAATGATATATCTAAGTGCAGCTTTTGCAGTTGTATTAATATCCTTTCTGATAGGTTCTTTAATACTTTTTAATTCACTTGCAAGTCTATTGCAATCAGTATTGTTTAATTGATGTAATATTGCTGTAACCTTCTCAACTTCATTTTTTATTGGTGTCAGATAGTCCGACCATGCAGTATTTTTTGCAACTCTTACCGATTCTTTAGCTTCCTCTTCAATTTTGGTAAGTTCGTTTTCGCTGGCGATGGCATTGGCCAATATCCACAACCGCATTTGTCTTACACAATCAAAATCTTGTTCCCATTGCAGGCGCTCTTTACTTTTGTAGCGTTCATGACTACCACTGGTGCTATGCCCTTGAGGCTGAGTCACCTCCTCCACATGAATCAAAACGGGTACATGCTCTTCGCGACAAATTTTGGCTGCCTTTTCATAAGTTTCGCACAAATGAGCATAATCCCAGCCTTTAGTTTTAAAAATTTCATAGCCTTTTCCATTTGCGTCGCGCTGAAAGCCCTTTAAAACTTCACTAATATTTTCTTTCGTAGTTTGGTATTTTTTCGGAACAGATATACCATGACCATCGTCCCAAACACTCACCAACATTGGTACCTGAAGGACTCCCGCGGCATTAATAGCTTCCCAAAACAAACCTTCGCTTGTACTGGCATCACCTATTGTGCCGAATGCAATTTCATTACCTTTATGACTATAGTTTGAGAATGGGGCAACTTGTAAATCCTTGTTAATTCTATAAAAATGCGAAGCATATGCTAATCCTAGTAAACGAGGGATTTGTGAAGCAGTTGGAGAAATATCACTACTTGAGTTTTTTTGATTGACAATGGCTTTGAATGTACCATCTGCATTTAAGCTATGTGTAGCAAAATGACCACCCATCTGTCTTCCGGCGCTCATAGGCTCATAGTCAATATCAGTATGAGCATATAATCCTGCAAACCATTGCTGAAGGTTGATGGCATTAATAGCCAACATAAAAGTTTGGTCTCGATAATAGCCACTTCTAAAATCGCCATTATTAAACACCTTACTTAAAGCAACTTGCGCCAACTCTTTTCCATCTCCAAATATTCCAAATTTAGCCTTTCCGGTTAACACTTCTTTTCTGCCCAGTAAACTCGCTTGGCGGCTTTCATTAATTAATTGATAGTCAGCTAAAACAATTTTTTTAAAATCATCAAAACTCAAATTGCTCTTGATCGAGGCCTTGTTCTCTTGTCCCATAATAATCCTTAATACACAAATATAATAGAAAGGAGCCTTTTAAAAAAATATTTATGGTTAAAAAATAGTGACCACTAAGCTCAAAATTAATCGATTGTTAATTAACCTAAAGCGCCATTTGGCAAAATATCCTCTATATTTATGATCTAATGCATTATAACAACATTATAGGTCAAAATGAAGCAAAGTTGCGCTTAAAGAAAATGATTAATGAGCAACGTGTACCGCATGCTTTAATGTTTACTGGTAAGGAGGGTACTGGGAATTTGCCGGCAGCAATTGCATTTATACAACATTTGTATTGCACTAAGAGAAGTGATGATGGGGCTTGTGGCGAGTGTAATAGTTGTTTAAAAGTTAATAGGCTAATTCATCCTGACATGCATTTTGTTTATCCAATTGCAAAAAGCAAGGATGTAAAAAGCAGTGTTGATGTGATTAAAGAATTTAGAGAGGGTGTTTTACAAAATAATTATTTAACACTAAATCAATGGTTCAATGAAATTTCAGCAGATAATAAGCAGCCTATTATTCCGGTGGAGGAGGCTAATGCTATATTGAAAACATTAAGTTACACCAGCTATGAAGGTTCTTACAAAACAATGCTTATTTGGTTACCCGAAAAAATGAACAATGAAGCGGCTAACAAATTGTTAAAAGTGTTGGAGGAACCACCGGATCAAACCATTTTTGTTTTGGTGTGCAATTCACCTGAGCAGTTGTTGCCTACAATTTTATCTCGCGTACAGCAAATACCTTTTTACGCTTTGTCTGATATTGAAATTGAACTTGCGCTTCAAAAGCAGTTCAATATAACACATGAATTAGCGAAACAAACCTCCTTGCTTGCTAACGGAAGTTACTCGGAAGCAATAGCAACACTAACTAATAATGAAGAAAGCGTTTCGTTGCTCACTAATTTTCAAAATTTTATGCGTTTGGCTCTCAAATTTGATTGCAATAAGGTTTTACAATGGATAGATGAGATGTCGACGGTTGGAAGGGAAAAACAAAAGCAATTCTTCCAATATGGTTTAGAAGTTTTTAGAGATGCTTTAATGCATAATTATGGTGAAAAGAACTTAGTGAGATTAGGTGGAAGCGAAAAACAATTCCTTGAAAAATTTTCTCCATTTATTAATCAGAATAATTATGAGAAATTAATTGATGAGTTTAATACTAATTATTATTACATTGAAAGAAACGCCAATCCAAAATTAATTTTTATGGATTTGTTTTTAAAAACTAACGAGCTCCTTAATTTGAAGTAGTTTTAAAGTATAATTGTTAGCAATTTTTGTTACATAATTAAATTAATTGCGTTATGGTAAATAACTTTATCAATTATGTTTAGGTTCAATTATTGTGTAATTTTCTTTTTTATTCTTCTATCAGTTTCTAATGCTCAATTAAAGCAGGAGTTTTACGACAACAAACAAACACAACTTAAGTCAGAAACAGATTATTATAAGGGAATGCCCCATGGTTTGCATACAGAATTTTACAAGTCAGGCAATGTTAGCAGGAGGGGTTATTACAATTATGGGAAAGAGGATAGCACATGGATATTTTATTTTGAAGATGGTACTGTAAAGGCCAGAGAACATTGGTTCAGAGGTAAAAAATGGGGAAGAAATTTGTATTATTTTAAATCAGGGAAGTTGGCTCAAATAACCAAATATGATAATGATTTGGCAGATAGCACATGGACTTCGTTTTACGAAAACGGTAAGGTAAAAAGTAAAGAACCTTTTGATAAAGGGAGAAAAGAAGGTGAATGGATATATTATTTTGAAAATGGACAAATAGAAAGTAAGGGAAATTTCGACAGAGATAAGCGGGTAGGTAAAGTTGAATCCTATTTTATTGATGGAAGCATTAGCAGTGTTCAAAATTATTGTAATGGTAAACCTTGCGGTAAATGGGAAGAATACTACGCTAATAAGACTAAGAAATTTGACAAAGAATATAAAGATAGTACACTTTTACTCATTAATTTATGGGATAACAAGGGTAGACAATTAGTTTCAAATGGTAATGGCAGTTTAACTGCTAACTACGATAATGGTATTGTTAGAGCTACAGGAGCTTATTTAAACGGATTACAAAATGGCCTCTGGAGATTTTTTCATCCAAATGGAGAGTTGGATTACCAAGCCAATTATGAACAAGGATTATTAAATGGTTATTATTCTTCATTTTACCCAAACCATCATGCAAAGAGCGAAGGCAATTTTACAAATAATAAAAAGGATGGGATATGGAAGTTTTATTTTGAAGATGGAAAACTTGAAATGCAAGGAAATTTTATTGATAATATACGCGACGGCAAATGGAGTTATTATTATACCAACGGAAAACTGGAAAGCGAGGGCAATTTCTTAAAAGACAAGAAAACAGCTACTTGGTTTTTTTATTACAGAACAGGTGAAAAATGGAGGCAAGGTGATTATGAAGCCGATGTAAAAACTGGTATTTGGACCACCTGGTGGGAGAATGGAAAAAAATTACAAGAAGGAAATTACATAAACGGAAAGGCAAATGGTTTATGGACAAGTTGGTGCGAAAATGGCACAAAAAAAGATGAAGGAAATTTTACCGATGACTTGTTAACAGGACTTTGGAAAGGTTGGTTTTGTAATGCAAAGCCAAATTATATTGGTAAGTATAATTCAAAAGGTAAAAAACAAGGCGAATGGAATTATTATTATGAAAGCGGTTCTCAGCGTGAGAAATGTTCTTATGTAAACGGAATAAAACATGGGAAATTTAGCAGTTGGCACGAAAGGGGCAACTTTTTGGACTCTAAAGGTAAATACAGAAAGGGCCACCAGCAAGGAACATGGACTTACTATTATGAAACCGGAGGAATTAATAGGGTACAAAATTTTAAAAAGGGCAAATTAAGCGGAACGAGTTTAAGTTACTATACCAACGCTAAATTACAAAGTAGTTGTACTTATAAAATTGTAAAAGACAGAAGGAAAAGCAAAGTTCAAAGTGTTCCTGACGGAGACTGGATTTTCTACGACAAAAATGGTAAAGAAATGAGCAGGATGACCTATAAAAACGGTGTAAAAAAATAATGTATCTAGTTACACCTTTTTGAGTATTTAATTATTTGTATATTTGTTGAAATGAAAAACTTACTCATTTTTTTCACTATTTGTTTAATTGGCTGTAAATCTTCCGGTGATGATGAGATGAAAGTTGATGATATAATAGAAAAAAAGGTAATTGAGAGTAAAATAAACGCTGAACAGGTTTTTTTAACATTGCCTGATCGAACAGAAATACTTAAACTTATTGATGAAAATAAAATTACCTATAACGGGGACGTTCTTAACAACCCTATGGATGTTAAGAAATACACAAATGAGTTTTATAAAGGAATTAATTTAGGTATTTATGGTTCTGATCTAAATATCACAAATATTTTTGATCAAACACAAGAGAGTTTATTGTTTCTTGAAAGTGTAAATGTATTGGCTACACAAGTTGGCGTGAGCGATGCCTTTAATAAAAGTATGTTCGAACGTTTAGACAGCAATAAAGGCATTAAGGATTCAACTTTGGAAATTGTTTCTCAAGCATTCAAAAAAAGCGATGAAATCTTAAGATTAAACGGACGTGCTTCAACTTCTGCTTTAATATTGAGTGGCGCATGGGTGGAGGGGTTATACGTAGCTTGTGTGTTTGCTAACGAAATAAAAACAGAAAATTTAATTAAAGCGGTAACAAAGCAAGATGAATCTTTACAAAATCTAATAATTATGCTTGAAGCTTGTGAGTTAGATGAGGCCTCTCAGTTTTTGGTTGTAGATCTTAAAAAGTTAAAGGCTTTATTTAAGGCACAAAAGGAAACTGGCTTAAACGATGTTGCATCAATCGGACCTATTTCGAATCAAATTACTGCCATTCGAACAAAGTTAATTTCTTCTAATTAGCTTCTCTAAGGAGAAACTAAATTCAGGCTAAAGTTAAAGTATAACGCACTGCTTAAACTATTATTCAATAAATATGGTTTATCGCCAAACCCTCTATAAAATTCACCATTATCAATGTTCATGTTATAGTTAATTCTATATCCTGCCTGTAAACTAATCCAAATAAATTTATATAAACTTCTTTCATAAGTTATTCTAGCTCTAATTTCACTTCTTCTTAATTGTAAGTTTTTATATTGTATTAGATTAAAATCATTTGTCATTTTGGTGAGTGCATATGAATTTCCTTCTAATTCAAACCCTGCAAATAACATGTTTCTGGCATTAAACGTGTACCTTACGTTAGCCCTTGCCGGCAATAACATTTCTATTCCCCATTTTTTATTTTTAAACGTGTAGTTGTATAAAAAAATTGGCAAATAATTAACTTCTCCTGCTCTGTAAGTTCTAGTAACACCAAATGCATATTGCAATCTTTCGTGTGGTTTAAAGCCATATAACAATGCCCCACTTACTTTAAGTGCTTCGCTTATCGGAAATTCCGTTAATGCAAAATCACCGTTTAAATCGAGGCTACTTTGTAATATCAAAAAATGCGTCTCATTAAGGGGTTTAAATAATGTTCCATTTAGCCCGTAGCTTCTCAGTCCATTCTTTGCAAGTGTGTAGTTAAATGGGTGAATATTGTTTATTGGCTCTTTAAAACGGTATTTAAAGTCTAGATAACTAAATCCTAAATTAAGTATCATTTTGTTGTTTGATATTACTGGGAAGTTTGCTGCTAATCTTACACCGCTATTGTTTAGAATTGTTGCTTGGTTACCATAAATATTATCAAATGTATCTAAACCAAGTTCATTATTGCCCACATAATCATATCCAATACTAATTAACTTAGCCGGACTCAAGCCAACAATTTTTTGACTACAATACTTTTTTGTTACTACGGTTGATGTAGCTACTTCAACATTTGCGTATTGAGAAAAATCTTCTTCCTCAATTTTTTTAATACTGTCAATTGGTTGTTGTGCTCTGGCTATTGTAAGGTAGAAACTTCCAAGTAAGATTAAGCTTATTTTTTTCATTTTGTTTGTTTTAGAACAACGCGTTTCCATGTATCTGTTCTGCCAAAAAGCTGTACGCCAATGTATCCTCTTACTTGTATAGTATTTTCATCTTCAAGATTAATTACACAATTATAGGTATTTCCATTCTCAGGGTCATATATCGTTCCTCCCGAATATTCGCCTTTTTCCTTGTACGAAAAACCCAACAAGTTGTTTAATCCAAGTAATGGCATTGTTCTTTTTGTTTCTTCCGGATTATTTTTATCAACTTTTTTTTCTCCCTTTTCATCCAACGGATCTCTTAACCAAACTATTTTACCACCGTATTTGTCACCGTATTTTGTAACCTTAATTCTCGCTTTTCCGCTCCCCACTTCCCAAAGTCCTATAATTTTATCCCCTTCTAAAGTAGTCTGACTTTTATAACCTAATGTGATAAAGGTTAGCAATAATAAAACAAGTTTTTTCATAGTTATAATTTTCATTAACAAATATACTTATTGTACAACTATAATCAAAAAAGGCAGCCTTTAGACTGCCTTTTCAAATTGATTAGTTTCCCTATTTTAACAAGGTCACATGACCTACGTATGTTTTCTTGTTACCTGCCAAATCGGTAATTAAAATTCGATAGATGTAAACACCATCCTGAGCTTGATTTTCGGCACCTTTGGCTTTGCCGTCCCAACCTTCTTTAAAGTTGGTGGTAGAATGAATTAACTCGCCCCAACGATCGTAAATTTCCATTCTAAATTGATTTTCATCTATACCAACACCAAACACTAAGAATCGGTCGTTTCTTCCATTTTGATCCGGTGTAAAGGCATTAGGAATGTAAACTGCCATCTCCGGTGTTATTTCAACCACACGCATAGCAGTATCTTTACAACCTTTTGAGTTAATGGCTACTAAGTATACATTGTAATTTCCAACCATGTTATAAATGTGTGATGGATGGATGGCATTAGAGGTGTTGTTGTTAGAACTAAAATCACCAAAATCCCAGAAGTAAGAACTTGCGCCGATTGATTGATTGGTAAAGGTGATAGTTGGCTCTAACAATGGTGCGCTGGTTGGATTGGCGTAAAAATCAGCAACCGGTACTGACCAGCTTTCTGCAGCAAATTGGTTGTTTAAAGCATTAAAACATCCTGTTTGTTGATTGGTTACAATAACATTGTAAGAGTAACTACCCGGAGCAAAGGTTTGGATCATTGGGTTGCCATTTGGATTATTAATGGTGGTTCCAGCAGATAAAGACCAGAAATAGTTTAAGTTTGTTTGATCAGATAAACCTGTGTATTGAACCGTTAATGGCGCACAGCCTTTATTCATGGTGCTGGTTACGGACAAACTTGGAATTGGATTAACAAAAACACTAAACACAGCTGTTGATGAAGGTGTGTAAACACTACAACCATCAGTTATTGTAACTGTAAACGTGTTTGGGTTTGTTAAATAATTTGCATTAATTGTATTGCTTTGAGCAGTAGGATTTGGAACGACACCTGTCCAGTTAAATGAGTATGGTCCACCGTTACCTGGTAATATCATCGTCGGACTTAATGCAACAGGCGTTTTATCACATAATGTATAAGAAGTTCCTATTATAGCCAAAGGAGGTCTAACATTAATAATACCGGGGTTAGCTTGCGCAGAGCAACCGTTAGCATCGATTACAAAAGCGGTGAATGTTGCGTTAGCGGTGTAAGTAGAGTTGATGATAGCGCCACCTGCGGTAGAAGAAGCAGTAGAGACCCCTGAAGCAAGATTAGTAAGGGTATAATTATAAGGAGCCGTGCCACCTGCAGCTTGCGCAAACACACTTGCATTGGCGCCATAACAAATAGTTTGAGGATTAGATACAGGTAAAGAAAGCGGTGCAGGTTGTGTGATTAAGACGCTGGTAAAAGTTTTACACCCATTAGCATCAGTTAACTGTGCGGTATATGTACCAGGATTTAAGCCATTAATAACAGCGGAAGTTTGATTGTTAGGCGACCAGCTGTAAGTAAAAGGAGCCACACCGGAAGCAGAAACACTAGCCGTACCATTAGCTTGTCCGTTACATAAGATGTTAGTGCTACTTGCAATTAAAGTAGGTAGAGGAGCAGCTGTAATAATAGCCGTAGCAGTAATCACACAACCCTTGTTGTCTGTTGTAGTTAACACCCATGTACCCGGCGATAAACTGTTGGCATTGGCGCTTAACTGAGGACTAGGCGTGTTCCAGCTGTATCCATAAGGACTTGTGCCGCCACTAATACTAACGGAGGCTGTTCCATTGTTAAACGGTAAACAAGTAGCCTGAGTAGTAGAGGTGCTGTTGATGACTAAAGCACTAGGCTGTGTAATGTTATATACAGCGGTGGTAGAACAAGTCTGGGCATCCGTTACAACCAATGAATAGGTGCCGGCAGTTAAGTTGGTGATGATAGGGTTGGCCGGTTGCGCAGGGCTCCAAACAAGGTTGTAAAGCGGCGTACCCCCACTAATAGTTGTGTTAATAGAACCGTTATTTCCACCATTACAATTAATAGTTACCACTGTGTTGGTAGTAATTAATAAAGCGTTAGGCTGAGTTAAATTAACTGTAGAGGTACTTGGACAATTATTAACATCTTTTACGACCACGGTATAAATACCAGGCGCAGCATTAGTTAAAGTAGCCGAAGTAGAACCACTAGGTGTCCAGCTGTAAGTATATAAACTATTACCACCGGCAGCTAATACAGTGGCCATTCCATTATTAGCACCACTGCAAGTTACATTGGTAAAGCCGCCAATAGCACTTACCACTTGAGTTGGCTGAACAATATTAAAGGTAGCGCTGGTGATACAATTAGCACCATCTTTAACAGTAACACTGTGTAAACCAAACGGTAAATTATTCACGCTACTGGTTGTCTGTGCCAGATAACTCCAAAGATATGTAATTGGGTTCACGTTACCGGTAGCTGTTACAGCAGCTATACCATTACTTTGTCCGTTACAAATAACACTGGAACTGGATTGCGTTAAAATGGTAGGTCCTTGTATATCATTAATTGGAGCAATTGCGCTGGCGGTACAATTATTGGCATCAGTAACGGTAATGGTATAAGTACCGGCTAACACATTTGTAATGCTTGAGTTTGTAAACAATGGATTACTGCTCCACTGATAAGTATAACCACCGGCACCACCACTCACAGCAACCGAAGCACTACCATTACTTTGATTACAGTTAGTGTTAACAATGTTAACAGCATTAGCAATTAAAGCAGCCGGCTGGCTAATCATCACAGTACGTGTTAAAGGGCAATTATTAGCGTCGGTTAAAGTAACCGTATGTATTTGAGAAGATGTGCCTGTGCTTGTAGGAACAGCTAGGTTAGTAGGATTAGGAACAGTTTGTAATCCTGGTTGCCATAAGAAATTAGGGATACCCATACCGCCGGAATAAGCGATGTTGGCAGCACCATTGTTTAAGCCGTTACAAGTAACATTAGAGCTGGTAATAGTAGCAGATAAACCGGCAGGTTGAATAATGGCCACAGATGTAGTTGCCACACAACCTTTAGAATCGGTGATGGTAACAGTGTAAGGTCCTGCGGCTAATCCGGTAGCAGTTGCTACAGACTGTGTATTACTCCAAGCATAACTATAAGCCGGTGTGCCACCGCTAGGAGCAGCAGTAGCAAAACCATTAGAGCCACCTGCACAGCTAACGCTTCCGGTTGCGCTAATACTTACGGTTAATAAAGCAGGTTGCGTGAGTGTAAACACATGTGTTGCTATACATGTATTTTGATCTGTAGCCGTTAAAGTATAAGTTAAAGCCTGTAAGCCGGTAGCTGTTTGCGTAGTAATAGGCACAGGTCCACCCATGTAAACATAAGATACAGCACCTACGGCATTGGTAGCACTGGCAATGGCAATACCATTAGCGGAGTTAAAACAGCTTAAATTGGTAGTTGTGGCACTGGTTAATAAAGGATTAGGGTTAGCTAAGTTAACCGAGCCACTAATAACACAACCATTGTTGTCGGTTACAGTAACGTTATAATTACCGGCGCCCATACCGCTTGGTGTGGCAGAAGTAGGTCCGGTTCCCGGAGCAGGTAACCAGGCATAGCTATATGGCCCTGTACCACCGGCTACACCGGCATTAGCCGATCCATTGGTAGCGTTAAAACATTTAGGATTGGTTCCGCTTACATTAAGGGTTAAAGAGCTAGGTTGGGTAATGGTAACACTGGTAGAAGTAATACAACCGGCAGCATCGGTTGCAACAACGGTGTATACCCCTGCGCTTAAATTAGTAGCAATCCCTGTGTTTTGTCCGTTACTCCAGTTAAAGGTTGGGAAACCCGGTCCGGCAGTTCCACCGGTAACTTGTGAAGAAGCAATACCATTATTACCACCAAAGCAACTCACGTTGGTTTGGCTTAAAATAGAGATACTTGGGCCGGAAGCATTCGGAATGGTTGCTGCTAATGTTTGTAAACAGTTGTTGTTGTCTTTTACTTGAATCGTATAGGTACCTGCAAAAAGACTTGTTAGGTTGCTGGTATTGCCTGCTCCGTTAACCCCTGTGCTCCAAGTATAAGTATAAGGAGCTGTACCCCCGCTTAAGGTAGCGCTTACAGCACCGTTACTTTGATTACAAGCAGCAGTTAAGGTATTGGTAACAATGGTAATAGAACTTGGCTGAGTGATATTTACAGTTTGTGTGGCGGTACATCCATTGGCATCTGTAACGGTACAACTGTAGTTACCTGCAATTAAACCACCTACGGTATTGGTAGTTGCTCCACCAGGATTCCAGAGGTAAGTAAAACCAGGTGTTCCACCACTGATAACATTAGTAGTGGCAGTTCCGGTAGCTGTATTAAAGCAAGCAGCCGGATTAGCTGTTCCGCCAAGCGTTAGTAAAGCAGGTTGTGTAATGGTTCCAACGGTGCTTGATTTACAGCCAAAGAAATCGGTGACTGTTACGGTGTAATTACCCGGAGCTAAACCGCCTGCCACTTGATTGGTTGAACCATTAGACCAACTATAGGTTAATGGCGCTGTTCCACCCACCATGTTGGCGGTTAAACTGCCGTTGGCAGCACCAAAACAACTCACATGCGTGGTGTTTGTTATAACAGCTGTACCGCTTAATGCGGCAGTAACATTAGCTACTGCAGTTAAGGTACAGTTTTTATTGTCTTTAATAGTTACGGTGTAATTACCGGATGTAACACCTGTAGTTACAGCATTATTGCCTCCCACCGGTAACCATGTGTAAGTGTAAATTGGTGTTCCGCCACCAACTGTAACACTTGCTACACCATTAGGTGCGCTGCAGTTAGCAGCAGTAGTGCTTACAATGGCGTTTAATGCCGGAGGTTGACCCACGGCAATGGTTTGACTGGCTGTACAGCCTTTGTTGTCAACAACGGTTACGTTATAGTTGTTAGCTGTAATGTTAGTTGTAAAGGTACCGCTGGCTTGGTTAGCTCCTCCATTTAAGTTGTATTGGTAAGGCCCTGTTCCACCACTACCGTTAACTGTAATGGTTCCGTTATTACCTCCAAAGCAACTTGTAGATTGACTGCTTACAGCCAGTGTAACTTGTGTAGGTTGTGTTAAGGTGTTGGTAATAGTTGCAACACAACCTGCAGCGTCGGTTACGTTAACTGTGTAGTTGCCTGCGGGTAATCCGGTAAAGTTACCAAATCCGTTGGTGATGTTACCCGGTGTAAGTGTGTAACTGTAACCTGGTGTACCACCGGATGTACTAACACTGAATGAACCATTGCTTCCACCAAAACAACTTACATTACTGCTGGTTGCTAAAGCTGAAGCCGGGCTACCGGTATTACCGATAATATAATTAACGGTTAAAGTACAACCGTTTACATCCTGAATAACAACATTTTTAGGACCGGCTGTTTGACCTGTACTGATGGTTGAACCACCAAAACCTGATCCGTTAAAGTTGTATTGGTAAGCTGGTGAACCACCTGATACGCCACTCACCGTTGCGCTACCGTTAGCGTTACCACACGCCGCATTACTTACCGTAACAATCGCTGCGGTTGGTCCACTTACGGTTGGAATGTTAGCTGTAACACTATACGTACAGCCATTAGCATCTTTTACCGTAATTGTTTTTGGCCCGGCTGCTAAGCTGTTAACAACACTTGTACTGGTTACACCATTTAAACTAAACGTATAAGCCGGCGTACCGCCCGTTACACCTGTTACACCTAAAATACCCGTGTTTGCAATACAACTCGTTGCACTCGTTGTAAATGTTAAATTTGTTGGGCCAGGAAAACTAGCAATCGTAACAGTTTTAGTAAATAAGCAATTATTAACATCTCTTACACCAATTGTATAAGTTCCGGGAGCTAAACCGGTTAAAGGTGGCGTTGTAGTAAATAAGCCACCGTTTACATTATAGCTGTAGGTTGGCGAGCCACCGGTAACGGCTCCAAGTCCTATGGCGCCATTATTTAAACCACATGTAGCATTAGTGAAAGTGGTGGCTAAAGCTGTAATGCCCGGAGAGTTACCAATTGGAACACTCATAGTAAAGGTACAACCAAAATTATTTGTTAAACCAATAATAGCAGTCCCTGCGGGAACATTATTAACGGTTTGCCCAGTAACAGTACCTAAGTTGCTGGTATAACTTGTAATGGTTTGCCCGAGTGGACTGGTGTTGTTAATTACAATGATACCATTTGGGTTGCCACAGTTAGCATTAGTAAAGTTATTGGTGGCAGATGGCTGGGGATTAACGGTAACCACATTTTGGGCTGTTGCTGTACAACCGGCATTGGTTACAGTATGTACTACAGTGAAAACACCTGCTGCGCTAAAACTACCTGCATAATTTGCTGTTCCTCCTACTGCTGGTGCACCAACAGATGGATTGAAGCTGTAACTATGCACACCAACGCCACTTGCAGCATTAAAATTATAATTGTTACCACTTAAACATTGTGTTGCAAGTGGGATATTAAATAATGCATTTGGACCAGCGTTTACAGTAACACTTGTGGTAACTGTATGACTACAAACACCGTTGGAGACGACATGCGTGACGACATACGCTCCGGGATTGGCAAAGGTCATGCTAGGATTTGCTGCGTTTGGTGTAGCGTTTGTGACCCCGGCAGCAGGAGCTGCTGACCAAGTGTGAGTTACGCCGGCCGAACCAGTATGTGTAAAATTAATTGCGTTACCTGTACAAATGGTTGGATTATTAGGTGTAAAAGCGGCATTAGGCGTAACACCAACATTGATTGTAATTGTTCTAGTAACAGGAGTTTTACAAGTAGCACTCATGGTTACAGAATATGTGGTAGTTGTTCCTGGGCTAACAACAATACTGGAGGCAGAAGTTGAACCACCAGGACTCCACAAGAATGAATTTACTCCACAAGAACTACTAGCAGTATTTGTAATAGCAATAGTTGTTGCTCCTGGAGGGCAATAATTTGGCGGAGTTGCAACTAAACTAAAGTTTAAAGGTGTTGCAACACCGGGCACAACAAATGATTGAACGGCGCTCCAAGGTCCTGTAGGAGGATTGGCAGTTGATCCCCCGAGATATTCCCGGACCGCAACAAAGTATGTTTGGCCGGGACAAAGATTCGTAAACGGAATAAAGATAGAGTGGTAGGGTTCCAAAACGCAATTATCACCGTTCCAATTACCTGTAGTATAAGCTGGAATATTTAACAAAGAATTATACCAAGGATGCGAATTATAGTTAACAATTGCTGGAGTAGACCAACCATCCAAAATAGCTTGAAGTGTGGCTGGAGGAATGGCTGTTAACCCAGCAGCAGTACATGCTATTTCTGCTTGCATCCAATAAGGACCGCAACCACAAGTACTCCCATTAGAAGAGCCGTTAATTGTCACACCTGTTGCGCCAACAGTTATATTCAAACCGGAAATAGCTAAACCATGACAGGCTTTTGATTGATAAAAGAAAAAGGTTAAAAAAAAGATGGTAATGGGGACTAATTTTTTCATGCTTAAAATTTTGTTAAATTTAATAGAATAGAGTGAAACGAAGTGTTTTTTTACTCGTTAAAACCTACGATTCACTCAATAACTTGGGTTTTTATGAACAAAACTATAGGTTGTTAATTAAGAGGAGTTTTTGAAATTAAAAAATAAAAGAAGAACCTGAGGCGAGATATTTAACTTTTCTTAAATGGATATATTAATTGACCTAAAAAACTTTTTGGAACATTATTGTTTTCAACACCCAAAATTGGAGACTTATCTTTGGGTAGATAAAAATATCCAAATAATAAATCCCAGATGTTAAGGATAGAGGCGTAGTTGACCCCATATTTATTGGGGATATTTTTGGCATGATGCCACGCATGTGTTTCAGGTGTGTTTATAATGTAATTTAGAATGCCCCATTTTACTTTGATGTTACAATGTGTGAAAAATCCCCATACATTTTGAACAGTAATTTGAAATAGAAAATAATCTACAACGCTATAACCAATCATTGCAAATGGAAGGTAAATAATTGGTTTGAACACACACATTTCTAGAAAGTGAAAATGCCTTGTAGACGCGGCGCCTAATTCTTCCTGGGCATGATGAATTTTATGAAATTTCCATAGGAAATTTGAGCGATGTAATAGAATGTGTGCTATGAACTCGCAAAAATCTTGAATCAAAAACATGATTAGCACTTGAAATAAAGGATTCCATGTTTTGATATCCACTATCGTTAATGAATTAATATTGAATAAGCTCAAAAATTTAAGAAAAATAAATTCACTTACGGCACATAAAGCAAAGAATCCAAGCGCGTAAATAAGTAGGTCGTTAAATAATACGTAAAATGTATCTTGCCAAAAAAATTTACGATTTAACAAGCCATGTTTTCTTTGTTTGGGTAAAATTACTTCAAGAAAAAAGCAAAATAAATAAGCAAGTAATACGCAATAATAAACATTGGTGAAAGATGGATTTTTCAAATTATGTTTAACGAAAGCAACAAATGCTAATTGTTGGTTTTGAAACTCAGAAATTATTTCATTAATAAACGGCATTAATCAATTTTAACAAAAATACTGTTTCTTAGATTATTTTAAAAGCATTCAATATATAATCACTTTTCTTGAAAATTTAACGGATCTATAAAAAAAATCGGCAAAGTATAAACCAGCACATAACCCTTCAATTTTTATTTCATGTGATGGTTCTATGAAAGTCCTTTTAACACAAAGCCCAATTGAATTTAACAGCTCAATTTGCACAGGGGTTTGATTAAGGTTTTTTACAATTAATGTAGAATGTGTTTGTGAAAATTGAATGTTTGCGTTTAGTTTTTCAAATTCTACAATATTCACGGGTTGTTGATTTATAACTCCTATTGCATCTAAATCAAAGCCTCCGCTGGCAAATGGTGTAGTAAAGGGGTCGTTAATTACTTGGTTGTTTTTATCTAAAGTTTTATTATTACAACTCAAACATCCAACAACATCTTTAATTTTAACATGCGTAATGGCATTAATATTCAGTTGTAAGTTCCCTGCCAATTCTTGCAAATCAAAAGGTGTGCCATAGTTAGCAATGTACTTTCCTGCCAAGTTGTTTAATTTGGAGGCATCTAAAACGGCATCAAAGGGACCAACTTGAGTTAGTGTTGGTGTGTTAGAGGTAGGCGGAAAAGTAAAATAATTAATCCCGTCACTGCTTACAGATACGGTTGCTAACTCTAAAAACCCTGGAAGAAAGGCATTTTCAAAAACACAAAAATCAACACCTGGTCCGTTGATAATAGGCGAATTAAACGTAAGAATGGCTTCACCACCATCCCCTAAACTCACAACGCCCGAACCATCAGCGGCGCCGATTACCAGACTGGAGTCGCCGGTATTCGTTAAGCCTAAACTAGTGTTTGTAATATCTTGATATCCTCTATTGATTTTACACGAAGCTGCCCAAGATTTAATAATTGAACTATCCTTATGAATGGCATTATTGCCTGCAATTCCAACTTGCGGATGAAATTGTGCATTAGCTAATAGAGCGATTAGTTGAAAAAGTAAAAGCGTATTTTTTTTTGTAAAACTCATGTACCAAAACGATACATTACTAAACAAACAATGAATTTTGTTTGCAACTGTTGCTGTACCGCGAGCAATAGTTTTTGCTAAACTTAAGTATCCCGACTTAGTAGTATTACTTTACGGTTGCGCGCCAGCTCTTGATTTTCACAAGATTCCTTAAAATGTTAGCAGCACAAAGCTATTAAATTATTCCTGATCTTCAAAATCAGCTGTTTGTTCGTTTTCGTAGGTGCTTAATAGTTTGTTTTGAAGTGAAATCATTTTAACAGCGGTTATAGCCGCTTCATGACCTTTGTTGCCATGCTTTCCGCCTGCTCTATCAAGTGCTTGTTGTAAATTGTCGGTAGTTAATACGCCAAAAATACATGGTGTATCATAACTTGTATTTAATGTTGTTAACCCTTGTGTTACAGCGCTACAAATGTAATCAAAGTGTTTTGTTTCTCCTTGTATTACACATCCTATTGCAATTAGAGCATCGGGCATTTCCATATCAAGTATTAATTTTGATCCGGCAACTAATTCAAATGCGCCCGGCACTTGATGTATATGGATATTTACCGAAGCAATCCCAAGTTCAATCAATTTTTCTTTAGCACCATTCATTAAGGGCACAGTTACTTCTTCATTCCATTCAGCATAAACAATTGATATAACTTCGTTCCCGGTAATATTAAATTGACTGCTGCCTTTTACGATTGATAAATTGTTGTTTTGTGTGGCCATATAAATAAGTTAGAATAAAAAAAGGCTGACCTTGAGTCAACCTTTTTTGAAGTTTTCAAAGAGTTTATAAATTTCCTAGTGCTTTAAGTCTGGCAATTTCTTTGTCAGCATCCTTTCCTTCGTCTGAACGATAATATTCTTTTTTGATGCGCTCAAATATCTCGATAGATTGCGCAAACTGGTTTTTTAATTCGTAACCAAATGCTGCTTTTTTTAAGTAAAATGGAGCTGTAAACGAGTTACGACTTTTATCAGCTGCTTTTAAGTAATAATTAATTGCGTCATCTGTATTTTTTAATTCCATATAACAATCACCAATAGCACCAACAGCTATAGGAGCAACGATTTCATCATTGCCATTAAACTGTTTTAAATGTTCAATTGCATCTTGATATTTACCTGTACGTAACAAACAAATACCAGCGCAGTAATGAGCTAAACTACCTTGTTTAGTTGAACTAAATTCTTCTGCAATTTGTAAAAAACCCATCATTTGCTTTTGACCACTAGGCGCCATTACTGGCACACCACCGTTTAAAGCAATGTTAAAGCTGTCTTTTTCAAAGTAATTTTGTGCCCAAAACATTTCGTTAGAAGCAAGTTTTTCTTGTTCGGGTAAGTGGTAAAATTTATAGTAAACAACAGCTACAAGCAGTAAAAGAAAACCACCACCGATGTACTGCACAGCTTTTTTATTGTTTTCATAAAACAATTGTATACCTTGTAAACTAGGGTCTACAGCCTTTTTTGCTGTACTACTTTCTTCAACAACAGTTTCTTCTACAGTTGTTTCATTATTCAATTCAGACATTGCTTTCAAAAAATTAGTCAGCGAAGATAAGATTTTTTTATAAAAAAGAAGCACTTAGCATTAAAAAAGCACAATTTTGGCTTAATTTTGCCACAAAATAATGTATCTAAACAGTTTAACCTTATTAAATTTTAAAAATTACGAGCATTTTGAGGGTAGTTTTTCACGTAAACTGAATTGTTTTGTTGGTCAAAATGGTATCGGTAAAACCAATTTATTAGATGCCATTCATTATTTAGCCTTTAGTAAAAGTTATTTTAATACTGTAGACAGCCAAAACATTAGGCATAGTGAACCGTTTTTTATGATTCAAGGCGTTTTCGAAAAGAATAATGAACCGGTTGAGTTGCAATGCAGCGTAAAAAGGAATCAAAAAAAGGTGTTTAAACGTAATCAGCTTGAATATGAGAAGTTAAGTGACCACATAGGGTTTATACCTGTTGTAATGATCTCGCCGGCAGATAACGAATTAATATACGAATCAAGTGAAATTCGAAGGAAATTCATAGACGCTATTATTTCTCAATACGACAGGTACTATCTCGACCAACTCGTTCAATATACTCATGTGTTAAAACAAAGGAATGCCTTATTAAGGAATTTTTTTGAGCAAAACTACTATGATAAGGAAACTCTTGATATTTGGACGGAACAATTGATAAATTATGGTATTAAAATTGTTGAAACCAGAAAGTCTTTCTTGAAAGAGTTTCAACCATTATTCAATAAAAATTATGAATTTATTAGTTTAAGTAAAGAGGATGTCTCCCTTAATTATTTGAATAGTGTTAAAGGTGATTTTAAGCATGAGTTGGAAAATTGCCTTGCAAAGGATCGGATGTTAAACTATACGAGCGTTGGACCACACAAAGATGATTTGGAATTTGTAATTAATGGATTCCCACTTAAAAAGTTTGCCAGTCAGGGTCAACAAAAAAGTTTTTTATTGGCTTTAAAGTTGGCACAATATGAGTTTATTAAAGTAAAAAAGTCTGTTAGTCCTTTATTGTTATTGGATGATATTTATGATAAGCTGGATGAATTAAGATTTAACAGGTTAATTGAGTTGGTTGGCGGTAATGAATTTGGGCAGGTGTTTATAACTGATACACATCCAGAGAGGATACATCATTTGATGAAAAATAAATCAGTAGAAAATAAAGTGTTTGAATTTTAGACCTTATCTAAAACCAATTGCATGTCAGCAATTAATTTTATTACGTACTCAATTTGTTGTTCTCTAGAAAGATCGGTATTATCCAAAACAATTGCATCCTTTGCTTTGGTCAGAGGATTTTCTTTTCGATGTGTATCATCGTAATCACGAGACATTAAATTTTGCTTAACTTCTTCATGTGTAAAATATTGGCCTTTACTTTGTAATTCGTCTTGCCGTCTCTGAGCTCTTACATCATAGTCTGCAGTCATAAATAATTTTAACTCAGCATGAGGGAAAACATTGGTGCCAATATCTCTGCCATCTAAAACAACAGCTTTGTTTTTTCCCATTAAGCGTTGTAAAGCAACCATTTTTTCTCTTACGGCTTTAATGCTGCTTATTTTGCTCACAACATCGTTCACTTGCATTGTGCGAATGTCTTTTTCAACATTGACTCCGTTTAAAAGTGTTTCGGATGTTTTTGTATGAGGATTAAATGAAAATGCTACATCAATGTTGTTTAACTGTGCAGTTAATTCATTTTCATTAATTTTTGAATTACTATCGATGAGTTGATTTTGAAGTGCGTAAACCGCTACTGCTCTGTACATAGCGCCGGTATCAATATAATTGTAGCCAAGTTTTTGAGCCAAAGCTTTGGCAAGGGTGCTTTTGCCGCAACTACTATAACCATCTATTGCTATTGTTATTTTTTGCACCGTTTAAAATTAGTAATTTTAACCGCATTAAACAAACCAAATTGTTATGACGAAAATACTTGTTATCGGTGCCGGCAGATCAGCAACAACACTTATTTCTTATTTATTAAAACATGCCGAAGGTCATAACTGGAAGATAACAGTGGCAGACATGGATGTTAAGTTAGCCGAACAAAAAGTTAATGGTCATCTTAATGGAGACGCCATTTCATTTGACATAGAAAACGAGCAGAAAAGACAAGATGTTATTTCTTCTCATGATTTTATTATCTCAATGCTTCCGGCATTTATGCACATGCCTGTAGCGTTGGATTGTTTGGCGTTAAATAAGCACCTTGCAACAGCAAGTTACGTGAGTCAGGAGATGAAATCTTTGCACGAAACTGCGAAACAGAAAAAACTATTGTTTTTAAACGAGTGTGGTTTAGATCCGGGAATTGATCATGCCAGTGCTATGAAGCTAATTCATGAGGTAGAGAATAGTGGAGGAAAAGTTATTTCATTTAAATCTTATTGTGGTGGTTTAGTGGCTCCTGAGAGTAACACTAATCCGTGGGGGTATAAATTTAGTTGGAACCCTCGTAATGTTGTTTTGGCCGGACAAAGCACGGCGCAGTATTTACAGAACGGCGAAACCAAATTTATTCCTTATAACCGTTTGTTTAAACAAATAGAAACAATTGAAGTAACCGGATTTGGAAAGTTTGATGCATATGCCAACAGAGATAGTTTGAGTTACATCGATGTTTATGGTTTAGATGAAATTAAAACCATGCTGCGTGGAACCTTGCGCCAGCAAAATTACTGTAAGGCCTGGCATGTATTTGTTCAACTTGGTTTAACCGATGATAGCGCTGCACTTACAGATTTAAATCTTAACACATATGAAGATTTAGTTAAGGCTTTTTTACCACAGTCAAAAGGAACTCTAAAAGAACGTTTAGCAAATTTTATTGGCGCTGATTGGGATAGCGAAATTGAAGTAATGCTTGACTACCTGGAGATACTTACAAAAAAGCCTTTAATTTTGAATAAAGTTAGCGCTGCAAAACACTTACAAGCTTTGTTGGAAGAAAAGTGGAAACTGGAAAAAGGTGATAAAGATATGATCGTGATGCAGCATTTGTTTGAGTGTTTAAATTCAAAAGGAGAGAAGTTCAAAATTGTTTCCTCTTTAGTTGTGAAGGGAGATGATCCGGTTAATACTGCAATGTCAAAAACCGTAGGGTTACCATTAGCTATTTGTGTTAAAAATTTCTTAACCGGTGTTTTTGCGGAACATGGTGTTGTTGTGCCAACAACAGAAAAAATTTATACTCCTTTGCTAAAAGAGCTTGAAGCATATGGTATTTGTTTTGAAGAAACTTCAATCAACGTGTAAGTTCTTTTATAATCATTGCGTGTTGAGGAAATTGTTCCATTAATAATTTTTGATCTGCCAATTCAAAATCTGCAAAATCAAATCCCGGACAAACTGTACACCCAACAAAGCTAAATTGGCCATTTTCAAAGACTCTGCTGGCAAACCAGGTGTTAGATTTTACAGTATATTGAAAGGTTTCGCCTTCTTTTAAGTTATTACCTATTCGAGTTTTTATTAATTCTCCATTTTGATGAAGTTCAATTACCTCTAGCGTATCTCCACAGTAAAAATGCCACATCTCATCACTTTTTATTTTGTGAAATGCAGAAAAGTTATTCTTTTCTATTAAGAAGTAAATCCCTGTTGAATTATTTCTTTTGCCTTGCAATTCATCAAAATACGTAATCACATTACTGCGGTAAGTTTCTTTATAATAGCCACCCTCTGGATGTGGTAACATTTTAAATTGTTGCACTAAAAAATCTACTGTCATTTTTTTAAATAATTATAAATTGAAATAGGTAGCGCATCTGTTTCCGCACTGCTATTGGTTAATACAATAAATCCCGTGTTTTTATCTTTAATTAAACCAATAAAACTACTGAATCCTCCTGTGGCGCCATTGTGCCAAATTAATTCGGCGTCTGTTTTCCGTTTAATGAAGTGCCAAGCTAATGCAATTTTTTTACCGGAATCAAAGGTTGCCGAATGTTCAATTTGTTTTTGAGCTGTGTTTTGTAAGTTACTTTTAACATAGAGCATCATATCAAAAGGCGTGGAATAGATAGCTCCCGCAGCTTCCATCCCTTTAAATTGCCAATTCAATACATTAGTTCCATTTTCATATCCGGGCAATATGTTAACTGGTTTTATGTTTTGCACACCGGTGTTTGTCATTTTTAATGGTTCACATATTTTTTGTTTGACTAAATCCGAGAAAGATTGTTTATAAACATTTTCTAAAATAATGCCAAGTAAGCCCATGCCGAGATTAGAGTATTCGCAGTTAGTGCCGGGTGTAACGCTCAACTTAAATTCCTTTATGAAATCTAATAAGGATTCGTTAGTGTAATTACTGTAAGGATTTTTAAGATCAAACTCTTTTTGCGAGAATAAGTTTTCAGGCTGTCTTGGCAATCCACTTGTATGGTTAGCAAGATGTTTAACAAGTATGGGTTGTTTATTAAACTCTAAATTTTTATAATTTCCTTTTAGGTAAAGCCGAATATCGTCGTCCAGTTTAAGTTTATTTTCTGAAACTGCTTGTGCCAATAGGTTCCCGCAAAACGTTTTGGTGATGGAGCCTATTTCAAACAACGAGGTTTGGCTTGGAAGTATTTTGCTGTCTTTTTTTTCTTCTCCGTAATTGTAAAAATAAACACTATCATTTTTTATAATACCAATGCATAAAGCATTATGGTCGGGGTTTTGCATGTATGGCTTAACTAACCTGTCTATTGTTGTGTCAAGCGTTGATTGTTTTTTATTATCTGACAGATAAAATTCACGTTTAGGTTTTGCCTTTTTAGGAAATGGAACAAATGTGAATCCATCAATTTCAGAATTAGAATTTAAAGTGATTGTCAGTTGTAAACTATCCTCTTTAAAAAGATAACTATAAATAAAATCAGTGTTTTCTGATTTGACTAATCGGTAATTAATGCATTCACCGTAGTTTTTATAGATTTGGTTTTCAAGGAAATTGGTAATTTCCTTTTCCGGTAATTGCTTTTTAGCTTCGCTGCTCAGTAAAGCGTATACTTGTTTGTATGCGGTGACATTATAAAATTTAGTGAAGTTGGCTATTACATCATTCACCTTGGTTTGGCTATTCATGTTAAAACAAATAAGCCAAGCAATTGCTAGTACGCTTAATTTTTTTCGATTAATCATTTTTTTCCAGTTCAAAAATTTCATTTACACTAATTTTAAATATCCTTGCCAATTTTAAAGCCAATACCGTGCTTGGTACAAATTTGTTACTCTCAATGGCGTTAATAGTTTGTCTGCTTACAGCAATTTTTTGTGCCAGTTCCTCTTGTGTTAAATTAAGTTTGGCTCTTTCTACTTTAATGTTATTTTTCATGAGCCTTTTCTTTACTTAGTTTCTGGGATATAAATGGAAAAATTACCTGCAAAAAATGAAATACAATAATGTATATGAGTAACAGAAAGTTGATTTGAAATTGAGGCATCCAGGCTGTGTCTTGAAACCAAAACGCCAGACTTTTAAATAAGATTCGTAATAACACAATAATCAGTATTGATATCTGTAGCGCTTGAAGCCTTTTGTGAATCACAAATTCATCTTCCACTCGTTGTTTGGAAAAAATAATTATTACGAGGCTTAGCAGTGCAATAAGTTGCAAGAAAAGCCCGGTTGGTTTTTGTACATCATCCAGATCAAATGTATAGTTAGAAACGAGTACGCCTGCAACAATATATCCGGCCAGACCAATCCACTTGAAATAAGAAGGTAAAAGTTTCATGGAACAAAAGTAATGATTATTTTACATAATGTAAAGTTTGTTTTACATTATGTCTGTTAAATTTTACAAATTATTGATTATTAGATTTGTTAAATTTCAGTTACTTTCGTGCTGAATGATAGAGATTCTAAAAAAAATAGCTATTTCAAACCTTATCAACAAAAACTCAGGTAATAAGCCAAGTGCCTTTTTAAATTGGGATCGCATTTCAAGTATCTTATTAATCATTGATGACAAACAACTAAATAAAAATCAACTAGATGTTTTTCTGGAAAGTTTAAACAAACACATTGAGATTTATTTTATTGATTCTAATGCAAAAGTTCCTGCTTATAGCGATTTTAAATCAGTTTTAGCAAAGGATCTAAATTGGATGGGTATACCAAAGAATATAAAATCCGGAAACTATGATTTAATTATTAATGCCTGCCCTCAAAATAATACGGCAGCAATTGCGTTATCAGTAGTGAATAAGGCTAAGGTAAAATGTAGCATGTTCGACTATCGAGAAGTTTATAATTTAATGACCCAACCTAAAGCTAATTTAATTGACAATCTGAAAGAAATGGTTCATTATTTAAAGATGATTACGAATTAATGTGTGGAATTGCAGGTATATTTTTAAAGGGTTCTCAAACTATTAATTTAAAGGGTTCTATTAAATCCATGACACGGGCAATTAAACACCGTGGCCCGGATGGAGAAGGATATTTGTTAGGAAGAACGGGAGATTATCAACCCTTCTTTGGAGTAAATCAACACTTTAAGCAAACATTTAATTTTATACCTAAAGCAGCTATTGAAGAGGCAAATGAGGGATATGCTTTAGCACTTTCTCATGTTAGATTAAGCATTCTTGACTTAACTGACAGTGGACATCAACCCATGTGCGATTTGCATGAAAATTATTGGATAACCTATAATGGCGAAATTTATAATTATCTGGAACTTAAAGAGGAGTTGCGTTTATTAGGTGTTACGTTTTTTGGTAATTCAGATACCGAAGTAATTATAAATGCATTTAAGACTTGGGGCAGCAAATGTATTGAAAAATTTAATGGCATGTGGTCTTTTGTGTTAATTGATAAAACATCAAATACAGTTTTTGCAAGTAGAGACCGCTTAGGTGTTAAGCCATTTTATTATATAAACAACACTAATTTTTTTGCTTTTGCAAGTGAACAAAAAGCCTTTGTAAAAGCAAATCTGGTTGAAGCAGCGTCATCATTAAACCATCAATTCGATTACCTTATTAATACTTCACTTGAACAAGAGTCAGCTAATTTTTTCGAAGGAATTATTGAGTTGTTGCCGGGACATAATCTTCATTACAACTTAAGCACACATCATTTACATACCGAGCAGTATTATATTTTAAACAAAAAGGTTAACTTAGAAAACGATTATTTAAGTGATCAACAACTTATAAAAAAAATACAGGAAACTTTATTTAATGCTGTAAAATTAAGACTAAGAAGTGATGTGGAAGTAGGCACCTGTTTAAGCGGAGGAATTGACAGTAGTGCTATTTCAGTAATCATGCAGCGGTTTATGCAGCAACCATTAAATTGTTTTACAGCCCAGTTTAAGAACACCTCTATTGATGAAAGTAAGTATGCTAGATTAGTTACCGAGCAGTTGAATGCAAAACATTACTTTGTTGAACCAACAATTACAGAATTTGAAAATGAAGTTAAAGCGTTGGTTTATTCTCAAGACGTTCCTATATGGAGTACAAGCACCTTTGCACAGTTTAAGGTAATGGAGTTGGCTAAGCAACAACAAATTAAAGTGGTGCTTGATGGGCAAGGGGCCGATGAATTATTTGCAGGCTACCACCACCACTTTGTTGCGCAATGGTTGCAATTACTAAATGAAAATAAATGGAGTAGTTTAAACTCAGCATTAAGAGCTTCGCGAAAAAGCATTGATTCGCCTTATCTTTTTTTCATTAAAGATATGATTAAGAGTAAGCAAACACTCAATGGAGATAGTTTAGCTAAATTTTTTAAGCAGGATTTTTTAAAAACTTCAGCAATAGATAAGTTAACACTATTTAAAAATGTTAACTCCCAACTAATTCACGATATAGAGATAAAGAGATTAAAATCCTTTTTAAAATGTGAAGACCGTTGTGGCATGTGGCATGGCGTAGAGAGCAGAACGCCATTTAGTGACGACATTCATTTAATTGAATTATTATTTAGTTTTGATGGTAAGCGGAAAATAAAAAACGGCGCAAGTAAATATTTTTTGCGCGAAGCAGTAAAGGATTTGTTACCGGAACCAATTTATAAACGTTACGATAAAAAGGGATTTGAAACACCTCAGGGTGCCTGGATTAAGCAACTTTTCCCAAGCATGATAGAGCGCATTAAAGCAGCGGACTTTGATTTTTTAAATACAAACTTTGAAAAAAACATCAACATTAATAAAGGAATAGATGAAAAGTTAATTTTTAAACTCTATGTTTTATCAGTATGGAAAAAGGTTTTTGTCGAATAGGCTTGACCCCAATTTATCAACAGATTCAACTCCTTTTCTCAACAATTTCTTTTTATTTAACATTTATTTATTGTATATTTATGTAATATTAATATATTTGATAGCTATGAAGAAAATAAAAATTTATGCAATTTTAGCGCTTGTAGCAGGTGCAATTGCTTGTAAAAAGACCCCCCCCCCCCAGTCGGAAAATTTAAAATCTGATACCACTGCATTAAACTATGAAGCCATTATTAATGCTAAAACAATTAATGACAAAACTATGTTGGATTTTGTAGATTTTCCTACAGACCCCGAAATGACAAAGATGAACAAAGGTTTGTATCTTTACATGGAGGGAATGGCAGAGGTTTTTAAATTAGCTCCTCAACAATTAAGTTATGTACTTAACAAACTTAAAACAACTGGTAAAAACACAATAGTAGTCACTAATTATTTAACCCACTTTGGCGTTTGTAAACAACGCTTTAACACAAAACTTACTGAACTTTGCCCCGAAAAACCAATAGGCAATGACCACGCGAACTCTATAGCCATGGAATTAATGAATTTTAATGGGCAAACGCAATATACCCCAGTAATGCTTTTGGGTAATAATTGTGCTCAAATTTCTAATTTAGATTTAAACAATGGTTTTAGATTTGCTTTAGGAACAGATGCAGAAGAAAGCTCCAATAATGGAAATGGTAATGGTAAATTGATACCAAGTTGGAACTTTAAAAAAAATGGCCAAATAAAACTTGAGTTAGTATCTGAACAGCAAGTTCGTAATTCGAACATTCCTGTTTTTATATTTACTCCAGGCTATGTTGCCAATGGTATAAAGCCAAGTACACCAAGTCCAGGCTTTCAACCCGATTATGCTGATGTTAACGACGGTGATGGAGGCGTATTTATTATTAATGGCGGTTGTGCAACATTTAACCCAGGAAATGGTAATAATGGTGGTAATGGTGGATCAGGCAACTCAGGAGGAGGGAATCCTAGTACAAGTCCAGCATATCAAAAAGTAGTGCTACCACCTTGCACTGCAAATTGTATCTCTCCAAAAATTACTCTGGATGGAGTTAATTGTAATTATCATTATGAAGCTTATGGAGCAAGTGAGTTGAGAATATCATCTAGATATACAACATTAAATTCAGGAGTTATGAATATGCTAAGTACTCATGATGGGTGGTTTTTAGATAAAATACCAAGTAACTATATAGATTGTAATTGTTATTACCCAATGAATAGGGCATTTGCTGATAATGTAGCTGATCTTATGGGGATTAATTTTGTTACCTATGAACACGATTGGTATGCAACAATAAAAAATTTGTATTATGTTGAAGCCCTTTCTGGTGATACACCTATTGTTCCTCTTCAAGTTCAAGCAACGTTGGCAACGGAAACATATCAAATGCAGTTTTTTGTTGTTCAGGATCAGTTTCCTGTAACACCATTTTCTGATACTAAGTTTACTGCTTTGACATACGGACTTAATGTTCAAGGCATGACTAGACAACCTTAATATGAATAGTAAAAAAAACAAGACAAATACGCTTATTATTATAAGCGTATTTGTTTTTATGACCAAAATCTTAGCGCAGCCGAATATTGATAGTTCTAGATTTGTATTGTGTTTTACACCAGGTTTAAAAATTTTTCAATATAAAGAAGTAGGTCCGAGATTTGCTTCAAACTTTGGTTTAGAATTAAAAAAAAACAAAAGTCGGGTTGAGTTTTTTTTTCGAAATTATACTTATTTATTCCCAATTGTACCTGACTCAAATTCTGTTTCGAAAATAATTAACTATAATACATTTTTTGTTTTTGGAATAAATAAATATTCGAAAAATAAAAAAATAAAATATGGCGTTGGTATTTTTCATGAAAATAATTATTTGCCAAGTCAACAAACATTGTATTTTTTTCCAAGCCATGAGGCTGGTGTCGAATTCTCTATTTACAGTAACTTTAGTTGGTTTAATGTTTCTTTTAAGCAAAAAACACAATTAGTAGGTCGTAGTATAAATAATAAATATAGCTTTCCAGTAGTTTCAGTTTTCAATAATTACAGATTTTATATATGTTTAGAATTTCCTTTAAAAGTAAATTATTAATATTAGTTTTATTTTTTTGTAACTATACATTGTTTAGTCAGCGAAAAGAAAAATTAATGAGTTTTTCACTCGACTTAGGATTTAGCGTTTTTAAAAATCCATTTTATGATAAAAACGCATATAATTATTTGCCAAATTATAACAAAGCAATTTATACTGGGTTTGAAATAAATTATAATAAATTAGATTTAGCGTTGAAATACAGTAAAACCTATTGGTTTATTTTAACACCAAGTAACAAAGTATCTCCACTTAGTAGCTTGATGAGTTATGATTTTATTACATTAAAAAAATATTTAAAAATAAATAATAAAAGAAAAATATATTTCACAACTGGTTATGGCTATAACAGAGAGTATTGTTATGGCAAAGTTGATTTTACATCTAGTAGAATAAATTCTAGAAATACAATCAGCAAAAGATTAACTTTTAAAAGTGATGTTATAACAAGCACCAGCGAAAGCATAGTTTTTTCAACTGGGGTTAACGTAACCAAATCTGTAAATGTTGAACTTTTATTTAATTACTATACAGTCGTTTATTCTAATTACTTTAAAAAAGGTATATCAGATCATACAATACAATTAAACTTTTTATATAAAATAAGAGGCTCTAAAAACAAAAAATAATTAAAGTCTAATGTCTGATTTGAAAAATTTACTGGTTTCAATAAATAAAAAACTGAGATTATCTCATAATTTTAATATTTAATTACTGTGCGATATAAGAGCCAAACACCTAAAATCATTTTATAACTAAATTCTTTTTACGATAGGTGAAAGCATCCATGGTTACAATTAAAGTGCAAGTATAATTTAAGCTATACGTGCTTGCCGTTTGGAAAGAGGTTTTTTGTTAATACCCCAAAATCTTTAACATGCTCTTGTAACTTTGTTCTTTAGCAAACAAGCGTGTTGTAATTTCTCCATCATCATCAACATCTATTAAAACATGCTTTGGTGCAGGAATCAAACAATGTTGGGTTCCGCCATAACCGCTTAATGCTTCTTGATAAGCTCCGGTATGAAAAAATCCAATGTATTGTGGTGTTTTATCACTTTTGTTTACTACAGGTAAAAACACCTGATTGGTGTGCGCTTCAGTATTGTAGTAATCCATACTATCACAGGTTAAGCCCCCTAAATTAGTTGGCTGGTAAGGTTTATCCCAATTATTTACAGCTAATAAAATAAAACGCTGATTAATTCCCCATGTATCCGGTAAAGTTGTAATAAAACTACTGTCGATAAAATACCAGGTCTCACGATCGTTTTGTTGTTTTGTGTCAACCACAGAATAAAGTGTTGCACCGCTTTCACCAACAGTATAACTACCAAATTCTGTAAATATATGTGGTTCGGGTAAATCATGTTGTTCGCAAAACATTTTAATTTGACTCACAATTTCTTCAATCATGTATTCGTAATCGTAATCAAACCCAAGCGAGGTTCTTATTGGCATGCCACCGCCAATGTTTAAAGAGTCTAAAGTTGGACACACGGCACGAAGTTCTTTGTAAATCTGTAAACATTTATTCAGTTCAGTCCAGTAGTATATTGTGTCTTTAATGCCGGTATTAATAAAAAAGTGTAGTAGTTTTAATTCAAATTTCTGGTTAGGTTCAATTTTTTCATTGTACAAATCCATTATCTGTGTGCTACGCACCCCTAGTCGTGATGAATAAAACGAGAACGAAGGTTCTTCTTCGGTACTGATTCGAATCCCTAGTTTTACTTTATCTGCTTTAGCATGTTTTTTATAATAGTCAATTTCATCCAAATGGTCTAGCACCGGAATAACGTTAAAGCCATCGTTAATTAAATCACAAATGTTTTGTTTGTATAAATTACGCTTATACCCATTACAAATAATATATGTATCTTTGCTTAAAGCATTTTTTTGATATTGTTCTTTGATTATTTGTATGTCAAACGCGCTGGATGTTTCGATGTGAACTTCATTTTTTAGCACTTCATCCAGCACAAAACTAAAGTGAGAGCTTTTGGTGCAATAACAATAAACGTATTTACCTTTGTAGTCTACTTTTGCCATGGCAACGTTAAATAAACGCTTAGCCTTTTGGATTTGAGAGCTGATTTTTGGCAAATAGCTTATTCTCAATGGCGTACCGTATTGTTTGATAATGTCCATCAAGGGAATATCATTAAAATACAACACATCATCCTTCACTTCAAAACCTTCCTGAGGAAAGTTGAAGGTTTGGTTAATTAAGTTTGAATACGAATTGTTCATTATAAATCAATGTAAGTAACTTACTTTGGTAATTTTATACAAATGTAAGTTAATTACTTAAATGCTTTTTATTTGGAATGTAAATAATTTGTTAGTTTTTATATGATTAAACCAATTAAGATAATTGAAGTTAAAAGTGAAATAGGTGCCGGAACCAGAGGAAGCAGTATGGGTGTAGATGCTATTAAAATTGCTGCATTGGACTTTGGAAGCCCGTTTTTTAAGCGTTACAAAAGTGTTGAAGTGCCCAACGAGAACCAGTTGTTATTGGAGCCGGTTGTGCATGATTACGCCAAACGGATTAAAGGAATTTACAGTTTAAACGAGCGTATTGCTAAAGAAATCCAAAAAACACTGAAGGCCGAGGAGGTTCCTATAGTTTTGGCCGGTGATCATAGTTCTGCCTTAGGAACAATAAGTGGGATTCGTATGGCTTATCCTAATAAACGACTTGGAGTTATTTGGATTGATGCTCATGCTGACTTGCACAGTCCTTACACTACACCAAGTGGTAACATGCACGGTATGCCACTTAGCTGCGTTTTAGGAGAGGATAACAAAGATAGGCAGCAAAATAAGCCTGATGATGAAACGATTGAATATTGGGAAAAACTTAAAAATTTAGGCGGCATTTGTCCAAAAATCAATTATAATGATTTGGTTTTTATAGCTTTACGTGATTTTGAACCACAAGAAGATTATTTAATTAAAAAAAATAAAGTACGCGTTTTTAATCTTCAGGAAATTAGAAAAAAAGCAGTAGAACGTGTAGCTATTGATAGTTTAAATTATCTGGATCATTGCGACTTAATCTACGTTAGTTTTGATGTAGATAGTATGGATAGTCGAATTAGTAGTGGAACCGGAACGCCTGTACCAAATGGTATTTCTGAAAAAGAGGCTGGTAATTTGATATACTACATTATGCGAAGTAAAAAAATTATTTGTTTTGAAATGGTTGAAATAAACCCAACGCTTGATAAAGAAAATTTAATGGCTGAAAATGCATTCGAAATTCTACAAAAAACAACTAATCAGTTGAGTAACGATTTTTAAAAGCAACAATTGAGGAATCTTAAACCACTTAACGCCTATTTTTTAAAGTACAAATGGCATTTTGGTGCCGGCGTTTTATTTGTTGCCCTATCTACTATTTTTGGGACTTACCAGGGTGTTATTGTTAGAGATGGTACCAATAAAATATTAGAGCTGATTAGTTTAAAACAGGAAATTCCCGGAATGTATTTCTTGATGTTGGCTATTCAGTTAATTGGTTTTGCCTTAATAAGCGGTTTGTTTATGTTTTTAATGCGGCAGACCATTATTGTAATGAGCAGACATATTGAGTTTGATCAAAAAAATGAGATTTACCGTCACTATCAAAGCTTACACACTTCTTTTTTTAAGCAAAACACCACTGGCGATTTAATGAACAGAATAAGTGAAGATGTCGGTAAAGTTCGCATGTACACTGGGCCGGCCATTATGTATATAGCCAATACAATTGTTACAACGCTTACGGTTTTGGTATTTATGTTCAGTGTAAATACAAAATTAACTCTGCTTGTTTTTTTGCCACTACCTATCTTATCTTTTATTATATACAAGGTGAGTGATAAAATTAATAAGCAAAGTGGTTTGGTGCAAAAGGAACTCAGTAATCTTACAACTAAGGCCCAGGAGAGTTTTAGTGCAATAAGAGTTATAAAAGCCTACGGAAGAGAGGATTTTTTTGAAAAAGAAATGCAAGCTAAAGGCATAGAGTACAAACGAACAGCTTTAAAACTTAATGCTATAGAATCTTTATTTCATCCGGTTATGATTTTGATGATTGGATTAAGTGTATTAGTTACGGTTTGGATTGGTGGAAAGTTAGCAATTAATAAACAGATTGAAGCCGGTAACATTACTGAATTTATTTTATACGTTTATAAACTTACATGGCCCTTTGCATCATTGGGTTGGGTAACCTCTTTAATACAACGCGCTTCGGCATCTCAAAAACGAATCAATGAATTTTTAAAGGTAGAAACCTTTATAAAAAATATAAATCAAAAAGTGTATGATATTCAGGGTAATATAGAATTCAAGAATGTAAGTTTTATTTATCCTGAAAATAATATAAAGGCTCTAAATAATGTTAGTTTTTCTCTTAAAGCGGGCGAAATGCTTGGTATTACGGGTCCTGTTGGTTGTGGTAAAACAACTTTACTTAACTTAATAACCCGAAAATACGATTCTACTTCAGGTGAAATAATTATTGATGGTGTTTCAATACAGAATCATAACTTAAATTTATTGCGTAAAAATTTAGCGGTAGTGCCTCAGGATGTTTTTTTATTTAGTGACACTGTATACAACAACATCGCTTTTGGCGTTGAATCTACTTCAAAAGACGAAGTAGAAGCTTACGCTAAAAAAGCAGCGGTTCACTCTAATATCCTAGAGTTTAAAGATGCATACGAAACAGTGGTTGGCGAGAGAGGGGTTACCTTAAGTGGGGGACAAAAGCAAAGAATATCCATAGCTAGGGCATTAATTGTAAAACCTAAACTTTTAATGTTTGATGATTGCCTTAGTGCTGTTGACACAGAAACAGAGGAAGAAATAATTAAGGAGTTGAAATCTGAAATGAGAGGTAAAACAAGTATAATTGTAAGTCATCGTTTAAGCAGCATACAACACGCCAATCATATCATTTATTTACAAGATGGAGCTATATTGGAGCAAGGCACACATGCAGAACTCATGGCTTTGAACAAGTCATACGCTAAATTATATCAATTGCAGAATAATTAGTTTCTAGTTATTCCCCCTTAAACAAAGGGAATTTAACCATCATGGTATTCACCTTCTTTTTAACTTTTGCAAGCTCTTTTGCGTTGTCTTTATTCATTAACACCTGGTGAATTAAATCTACTACTTTTAAGCAGTCTTTTTCTTTCAATCCTCTTGTAGTGATAGCGGGGCTGCCAATTCTTATTCCGGATGTAACAAATGCTGATTTATCATCAAATGGTACCATGTTTTTGTTAACAGTAATATTAACCTGTTCCAAGGCTGCAAGCGCCTCTTTACCATTAAGGTTTTTATTTCTTAAGTCAATTAAGAACATATGATTGTCGGTGCCTTTACTTACAATGTTATAACCTAAATCCATAAAGCCTTTAGCCATGGTTTGTGAGTTTTTCACTAACTGGATGCAATAGTGCAAATAGTCATCAGTTAATGCCTCGCCGTATGCAACTGCTTTTGCAGCAATAACGTGTTCTAAAGGCCCACCTTGTGTGCCTGGGAATACAGCCATGTCTAACAAATGACTCATTAGTTTTAACTCTCCTTTAGGTGTTTTTTCACCAAATGGATTTTCAAAATCTTTACCCATCAAAATCATACCGCCTCTTGGTCCACGCAATGTTTTATGGGTAGTTGTAGTTACAATATGGCAATGTGGAATAGGGTCATTTAAAATTCCTTTGGCAATTAAACCGCTTGGATGTGATATATCTGCTAATAAAATAGCGCCAACTTTATCGGCAATGTTTCTAAAACGGGCATAATCCCAATCGCGAGAATAAGCACTGGCGCCGCAAATAATTAATTTAGGCTTTTCTGTTAAAGCTGTTTTTTCAATCGTATCGTAATTTAGACGACCTGTTTGTTTATCAACACCATAAAAAGTAGCTCTGTAGAGTTTACCTGAAAAGTTCACAGGTGAACCATGTGTTAAGTGTCCGCCATGACTAAGGTCAAACCCTAAAATTGTATCACCGGGTTTTATGCAGGCTAACATTACAGCAGCATTAGCTTGTGCGCCTGAATGTGGTTGAACGTTTGCCCATGCTGCACCGAATAAAGTTTTGGCACGATCAATGGCAAGCTGCTCAATCTTATCAACCACCTCACAACCACCATAGTAACGCTTAAAAGGCAAACCTTCGGCGTATTTGTTGGTTAATACACTGCCCATGGCTTGCATAATTTGTTTGCTAACATAATTTTCGCTTGCAATTAATTCAATGCCTTCTGTTTGGCGGTGCAACTCTTCTTTTATCAGTTTAAAAATACTTGTGTCTCTTTTAATCATAATTCTGTTTTTTTATTGAGCGTATTGTTTAATTCGTTTGCAGCTACCAGTAAAATAAAAACAATAGGAGATTGAGCAATTCCCAAAAGCCAGCGACTAAAGGTGTACTCATTGTCTTGTAATCTATTGTTAATTAAATAACCATAAAGCATACTAGCAGAGGCTAAAGTTAATAAAAGCAAATAACAAAAATTTAAAAATTTGAGGTTTTTTTTATAATTTAAGGTATAAAGTGCTATATAGTTTAATCCGTAAAAAAGACTAACAGAAGCAATTGTAAAAATATATTTTGAATAGTATAGTGTTGAATAGCTCAATTGATTAAAAGGTTGCATTATAGATGCTATAGAAACACCTTCATTAATTTGATTGTAGTATTTTTGATAAAGAATAATATTAAGTTGAACAAAGAAAAACTCTCTGAAATACCCTACGATTCCAAATAATACAAAGAGAAAAAGAAGTTTTAATTTAATGTTCATTTTAATTTAGAAATCTTGTTAGCCCAAATCATCCAAAAGTAAAAAATGAATGCGTAAACGAAGAATGTAAATGTATACGTGTGGTTAAACTGCAATGTTTGCGGGGCTTTAAGCGAGATAATAGACAATGCAACAACCCTTAAAATATTTAACCCATGAATGATTAATATACCTGCGGGAATAAACCAAAGTTTATGTTTCCATTTGCCCGGATAGGCAAAAACAAAACTTACAAATAGGTTAAATAAAGAGATTGCGTTGCAATTAGAGCCTACCCAAACCCCATTAGATCCGTCAATTCCTACAACCTGCACATCACGATCTTGCATAACCGTAAACGTTTTAAAGCCCAAAATTTGTAAAGTATTTTCAGCGGCTTGTATTATGCTACCAATAAATTTCTGATCATAATACGTGTATCTTTTGATGATAAAAGTGTGAGCTAAGTATAAGGAGAGATACGTAAGACCAGCAATTATTAAAAACCTTGCAAAAGCATTTTTAATAAATTGGTTTGACATTAATTTTTAAAGTATATTTTTTTTAGAACTTAAAATTTTCTTGGCGCCATACGCAACACCTGCAGCCACTAAAAGACCAATACCACCATCGATAGGAACACATGGTGGAGGCCAACAACTGGGGCCACCTCCTGGAGGTGGCGGGGGAGCTGCATTTGTAATAAAATGAAAACTTAGAAATAAAATGAAAATAAGTATGACTTTTTTGATCATAATCGCAAATATAGATAAAAGATTCCTTTTAGGCAAACAAATTAGTCTAAATAAGTCAATTAAAAATAAGAAAATATCAACTATATTTGAACCTCGTGTCTGCACCGAAAAGTTCAATAGTTAGCCAAAAAGACCTTAATTTATTAATTAGGATAGTTAAGGATAATTGGTGGGTTCCTGTTATTATACTGCCAATTATATATGGTATAGCTCAATTCTATAGTTACCGTTTAACTGATGTTTATGAAGTGAGTACGCAGTTGTTAGTTAAAGTGAATGATACATACTACAATAGTAATGTTGTTAATGAGAAAAGCTTTTACGATTACGGTAGTTATGTTGATAATTTGAACGAACAAAGAATTCTTCAGTCATATGATTTAATTGGTGATGTAATTGACAAAAATATGGAGGCTATACAGGTTTCGTATTACATTGTTGGTAAGGTAAAGAAGAAAGAGGAATTTACCGGAATGCCTTTTAAAATAAAGGTTAATACTTTGAGAGACGATTTGTATGAACAGTTTATTGATTTAAAAATTGTAAGCGAAGAGGACTATGAACTTTACATTGGTACTGGAGTAAATCAAATTGTTAAGAAGGGAAAACTAAATAAGCCACTGGTCGACCTAGACCTTAGTATAGAAATTAACAAGTCAAGTGAGTACTTAAATTTCAACTTTGCAAACTTAAAAGATGTTTTTTATCAAGTTGTTTTTCATTCACGGGATTATTTGATATCAACTATGCAATCCAATCTTTCGATTCAAAATCCTGATTATACGAATATTCTCGTAATCAATTTGAAGGATTTCATCCCACAAAGAGCTGCAATTCTGCTTGATACACTTAATGATGTTTATAAGAATGCAAGAATTCAAACTAAAATTGATTTGAATAATCGAACTATTGAATACATTGATAAGCAGATTGATGAAATCAGTTTTTCATTGAATAGTATCGAAGACACGATGCAGAGTTACAAGATACGAAAAGACATCATTGATTTAAGTTGGCAACAAGCTGATTTCCTCAATAAAATTTCCAACTTTGAAGCATCTAAAACATCTTTAAACTTAGAAGTTGCCGCATTGAATGATCTTGAAGAGTACATTATTAAAGATAAGGACCCCCAGTTCTTGCCCCCCAGTGTTTTTATAACTGAGAAAGGTGGCTTTATGACCACAGCAGCAATAGATCTTTACTCAAAACAAATAGAATTAAATAAACTCTATAATTCAACTAAAGAAGTCAATCCTAATATTGTTGATTTGAAAAATTCTATCAAAAAAACAAAACAAGATTTATTAGTTTACATAAATAACACGCGGAATGCAACGGCTGAAAAAATTAAGGATGTTGAAAGTCAAATAACTAATTATGTTCAAGGGGCCAGGCAAATCCCTGAAAAGTTGAGAAACGTTAATAGTATTCAAAGAAAAGCCAGCGTTAACGAGGCTTTGTATAATTTCTTGTTAGAAAAGAGAGCAAACACTAAAATAGCCAAGGCCAGTATTATACCGGATGTAAAAGTAGTCGAGTCTCCAAGAGAAACCGGAGTTGTAGAGCCAAATAAACCACAAATTGTTAAATCATTTTTGAGTTTTGGAATCCTTTTATCAATTGGTATTATTTTGATGAGAGCTTTTTTCTTATCTAAAATTAAGAGTATTGAGCATTTAAAAGAAATTACGGAAATTCCTATTTTAGGTATTTTACCAAGAATCAAAATCAATGAAGGAATTATTGTTCATGAGATGCCTAATTCCCATGCAGGCGAATCTTTTCGGAATTTGCAAACCAACCTACGTTATGCTTCTATTGACAATGATTCAAGATCTTATTTGGTTACATCCTATTTGCCCGGAGAAGGGAAAACTTTCACCAGCGTTAACTTAGCTACTTTATTGGCAAAAAGCGGTAAGAAAACCGTTATATTAGAATTAGATTTACATAAACCAAGAGTTTATAAGGCTTTTAACCTTAATCCACAGATAACCGGCATCACAACTTATGTAGTTGGCAATTCTAATTTTGAAGAGATAGTGAAGGAAACTAAAATAGACAATCTCTTTGCAGTTTATAGCGGACCAATTCCGCCAAACCCATCAGAATTCGTGTTATCTGATAAGTTACGTCAACTCATCGAAGAATTGAAACAAAAATTTGATTACCTTATTATTGACACACCTCCAGCCGGATTGCTCTCAGATTCATTATATTTAATGCAGTACGTAGATTCTACAATTTTCGTATTAAACGCTTCCTCGTCAACTAAAAAAGTAGTAAAGTTTGTCGAAAATATTGTTCAGGAGAATAAAATTAAAAACCTCTTTTTTGTGTTAAATGGCGTCGCTAAATCTCTGAAACGTTATTATTATCAAGGTTATGGCTATGGCTATGGCTATGGCTATGGCTATGGCTATGGTTACGGCTACGGTTATGGCAGAAAGAAATCCGGTAAATCCAACACAAATTAAATTTCACAAAAAATTTGTTTATTTTTAAAAAAATGAGTAAAATTGTTACTCGTTTATGCTCGAAGCACTCATAACTTCTAAGACTAGAATTAAAATTTTAGTCAAGTTCTTCCTAAATCATAATTCTTCATCTTATTTAAGAGGGTTAGAAGAAGAGCTGAATGAATCAACGAATTCTATTAGATTGGAACTAAATCGCTTTGAGAAAGCAGGTTTCTTGAATTCATACACTTCAGGAAATAAAAAATTATTTAAGGCTAATACTAATCACCCTTTGTTTTTTGATATACAAAACATTGTTAAGAAGATGGTTGGGATTGATTATGTTTTGGATTACACACTTAAGCGCATTGGGAATTTAGAAATGGTTTATCTGGTTGGTGATTTGGCCAGCGGAGTTGATAACAAAACTATTCAGTTAGTTTTGATTGGCGATATTAACAATGCTTATTTGGAAGAATTAGTACCTAAGGCGGAAAAAAAGCTTGATAAAAAAATTATATTAGAAGTGGTTAAAAACCACGAAGAGTTTATCGAAAAACATACTCAAAATCCGAATGCCGAAACCCTCTTGGTGTGGCGTAAATAGTGGGATTAGAGACATTTTTACACACTTAGTTCATGTGACTGAGGTGGCGAAGCTTTAAATAAAATGAACTGGAGAGCACTTTACGTTCAAAGCAAAAGAGAAAGAAAAATTGTAAATCGCTTAATCAAGGATGGCATAGAGGCATATATCCCCTTAAAAACCGAACTAAAACAATGGAGTGATAGAAAAAAAATGGTCACTACTCCAATGTTAAATGGATATGTGTTTGTGAGACTACCAAACTCAAAACGCGATCGGGTTTATGAAGTTGAAGGTGTTTTAAATTATGTAAGATACAATGGCGCTGACGCAATAGTGAGAGATAATGAGATTGAAGTACTAAAAATGATTGAAGAACGTGGCTATTATGTAGAATATAAAAACTCAATCGATATAAATGTGGGTGATTTAGTTGAGATAAAGGCTGGCAGGTTTAAAGGTTTGAATGGAATTGTTGAGAAGATTGGGAATAAGACCCATTGTTTTGTTGTTATAAAAAGTCTTGATTTTCAGTTTAAATTAAAGCTTAATAAAGAAGTTTTACAGAGGTCATAGATTTAAGAATAACTATTGATCGATTAGGCAAAAAAAACAAAGTAATGCTCAATTTAATAGAAGTGGTTTGAATTCACAAGGGAATAAAATTTATTTCGAGGGGTTAAACGCACTCCGGTTTTTTGCAGCACTTGCTGTAATTATTACTCATATTGAATTATCTAAAAATAGTTACGGAATTCAAAATTGCTGGGCAAGTTCAAAAATTGTTTTTAACCTTGGAGGTCTTGGTGTATATTTTTTCTTTGTGTTAAGTGGCTTTTTAATTACTTATTTGCTAATGATTGAAAAAGAAAATACTGGTACAATTGACATAAAGAAGTTTTATATGCGCCGTATTTTACGTATTTGGCCACTTTATTTTTTATTGGTATTTATTGGTTTTTTTATTTTACCAATGTTTGAGACACTTCACATTCCATTTTTGGAGACTTCTTTTCATAATAACTTTTATTTCAATTTAGCTTTATTTTTAGTAATGCTTCCTAACTTGGCATTTGCTTTATTTCCTGCAGTTCCGCACATTGGTCATCTTTGGTCAATAGGTGTTGAGGAACAATTTTATGTAGCTTGGCCTTTTATAGTAAAAAAAAGCAACAATTTAATAAAAACCTTACTCGTCTTAATAGTTATTTTAATTATTGTAAAGCTAATTGTACTTTTTTTGTCCGCTAGCTATCCTAATTTGGAGTGGCTCAAAAGTTTTAAAAAGTTGGTTGCCATGTCTAAGTTTGAATGCATGGCTATAGGTGGAATCGGAGCATACCTTTACCATTATAAAAAAAATATTATATCATTCGTTAAAAAACCAATTACTTCCGTAGTTGCACTTTTTATGACTACCATAATTGTATTATTTGTTCCGGATAACTTACAGGACGGACAACATTTAATTATTTCGGCATTATTTTTAATCATCATACTTAACGTCGTTTCCGCAGAAGTTAAATGGTTAACAACTCAGTTATTTGATTTTTTAGGTAAAATTTCTTATGGAATTTACATGTATCATTTCATGGTGCTTCCAATTGTAATTGTTTTATTAACTAAGTTCATTCAACCAGTAGGTAATTTGTTTTTGTTTAATCTATTACTTTATTCATTTTCTATATTAATTACTGTTGTAGTTGCATGGCTTTCATATAAGTTCTTTGAATTAAGGTTTATTAAGTTAAAAAATAAGTTTACCATTATTCATTCAGGAAAGGATTAATTAGAGTTAAGAATGATTGTTATTGTAGATTATGGAATAGGAAATTTAGCCTCTGTTTTAAACATGTTCAAGAAGATTGGAACAAAAGATGTTGTCATCTCTGGCGATCCGAATCAAATTAATAAAGCAGATAAAATACTGTTACCTGGTGTAGGTGCGTTTGATACCGGTATGACTAATCTGGAAAATTCTAATTTAATACCTGTTCTTCAAACTAAAGTATTGCATGAAAAAGTACCATTGCTTGGGATTTGTTTAGGTATGCAATTACTAACAAATAAAAGTGAAGAAGGTTCGAAAACCGGTTTAGGTTTTATAGATGCAGAAACAATAAAATTTAAATTTAGTCCTGACCAAAATTTAAAAATTCCACACATGGGTTGGAATTATATCAAAGTGCAACAACCAAATAAACTAATTGAGTTGGATACACGACATCGTTTTTACTTTGTACATTCGTATTATGTAAAATGTAACAACCCTGCAAATAGTATCGCAACGGCCAATTATGGTCAAGATTTTTCTTGTATGATTAATAGTGATAATATTTATGGCGCTCAATTTCATCCAGAAAAGAGTTTAAAGTTTGGTATGGAGATTCTGACTAATTTTTCAAAGATTTAATAGTTAAACACTTAACATTTAACAAGTTCTAATGGCACTTAAAAGAATTTTACCTTGTTTGCTTTACGATGGAAGTGGTTTAGTTAAAACAGTCAGGTTCAAAAACCCTTCATATGTAGGCGACCCAATTAATGCTATTAAAATATTTAATGAAAAGGAGGTTGATGAACTTATTCTGATTGACATCAATGCCACCAAACAAAAACGAAGACCTAATTTCAACAAGATTGCCGATATGGCAAGTGAAGCATTTATGCCTTTTGCTTATGGAGGTGGAGTAAAGACAATGGATGATTTTGTGCAACTATATAAGCTAGGTGTAGAAAAAGTAATTGTTAATTCATTGGTTCAGCAAAATCCTTCCCTAATTAAAGAAGTTATTAATTCTTATGGAGCGCAAGCAGTTGTTGCATGTATTGACTACAAAAAATCTCTTTTTGGTGGGTTAAAACCATTTTCACATTGTGGTGAGAAAATTAATGGAACAATTGTAGAATATGCTAAATATTTAGCTAATGATATTGGAGTTGGTGAAATTATGCTTTATGGTGTTGATAATGATGGCACGTGGGACGGGTATGATGAATCAACTATTTCTGAAGTTGTAAGAACTGTTAATGTTCCGGTGATTGCATGTGGAGGTTGCGGAAATTTAGAACATCTTAAATCGGTTTTATACAAGTCTAATTGTAATGCAGCTGCTATAGGGAGCATGGCCGTATACAGTAAAAAGGGGATGGGTGTTTTAATTAACTTTCCGCCTCGTGATCAAGTTATTAAAGAGTAGTGTAAAGATTTTATTGAGAGAGTTACTTATTCAAAATCTAATATTGCTTTAATCGACACTTCGAAAATACGATATAATAATGAGTTAAAAGATGCTTTAGTAAAGCATAGAATTAATTAACGAAGATTTAATCTCCAAAAATACTTAGGAGAAAAGTTTAAAGAGATTTATAAAGCAGTTTAATAGAAATAAAAATGACTGAAAATTTAACATTATCAATTGTTATTCCGGCCTATAACGAAGGAAAGACAATACATCTTATTCTAGATAAAGTAAGGTTAACAACCCTTTCTAATAATATTTCTAAGGAAGTAATTATTGTAAATGATTTTTCAAAAGATAATACAACCGAGGCAATTAAAAATTATATGAATTTGCATCCAACGATGAATATAAAATATTACGAGCATACATACAATCAAGGTAAGGGTGCAGCGCTTCATACAGGCATTCAACATGCAAAAGGGGATTATCTAATTATTCAGGATGCTGATTTGGAATATGACCCAAACGAGTATAATGTACTTCTAGCACCTATATTAAATGGTTCTGCTGATGTTGTTTATGGATCAAGATTTATTGGAGGAAAACCCCACAGAATTTTGTTTTTTTGGCATACAATCGGAAATAAATTTTTGACATTTCTCTCGAACATGTTCACTAATCTTAATTTAAGTGATATGGAAACGTGTTACAAACTTTTCAGAACTGATATTATTCAAAAAATAAAATTAAAAGAAAAAAGATTTGGTTTTGAGCCAGAAGTGACCGCTAAAATTTCGAGAGTACCAAACATCAGAATATACGAAGTTGGAATTTCATATTATGGTAGAACTTTTGAGGACGGAAAGAAAATAGGATGGAAAGATGGATTTAGAGCAATTTATTGCATTTTAAAATATAATATTTTTTCAAAATGACAGAAAAATTCAACTACAAGCCAATTGATAATGAAGGAATGGATATTTTATCTGTAATTGAAAAAGCAGATAAGTTCAATTTTTGGATGTATGAAACAATCAAACCATATTGTAAAGGTAAGATACTTGAAATTGGAAGTGGTATTGGAAACATTTCTCAATTTTTCATAAAGGAAAAATACAATATTACACTTTCTGATATTAGAGATAATTATTGTGAGATTTTGCGCGACAAATTTAAAACTCATCAAAATGGTATTGAGGTAATAAATGTTGATCTGGTTGATCAGGATTTTGAATCTAAATACGCAAATTATTTAGGAACGTTTGATACAGTTTTTGCCCTAAATGTTATTGAGCACATTCACGATGATTCATTAGCACTTAAAAATATTAATAAGTTATTGACTAAAAATGGTAAGGTTATCATTTTAGTACCTGCTTATCAGGCATTATATAATGGCATTGATAAAGGGTTGGAACATTATCGTAGATATAACCAAAATTTAACGAATCAAATACTAATCAATGGTAATTTTAAGATAGTCAAGGAGCGTTATTTTAATGCGATGGGAATTATAGGATGGTACATATCCGGCAAAATCCAAAAGAATAATACTATCCCTGCTGAGCAAATGGGGCTTTATAACAAGTTGGTGCCAATTTTTAAGATTATTGACAAATTGGTGTTTAATAAAATTGGTTTGTCGAACATTGCGGTTGGCATAAAAGAATAACAAGGAATTTGTAATATTTGAAAAACATTAGGTACATAATTATATTTCTTGCACCCATACTAAGTTATTTATTTGTAACCTTTTATTTTAATCAATTAAAGGACTATGATTCTGCTATTTTCTTAGGAGACCAAGGCACTTACTTTGAGTCAGGCAAATATTTTTATAATCAATTTGATGCACATCCATACCGATGCATCGGCTATCCATTATTATTATGTTTACCAGAACTAATAGGCCTTAACGCACCTTATGGCTATTGGCCAATTATTATTAATATTTTGTTTTTGGTAGGTATATTATACTTTTTAATTAGGATTGAAAATGTGCTTGGTTATGCTATTGCATTACCGGTTTCAATATTATTATCTATTTGTTTTGGTTTTATTTCTTCGGTTAACTTAGCTTTAACAGAATTAGGTTTCGTCTTTTTTACTATGATGGCTTCGTATTTTTTACTTCGACTGCTTAATTCAGAAAGAAGAGATTGGCAAATATTTTTCTTAATTTTTTCTCTTGGTTGCGCTTCACTGTTTCGTCCGGGACTTTATCTTTTTACTTTGGCGACTTCTATTATTTGTTTTTTCTACTTTATGTTGATAGATATTAAAGCAGGAAAAAAACAATTTATTTTTAAGAGCTTTCTTTCAATTAGTATTGCTTTACTAATTACCTTAGGCAGTCAATCTTTATTGATGAAAAAAACATATAACACATTTCGTTTAAGCTATATTGATGATTTGGCATGGTATGTATATATTGGAGCGCTTGCTAACGCTATACATGAAAATAATTGTTTTAGTTCGGAATGTTTTGCCGCTGAACGAAATAATAGAGAGGAAAACCTTATTAATAAATCCGGGGCTGAAATGTCGGTTATTGCAAAGGAAGACAGAAAAAACACACTTCAAAATAAAAAGCAAGCACTATTTAAGGCATACAAAATTAATTTAGCCACCAATCTCGTTTCTTCAAGTGGTTGGGATAAAAATCAATATCCAGGATTTCATAATTTTTCAGTCTTGGTAAATAAAACTTTAACATTATTACCTTTCGGAATTTATTTTCTGTTCTTAATCACTAAACTCACGAAAAGTTGTACAAGAACCGAACATTTGTTCTTGCTATTCATTATTGGATTCATCTTCTATATATTTCTCACGTCTGGTATATCAACCTATCAAGGTGATAGATTTCATGTTGTTTTTTATCCTTTTTCATTAGTCTTTCTTACTTTTTTTTATTACAAAAGCAAGATGGCTTTCAGAACAAGGTAAACTTAAACTGCTTGTGTAAAAAGAAAAAATTACAACAAATGGTTTCGTTAAATCATCAGTTGTATTTAGAATAAATTAAAAACATCATTTGGAACAAGATAAAAATACCTGGGACATTGTCGTAAGACCTAAGTCAAATTTATATAACCTCAATTTAAAGGAATTGATGCGCTATAAAGATTTGATATTACTGCTTGTAAAAAGGGACATTGTTGCTGTTTATAAACAAACAGTATTGGGTCCTTTATGGATGATTGTTCAGCCAATTTTTACAACCTTAGTCTATTTATTCACTTTTAGTGCTACAGCTAAAATAAGCACCGATGGAATCCCGCCAATTCTATTTTATTTAATGGGTTTAACATTTTGGAATTACTTTTCTGATAGTTTGCTTAAAACCTCTAACACTTTTATTGCGAATGCATCTGTTTTTGGAAAAGTTTATTTTCCAAGATTAGTTATGCCGATTTCTGTTGTAATTTCAAATTTAGTCAAGTTGTTTCTGCAATGTTTGTTATTAACACTTGTATATCTATATTATTTATTTACTTCCAACGATGTTCAATTTAATTTTTATGCGATAATCTATATTCCATTAGCTGTTTTATTTCTTGGAATCTTCAGTCTTAGTTTAGGAGTAGTTTTTTCTGCTTTTACAACAAAGTATAGAGATTTAACCTTTTTACTTGGCTTTGCCGTTCAGTTGTTAATGTTTGGCAGTTGTATTGTTTTACCTGCTTCTATTTATGGTGAAAAGATATTAAGTATTCTTATGTTTAATCCTATTGTACCAATTATAGAAGCCGTAAAATATTTTTTAACCGGACATGGTTTGTTTTCACCATTTCATTTGATGTTTGCCTTTGTAACTATTATTTTAACATTTGTTATTGGTGTAATGGTGTTTAACAAAACAGAAAAAACATTTATTGATACAGTTTAATAAATGAACGAAAGAGTTATCGAAATAAATAATTTAGGAAAACAATATCGGTTAGGTCAGGTAGGTTCAACAACTTTAGGTGATGACTTGAAGCGTTGGTGGTATAGTTTAAGGGGCAAGGAGGATCCATTTTTAAAAATAGGAGAAGAAAATGACCGTACCAAAAAGGGAGAATCTGACTTTGTTTGGGCTGTTAAAAACATCAATTTTAATGTGGATAAAGGTGATGTACTTGGGATAATTGGTAAAAATGGTGCAGGAAAATCTACTTTGCTAAAAATACTATCACGAACGACTTCACCAACAGTCGGTGAGTACAAAATTAAGGGAAGGGTAGCCTCTCTGTTAGAGGTTGGCACAGGTTTTCATCCGGATTTAACCGGAAGAGAAAATGTTTTTTTGAATGGTGCTATTTTGGGAATGACTAAAAATGAAATCAAACGAAATTTTGATGAAATCGTTAGTTTTAGTGGCGTTGAACGTTACATTGACACACCGGTTAAACGTTATTCATCAGGCATGTACGTAAGGCTCGCATTTGCTGTTGCTGCGCATCTTGAGCCTGAAATATTAATTGTTGATGAAGTACTGGCAGTAGGTGATGCAGAGTTTAGAAAAAAGTGTTTAGGTAAGATGAGTGAGGTGAGTAAATTTGGTCGAACGGTTTTATTTGTAAGTCATGAGTTAAGTGCCATAAGTTCGATTTGTAATAAAGGCCTATTACTTAAAAATGGTAGAATTGAAAGTGAAGGGTTAATTACGAAGGTTTTAAATGACTATATGTCTGGCACAAATTCTAAGAACCCGAGTTTAAGTTGGGAAGAAAAAGATCGGCCGGGAGATGAACATGTTAAATTAAATTCGATAAGGGTATTAAATATGAGTAATATACTCACCAATACTTTTTATTTAGGTGAGGATTTAAAAGTAGAAATTGATTATGAAGTAATAAGTTCAGATAATTTGAGAGTTAATCCTGGTATTTCGATTTATACTGCAACTGAACAGTTAGTAACAGTGTCATTGCCAAATAAATCTGAAATAAAAACGAATAAGGGATTCCACACGGCTACATGCTATATTAAAAACAGCATGTTAAATGAGGGCATTTATAACTTTCGAATTAATGCCCATACCTTTTATCCTACTATTTTACATTTTGACTTAAAAGACATTGTTACTATAGAGATAATAGAGAAACAAGTAGACGATCGGACGACGGATTATAAAGATAAATTGCTTGGCATAATTAGACCGGAGTTTGAATGGAAAATAAATTAATTGAACAAGAATGATAGAAAGAGTAATAAAAAAAATAAATTGGATTAAGTATAAGAACAATTTAAGATTTCAAAAAGTATGTAAAAGACTGGCTTTTTGGCTAGCTAAAATTTCAAAAGTTGATTTGTTTGAAGACGCAGCAGCAAAAAAAAATTTTGTGGAGATTATTAAGTATGTTGAAGGGAGGAGAACAAAGAAAAAACTTGAGATTGATGGTCAGAATTTTGAGTATTTATTTCATAGTTATAATAATTTAGGGTTAACAGAACGTTCGGTTGAAATTCCGATAATTCAATTTTATTTAAATAATTTAAAACCAAAGGATGTTTTGGAGATAGGTAATGTTACCAATTATTATCAAAGCTATTACGAAAATTCGTTTCCAAATAAAACGGTGGTTGATAAGATTGAATTCTGTTATAATGTAATCACGAGTGATATTGCAAAGTATTTCTCAGATAAAAAATTTGATTTTATTTTTTCCATTTCAACTTTTGAACACATGGATTCTGATTTAGACAGAAATCCTGATTATAAAAAGGGAAGCGCTAAAAGTCTAAGCATCGCAGCGGATAATATTATTCATTGTTACGAAAACTTGCTCGCAACTAATGGAACCCTTTTAATTACTGCCCCAATGGGATATACCCCTGAATGGGATCTCACTTTTAAAAATGACTGGTTATTAAGGTACGGGTTTAATAATGTAACAAGACATTTATATAAAAGAATTTCGATTGAAGAATGGATAAAATTAGATTCAGTCAATTTAAATGATGAAATGAATTACGATGAGCCATTTCCATATGCAAATTACGTGGCTGTTATAGAAATAAAAAAATAAAAGTATATGAAAGCAATAAATAAATGCAGGATTTCTGGTTCAACTAATTTAATTTCAGTTTTAAATTTAGGAGAACAGTATTTAACCGGAGTGTTTCCAAAATCAGCAAATGAAAAAATAACAAAAGGGCCATTAGAACTTGTTTGGTCCGCAGAAGGACAATTACTACAATTAAAACATTCTTATGATTTAGGAGAGATGTACGGCGATAATTACGGTTATCGATCAGGCTTAAATCAATCAATGGTGCAGCATTTAACCAATAAAATCAATCATCTAGAGCAAAAATACAATTTACAAAGCGGTGATTGCGTTATTGACATCGGTAGTAATGATGCAACTTCCCTTAAGGCTTATCAAACATCAGGCATAAAACGAATTGGCGTTGATCCTACAGGCGTTAAGTTTAAAGAATATTACACTAACGATATTGCGTTGGTTCCTGATTTTTTTCCTTCGCCGGATGTGAAAAAGACGGTAGGAAACTCTAAAGTTAAAATTATCACCTCTATTGCTATGTTTTATGATTTAGAAGATCCGATAAATTTTGCTCAAAGTATTCATGATAATTTAACTGAAGATGGTGTGTGGCATTTCGAACAAAGTTACATGCCATCAATGTTAAGATTAAATTCATATGACACAATTTGTCATGAACACCTTGAGTTTTATACTTTATTTAACATTAAATACATTCTGGATCGAGCTGATATGCGAATAGTTGATGTTCAGATGAATGGAATAAACGGAGGAAGTTTTGCCGTAACAGCTGCTAAGAAGAATAGTAAAGTTTCTGCAAATGATGTATTAATTAATTGGTTATTTGAACAGGAATTGAAAATGGGATTTGACACACCAAAACCTTTTAGAGATTTTGAGGAAAGAGTTTATAAGCACCGCGAATCTTTGAAGACCCTAGTAGACTCTTTATCTTCAAGTGGTAAACGGATTTTAGCTTATGGCGCCTCCACTAAAGGGAATGTAGTTTTACAATTTTGTAATTTTACGAGCCAACAAATTCAAGCTGTGGCTGATGTTAACCCTCTTAAATATGGTTGTTTTACACCAGGTACAAATATACCAATCGTTAGCGAAGAAGATGCTTTAAAAATGAAGCCGGATTATTACCTTGTGTTGCCATGGCATTTTAAAGATGGCATTGTGCGCCGTGAACAAAACTTTTTAAAGGCGGGTGGTAAATTAATTTTTCCTTTCCCTGAAATAGAGATAGTTGGTGGCTAATAAAGCACTTATAATCGGAGCAAACGGACAAGACGGAAGGTTATTAAATCTTCTTCTTGAGTCTAAAAATTACGAAATTTATAATGTAAGTTCTTCTTCTAATACCGATTTTAAAAATTATTTACAGTTCAACTTGGCAACGAGCAACTTTGATGAGTTAAATAATTTTATACTTAAAATTAAACCGCACGAGATCTACTACGTTGCGGCTTATCACCATTCATCGATTCAATCTAAATCCACGAATTTTGATTTTATCAATAAATCCATACAGGTTAACCAACTTGGTTTCATAAACATTATGGAATTATGTAAAGCAAGCTTACCATTAACAAAAATTATTTACACATCATCCTCACTCATTTTCTCTGGCGCAAAAAATCAAATACAAACTGAAGAAACCACAACAGAACCACGTTGTATCTATTCTATAACCAAAAGTGCAGCTTCAGAAGCAGCAAAGTATTACAGGAATGAATTTAATCTCTTCGTGTCTATCGGGATAATGTATAACCATGAATCCATTTACAGAAAAGATTATTTTTTATCAAAAAAAATTGTAACAGAAGTTAGAGAAATCATAGATAAAAAAAGGGATAAAATAATTATAGGAAGTTTGACTTCAGAAACGGATTGGGGTTATGCTCCGGATTATGTTGAAGCCTTATGGTTAATTTTGCAACAAGAAAATCCTGACAATTATATTGTAGCGTCTTCAAACAAACACATCGTAAAGGATTGGTTTTTAGTTTTGTCTAATTATTTAAATACTAACTTGTTAAGTTATGTTGAAGAAAATCCTGGTTTAATTCAAAGAAAGAAACCTGTTTTAATTGGAAATAATAGTAAGTTAAAAGCAATTGGGTGGAAGGCAAAAACAAGCTTTGAGGAAATGGTAATAAAAATGTATAACAATGTCATCTAATCAATCAATTTATAAAGAGTATTTCACTCCTAAACCTTTAACTGATCGGTTTTTAACAGATGCTGAGAACGGAATAGAGGTTATAATTCCGGTTTTTCATACAAATGAGTTGTGGTATGTGAATTTAATTTCTATTTACCGAGAGGTACCTGTAAAGCGATTATTAATTAGTGATGGAGGGGTTATTGACAATAGTTTAGAAATTGTAAAACAGTTTCCAAGAGTTGAAATATTTAACCATAGGGAATTCAAAACTTTAGGCAAATGTATAGCTGAATTAATTAAAGAGGTTAAAACTGAACATTTTATTTATTTACATTCAGATGTTTATTTGCCTGAAGGTTGGTTTGATAAAATGATTCCTTTTAAATCAAAGTATGATTGGTTTGGCTGCCCTATGCGTATAACTATACTTACAAGTTTTGATTTAGTTGAACCACGAAGACCATATGCAGGAAGTCAAATCGGTGCTAAGAAGGCTTTTATGGCAGGCATCGATAAGATTGATGATGATTATGTTTATAGGCAAGAAGATTTTGTATTTGACAAGATTGTAACGGACGCAGGATTTAAAAGTGGAAAGGTAGAAGACATATTTCATTACCATCAAATAATGTATAGGGAAAGTAAAGGCATGGATTTAAAAGTAAAGAGCGTTGCTATTGAAACGAATACTAATGAGTGGGAAAAGAAACGTGCAATGGATATGCAGATTAGAGGGATTGTTAAGTATCTTGATCCTATTGAGCCTTTTGTAATTGATGATTATAAGTTTCAACTCTCTGAAATGATAGTTAAGTATGAATTAGATTTTAATGAGTTCAAGAGTTGGGTTGAAACAATTAATCCTAAATGGCTTCCCTACACGGTTGATAAAGTACAACCTTTAAAAATCAGTTTCATGAAAAAGGTTAGATATAAATTAATTGAATTATTAAAGGACTGATGAAGCCTGTTATTATAATTGCCGAAGCGGGCGTTAATCATAACGGAAGCCTTGCCATTGCAAAACAATTGATTGATGCTGCTGCTATTGCCAAAGTTGATTATGTAAAGTTTCAAACTTTTATCCCTGAAAATGTTATAAGTAAATTTGCTGTTAAGGCTGATTATCAAAAAGTGACAACGGGTTCAGACGAAAGTCAGTTGGACATGGTAAGGAAATTACAGCTTTCAAAAGAAGAACATTATATCTTAATGGATTATTGCAAACAAAAGCAAGTAAAATTTTTGAGCACTGCTTTTGATCTTGATAGTATTGATTTGTTGGTAGAATTAGGCGTAACGATTGGTAAAATCCCTTCGGGTGAAATCACAAATTATCCATACCTAGTTAAAATGGCAAAGTCATTTAAATCAATCATTATTTCAACCGGAATGAGCAACTTATCTGAGATTAAGGATGCTATTTATATTTTAGTTAATAATGGTCAAAGCCTGAACTCGATAACAATATTGCATTGTAACACAGAATATCCAACACCAATGGTTGATGTAAATCTATTTGCCATACAAACTATCAAAAATGAACTTAAAACAAATGTAGGGTATAGTGATCATACTTTAGGAGTCGAAGTGCCAACGGCCGCAGTAGCGCTTGGAGCTACCATTATCGAAAAGCATTTTACTTTAGATAAGAACCTTGAGGGCCCTGATCATAGGGCCTCATTAGAGCCAAAAGAGTTAGTGGCAATGGTTAATGCAATACGCAATATAGAAATTGCTTTGGGCGATGGAAATAAAATTGCCAGTAATTCGGAAATAAAAAATATGGCAATTGCGCGCAAAAGTATAGTTGCAAAGGTTAATATAAAAAAGGGTGAAGTATTTACCGAAAATAACATTACTGTTAAACGTCCCGGTAATGGTATTAATCCTATGGAATGGAATAAGGTACTCGGTATGGTTGCAGGTAAAAATTTTGAAGAAGATGAATTAATTTCATTATGAAGTTATTTGTTATCACTAGTTCTCGCGCTGATTACGGTTTATTGCGCCCTTTATTATTAAGAATTAAAGGGGATAATTTTTTTGATTTAAAAATTATTGCTACCGGCTCTCATCTTTCAAAGGATTTTGGATACACTTACAAAGAAATTACGAATGATAAATTTCATATTTTCAAAAAGATAGATATTGTTCAGTCGCATGATAGACCGGTTGACATTGCAAATTCGTCGGCAATTGCAATTAAAAGTTTTGGACAATTATATGCAAAGCACAAACCTGATGCGATTTTTGTTTTGGGAGACCGTTACGAAGTTTTCTGCTCTGTTTTTGCCGCCTTATTTTTTAAAATACCTGTGATACATTATAGTGGAGGGGAGAAAACGATTGGAGCTTACGATGATAGCATCAGACATTCTATTACAAAAATGAGCCACTTGCATTTTGTTAGTTGTCTTGATTATCGAAAGAGAGTTATACAACTTGGTGAAAATCCGAAACATGTTTTTAACGTTGGCTCTCTTGGGATAGATAACATTAAGAATTTAAAATTGTTTTCAAAGTCAGAGTTGGAGCAATCATTAAATTTAAAACTATCGAAACCAACCTTTCTGGTCTCATATTATCCTGAAACACTTTCAAAACTAACGGCAAAACAACAATTTCAGCAAGTATTGGAAGCATTATCATTTTTCAAAAACCATCAAATTATCTTTACTAAATCTAATGCAGATAATGATGGGAGAATTATTTCAAAAATGATTGATCAATTTGTAGAAATTAATCCGAATGCATATGCCTTCGAAAGCCTTGGCGTGGTTCGGTATTTATCGGTCATCAAACATGTCGAGTTGGTCATTGGTAATTCATCAAGTGGTTATACGGAAGTCCCATCTTTTAATGTACCAACCATTAATATTGGAAACAGACAAAAAGGTAGAGTTAAGGCACAGAGCATTATTGATGTTGAAATCGATGCCTTTAAAATCAAAGCGGGTATTATTACAGCATTAAAGAAAGAGTTTAGAAATAAATTGAAAAATCATAAAAGTCCGTTTGGTTATGGCGATAGCTCTTTGCAAATAATAAAAAGAATTAAGCGGTTTAATTTTGATGATGTAATACAAAAGGAATTTAATGATCAAGTTTAAGCGATGCATTTTTTAAAAAATATAATCTCGTTAAATACTACATTAAAGCAAGCTTTAGAGAAGCTCAATAATCTTCCTTCAAAGGATAGTTTAACTCTCTTTGTGGTTGATGATTCAAAGAAATTATTGGGATCATTAACTGATGGTGATATTCGTAGAGCTTTAATTAATAATTTAAGTATTGACGCACCTATCGAAAAAGTGATGAACAAAAAACCTAAGTATATTAGGTTAAATTCATTTACAATTGACGAGATAGATTTATTCAAAGAAAAGGAAATTGATTTAGTCCCTATAATTGATGAGAACGATTTATTAATAAAAATTGTTGATTTATCTAAAAAGAAAACAATTCTTCCGGTTGACGCATTCTTACTGGCAGGTGGGGAGGGAAAACGTTTGCTTCCACTTACTAAAGATACACCTAAGCCTATGCTTGTAGTTGGTGAAAAACCAATTATTGAAACAAATATTGATCGTCTTTATAGTTATGGAATTGATAATATTAGTTTAAGCGTTAATTATTTGTCTTCTGTAATTGAAAATTATTTTGGCAATGGGCAAACCAAAGACTTGAATTTAAGCTATGTTAAAGAAACGATTCCGCTTGGAACAATTGGCTCAATAACACTTTGTAGTTCATTCGCAAAGAATGATATTCTGGTTATGAACTCTGATTTATTAACCACTATTGATTTTGAAGATTTGTACAAAACATACAAAAATTCTAATGCAGATATTATAGTTGCTTGTATTCCATATCAGGTTTCACTCCCATACGGGGTAATCGAAACTGACCAAAGCAGAGTTATAAGCATTAAAGAGAAACCAACTTACACATATTATTCTAATGCAGGCATTTATTTATTTAAGAGAGATATCATTAGGAACATTCCTCTTAATGAGTATTACAATGCAACAGATTTATTGGAAGATTCAATTAAAAAGGGATTAAATGTTATTAATTATCCGGTTTTAAATTACTGGTTGGATATCGGGAAACATGATGACTTCATTAAGGCTCAAGAGGACATAAAACATCTAAAGTTTTAATGGAAACACTTTTTTTGATAACGGCTCGGGGTGGTTCTAAAGGAATTCCAAAGAAGAATATCAAAATCTTAAATGGTAAACCATTAATTCAATACAGCCTGGAAATAGCACGTCAATTCACAGAAGACTCTGATATTTGTATTAGCACCGATGATAAGGAAATCATTGATTGTTGTCAGAAATTAAATTACCATTGCCCTTTTGTGCGACCACCTCAATTGGCAACAGATGAAGCCTCAAGTAAGGATGTAATTTTGCATGCATTAGATTTTTACAAATCGAAAAATAAAATTTATAGAAATGTGGTGTTGCTGCAGCCAACTTCTCCACTTAGGCTAAAAGAACACGTGCAATCTGCTTTAGAACTATTTAATGGATCAATTGATTTGGTAATTGGGGTAAAAATAACAAAGTCTAACCCGTATCAATTGCTCTATCAACTAAATCAGCAAGGCAATTTAGAAAAAGTTATGAATGCCGGAAATTATGATAGGAGACAAGACATGCCCACTATATACGAAGTTAATGGAGCGGTTTATGTTTATAATTATAATTCATTAATGAACAAAAGGGACTTATCAATTTTAAAACCATTAGTTATGCCGGCAATAAATTCAGTTGATATTGACGATCCATTGGACTGGAGTTGGGCGGAATTTTTAATGGAAAAGAAACTAGTTAAATTAGATTATTGATGAATAAGAAAGTATTAGTTACCGGCGCAGATGGTTTTATAGGCAGTCATTTAGTAGAACACTTATTAGAAGAAGGATACGATGTAAAGGCTTTTGTTTTGTATAATTCATTTAATAGTTATGGTTGGTTGGATACCCTGCCAAAAGAAAAACTTAAACAGATAGAAATATTCAGCGGGGATGTACGTGATCCAAATGGCGCAAGGGTTGCAATGCAAGGTATAGATACTGTTTACCATTTAGCTGCTCTAATTGCCATTCCTTATTCATATCACAGTCCTGATAATTACGTGGATGTTAATATTAAAGGTACATTAAATATTTTGCAAGCGGCTAGGATGTTAAATACTCAAAGGGTAATAGTGACTTCAACTTCAGAAGTATATGGAACAGCACAGTATGTTCCTATTGATGAAAAACATCCGTTTCAAGGTCAATCTCCTTATAGTGCCACTAAAATTGGAGCAGATAGAATCGCGGAAAGTTTTTACAGGTCTTTTAATATGCCTGTAACTATTGTTCGTCCTTTTAATACCTTTGGTCCACGCCAATCTGCTCGTGCTGTTATTCCAACAATCATTACTCAATTATTGAATGGTGAAAAACAAATTAAATTAGGTGATATAACTCCAACTAGAGATTTACTATTTGTAAAGGACACTGTTAAAGGTTTTAGTGCAATTGCAAATTCAAAAAATACTATTGGTGAAGAAATTAATATTGCAACTCAAAGTGAGATTACAGTTGGTGATTTAGCTCAAAAAATAATTGATCAAATTAATCCTGAAGCAAAAATAATTACCGATGAACAAAGGCTTCGCCCGGAAAAAAGTGAGGTGATGAGGTTGTTTGGCAGTAATCAAAAATTAATCCAGTTAACAGGATGGGAACAAACCTATTCTCTTGAAGAAGGGTTAAAGCAAACTATAAATTGGTTTAAACAACCCGAAAATTTAATTAAGTACAAACACGATATTTATAATATCTGATGATTCCTTTATCGGTTCCAAATATTTCAGGTAACGAATGGACATACATTAAAGAGTGTCTTGATACAAGCTGGGTTTCTTCTGTTGGTAGTTATGTAGATAAGTTCGAACAATCACTTTGTGATTTCACAGGCGCAAAACATGCAGTATCAACTGTAAATGGCTCTGCTGCATTGCATATTTCAATGCTTTTGGCCGGCGTAGAACAAAATGATTATGTTATTGTTCCTAACATTACTTTTATTGCTAGTGTAAATACAATCACTTATTTAAAGGCGTCCCCAATTTTGATGGATGTAGATAAAGATACCTGGCAAATGGATTTAGATCTGTTGGAAGAGTTTTTATCAACCAAAACAGTTATTAAAGATAACGCATGTATTCATAAAGAAACAAATCGTGTGATTCGCTGTGTAATGCCTGTTCATGTATTAGGTAATATGTGTAACATGAAACGTTTAATGCAAATAGCAAATACTTTTATGATTAAAGTAGTTGAAGATGCAACGGAAAGCTTAGGTTCTTATTACAACAACCAACACAGTGGCACCTTTGGTTTGTTTGGATGCATCAGCTTTAATGGCAACAAGATTATTACTACCGGTGGTGGTGGAATGATTTTAACCAATGATGAGAAACTTGCTAAACGCGCAAAACACATTACTACACAAGCTAAGTCAGATTCATTTGAGTATATACATGATGAAATTGGATATAACTACCGCTTGGTGAATATATTAGCCGCAATGGGTGTGGCTCAAATGGAACAATTACCTAAATTCCTGATTCGAAAAGAGGAAGTTTATAATTTATATATTAATTCATTTAACGCTATTAATGGGTTTAAGGAGCAGATAATTACCGATGGTGTGAAACAAAACAATTGGCTTCAAACATTTGTATTTCCTGATTCTAAAGACTTGATGAAAAAATTAACAGATGAAAAAATACAAGTTCGTCCGTTTTGGGTCCCCATGAATCAACTGCAAATGTTTAATAAAGAAATTTACGTATCAATTAATGATATAGCAGGAAGTATTTACAATACATGTGTAAGCATTCCTTGCTCAACTGGAATTACCAATCAGGAAGTTGAAAAGGTTATTAGTTCAATTTTAGGTTTTTATAAATAAATGCTTTATAAAAAATATCGGGATATTTTATATAACGATACGCTAGTGGATATGCATATGCACAGTACATGGACGGATGGTGAGGGAAGTATTGAACAAAACATCATGCGCGCTAAGGAACTTGGTTTACACTGTATTGCAGCTACTGATCACATTCGGACTGATTCAACCTATTTCGATGATTACTACAATGAAATTAAAACTTTATCTGATAAATTAAGCTTTAACATTAAAGTAGGTTTTGAAGCAAAGGTTAGTAATTTTAATGGTGATATCGATGTGTCTGAAAAAGATTTAAAGAAATCTGAGATTAGTATATGTAGTGTTCATCGGTTTCCGATAGGTCGAAGACTTATTCCGTCCAAAGCTTTTTCGTCCAGTGTCTCGCAAGAAATTGAATTAGAGTTATCAATTGCCGCATTAACTAAAGGTGGGTTTAATACCTTAGGTCATCCTGGTGGAATGAGTTTGAGAACACATGGAGAATTTAAATTGGATTATTTCGAAGAAATCATTTCAACATGTGCCAAGGTTGGAATTGCTTTTGATTTTAACGCTTCTTATCATCAGGAAGTTAAAGAAGGCTTAAAAGTGCTTTTTGAAAAATATAATCCTTTTATTTCAATCGGATCTGATGCTCATCGCATTGATTTTATTGGGAATGCAACTAAAACACTTTTTTAAGTGGGCAATAGTATAAATATTGGTATTACCGGAACTGGCAGTTTAATTGGTCAGGCAATTATTAAATGTATTAAGCTATCTGTTTTAAAAAGTCAAATTAATTTAATCGGCTTTGATTACATTCCTGGTTCGGTAGGTGCCTATTGGTGCGAAACGAATTATTTGTTGCCGGATATTTTCAAGAAAGATATTAAGGAGGAGATATGGCTTTCATCCCTCATTGAAAAAGTTAAGTTGCATAAATTAAACGTGTTATTCATCGGTATAGATTTTGAATTACCGGTTTTCGCTAAACACAGAGATTACATAGAAAAAGAAACAAATTGCCACGTTATTGTAAGTAACGAAAAGGTAATAGAGATTGCTGATGATAAATATCTGACAGCCTCTTTTTTAAAAGAAAACAATCTGTATTATCCAAAATCTTATACACTACTGAACTATAACTCACAATTGAGTTTTCCAATGATTATTAAACCAAGAATTGGTTTCAGAAGTGTTGGGTTTAATCTCATTAAAACACAGGAGGAATTTGACAGAATTATGCCAACAATTAAGGAGCCTGTTATTCAGGAGTGTATTGGTAATATTGAAGATGAGTATACCTGTGGAATTTTATTTTTAGATAATGAATTAAAGGGTAGTATCGCACTGAGGCGTACATTAAAGGAAGGGAATACATCTACAGCCATGTATCATAAAGACACACCTCAGATCATCTATGATTACTTAAAAGACGTTTCCTATAAACTAAGACCATACGGTGTTTTAAATTTTCAATTGAGATTAGACAATGAGGGCCTTCCAAAAATTTTTGAAATAAATGCAAGGCATAGTGGTACAACCTATATGAGAGCCCTTTTTGGATACAATGAAATTGAATACATTATTTGTTATTGTATGAATCTGCCACTGCCAAGCTTAACTAATTTGAAGGAAGGAAAGGTTGTGCGCTTTTTTGACGAGTTTTTTACTAATAATTGACTAAACAAAGAATAATCATTACCGGTGCAAATGGATTTATTGGATCTCATTTAGTATCAAAATTAGTTAATAAATATCATGTAATTGGAATTGATCATCACTCAACCGGGAAATCAGGGAATTATCATCAAATCAATTTGTTGGACGTTGATGTTGAACAATTTCAACATAAATGGGAAGGAGATGTTTTTATACATTTAGCATCTGTGATGGCTAATGCACAAAACCTAATTGATATTTCGGTTGTTAACCAAAACAATACGATGTCATTTAACGCTGCAAACCTCGCAGTGCAACTTAAATGCAAACACTTTATTAACTTGTCAAGTTCATCTGTCTATCCAAATATAAACGGAATTTTTACAGAGGATTCAATAATTGATCCTTCACAGAATACAGATGCTTTTTACGGTTTATCTAAGTTTAATTCTGAGGTGATAATTGATAAGCTGCTGATGGGTCGATTAAAAGTTACGCATTTACGTAGTTCAATGATTTACGGTGAAGGCGTTAATTCTAGTCGCATCTGGCCGGTAATGGAGAAAGAACTGAAGGAACAGAACACTGTAACTGTATACGGGAACGGCGAACGTTTAATAAATCAACTTCATATTAATTCGTTATTAAGCATTATTGAAAATGTTATTGTTCGGTCAATTACCGGTAAGTATAACATTAAGGATGAAACGATTTCTACAAAAAAACTGGCAGAAAGAATTATTTCGCAGAAAGGAAATCCGGAAAGTAAAATTGTTTTAATAAACGAAGGAAATATGAGCAAATTTGAATTAGACAATTCAAAATACAATAGTTTGTAGTTCATGAGCACATTAAAGCACCTCAAATACATAGCAACTTTTCCAAAAATTGGACCGGATATGTATTTCACACATTGGCTTTTATTTTTTAAACCATTTAGACTATGGTTTCAAAAGAGAAAGTTAGGTGCTATAGGCGACGGGAGCGAAATCAGACCATATGCTATTATAGATGGAACAAAAAACGTTTTTATAGGAAAAAATGTAATTATACCAGAAGGCGTTCGTTTGGTAACAGATGCCTCTGACTCTGAAGCAAAAATTATTATTGAAGATTCAGTTCTATTTGCACCAAATGTTGCGGTGTATTCAACTACGCATACATTTAGTAATACAGAAATACCTATTAAGGAACAGGCATTGCTTAACAAAACTACTATTATAAAAGAAAATTCTTGGATTGGTATTAATTCTGTGATATTGGCCGGAGTGACTATAGGTAAACATGTAGTAATTGGTGCAAATAGTTTTGTAAACAAGGATATTCCTGATTTTTCAGTGGCGGTTGGCAACCCTGCTAAAGTAATTAAAACATTATAAAATGATTGCAACGCGCATCATCCCACGTTTAGATATAAAGGGTCCAAATCTTGTGAAAGGTATTCATCTCGAAGGTTTGCGTGTTTTAGGTGACCCTTCAGAGTTCGCAAAGTTTTATTATGAACAAGGTGCGGACGAATTAATTTATCAGGATGTAGTAGCAAGTTTATTTGAGCGGAATTCTTTGCACGACATTATTTCAAAAACTGCAAAACAAGTATTTATACCGATTACAGTTGGAGGAGGCCTGCGTTCCATTGAAGATATAAAGCAAGTTTTACGAGCCGGTGCAGATAAAGTTTCGCTTAATACGGCTGCCATAAAAAATCCACAACTAATAAAAGAGGCAAGTTTAAAGTTTGGATCTTCAACAATCGTTGTAGCAATAGAAGCAATCAAGCAATCTGATGGAACTTATCACGCATATATTGATAATGGTCGCGAAGAAACAGGTATGGAAGTTGCTAGGTGGGCAAAACAAGTTGAAGAATTAGGTGCTGGCGAAATAAATTTAACTTCAGTAGACAGAGATGGAACAGGATTAGGGTTTGATTTAGAGTTGATAAAAATGGTAACAGATTTGGTTTCAATCCCTGTTATTGCTCATGGCGGACCCGGTAATATAAATCACACAGCAGAGGCTGTAACTAAAGGAAATGCGCATGCCGTTTCTTTAGCATCTGTTTTACATTATGATGCCATAAAGCATAATTTTAATTTAGAAAAAGTTAATGAGGGCAATTTCGAGTTTCTAAAGGCCAATAGAAATTACTCAAAAATTAGTCCTTGTAATTTAGAGGAAATAAAGACTCATTTTAAAAAGGAAGGATTAGTGGTACGATAGATTATGAAGAAGATTGTTATAATTGACTATTCATTAGGAAATTTGTTTAGCGTAAATCAGGCCTTAGTAAATAGCGGCGCTAATGTATGTATATCAGATAAACCCACTGATTTGTTAGAGGCCGATGCTGTGGTTTTGCCGGGTGTTGGCGCATTTAATGAGGCGATGGGTAATCTCCAGAAAAGCAAGTTAGATAAGGCCATACTTGATTGCATTAAACAAGGTAAACCATTTTTAGGCATTTGTTTGGGTATGCAATTATTATTTAATAATAGTGAGGAATTTGGTTCTACCAATGGGCTTGGTATAATTGACGGGACTATAAAAAAATTTAAATCATCCGGTTATCAAAAAATTTTAGTGCCACAGGTTGGCTGGAATAATATTTTAGCACCAAAAAATATGAATTGGGAGAAAACAATTCTAAAGGGAATAAATGAAAATACGTATATGTACTTCGTTCATTCTTATTATGCATTGCCAAAGAATGCAGAGAATGTCCTTTCTGAAACAACTTATTCAGACATTAAATATTGTTCAGCGGTGATTAAAGATAATGTTACTGCAACACAATTTCATCCCGAGAAGAGTGGGGAGGAAGGGCTAAGGATATACACCAATTGGTTAAATACAATATAAAATGACAAAACACGAAACATACTATGGGTTGCCACACGATGTGAAATTTTGTAAAAAATGCATCATGAGTAATCAGCGCCCTGCTTCTACCGTAGAGTTTAAGCATACCAAGGATAGTAAAAAGGTAACCATGAATTTTGACGAGCATGGCATTTGCGATGCTTGTAGAGCTAATGAACAAAAAGCGTCAATTAATTGGAACGAGAGAGAAGAGAAATTATTGCAGTTACTAGATAAATACCGCAAAAACGATGGGAGTTACGATTGTTTAATACCTGGGAGTGGTGGTAAAGACAGCGCTTATCAAGCACATGTATTGAAATACAAGTACGGAATGAATCCTTTAACTGTTACTTGGCCGCCAATTTTGTATACCGACTATGGGTATAAAAATTTTAAAAATTGGTTAGATGTTGGAGGATTTGATAACGTTAGTTTTAATCGCAATGGTAAAGTAATGAAATTACTTACTAAACTTTCTATTGAAAATTTGTATCACCCGTTTCAGACATTTATTTTAGGGCAAAAAAATTTAGGACCTAAATTAGCCGCTAAGTTTAACATTCCATTAGTATTTTATGGTGAGAATGAAGCTGAGTATGGAAATCCAATTGCAGATAACTCTTCCTCATTAAGAGATAAATCATTTTACTCATTCAATAACATTAATGATATCTATCTTGGAGGCGTTTCAATTGCAGAACTTCGTGAGAAATATAAGGTGCGGTTGTCAGATTTAATGAGTTTTTTACCACCAACAGCAGAAGAGCTTAGCAAAAATGATATTCAGGTTCATTATTTAGGTTATTATTTGAAATGGACACCACAAGAAGTTTATTATTACGCTGTAGAAAATACAGGCTTTCAAGCAAGGCCGTTTAGAACGCAAGGAACATACAGTAAATATAATAGTATTGATGATAAAATCGATGATTTACACTATTATACAACTTACATCAAGTTTGGAATTGGACGCACAACCTATGATGCTTCGCAAGAGATAAGAAATCATCACATCAACAGAGATGAAGCAGTAGCGTTAGCTAAAAAATTTGATGGTGAATTTCCTGATAAATATTTTAATGAGATTATGGAATACCTCGAAATAAATCCGGAGTATTTTAAAAATGAATTATGTGATAAGTTCCGCAGCCCTCATTTATGGAATAAAGTAAATGGTGAATGGAAATTGCGTTATAATGTTTGGGGTGGAGGTACAGATGATAAGTAAAACTAGCGTTGCTGTAATTGGTGCAGGACGAATGGGCTTAAGACATTGTAATGGTGTGCTGGAATCTAATTTGGTGAACGAGTTATATGTAGTAGATATTAATGAAGCCTCTCTTTCTAATGCTAGGGAACAATTAAAAAAACACGAAACGCAAAAGATAAATTATCTTTTATTAGATAATTTTTTGAAATTGAGCAATAGTATTGAAATAATTATTCTGGCTTCAACAGCTGGGCATAGAATTGGCTTGAGTAATCAGCTTTTGAAATTTAACACAAGATACTTTTTAATTGAAAAACCCTTAGGCCAATCAATGGAGGAAGTTAATCAACTGTTGAATTTTTTTGAAAAGCAAAATAATTGTAAGGCTTTTGTAAATTTAAATACACGTTTATATCCTTCATATATACGGTTAAAAAGTGATTTGAAATCCTTACCGCAATTTAATGGTCCTTTAACTATATCTATAAATACTGGTACTGTTGGTATAGGCGCAAATGGAATTCACTATATCGATCTGTTAAAATATCTAACAGACGCTTCCCACATAAAAATAAAACACGCATCAATAGACGATTTCGTAATACCGAGTGGCAGAGGAAAAGAGTTTGGTGATTTTGGAGGGTATGCAATTTTGGAGTATTTAAACTCAAAAAGCGAATTGTTAGCAACCGCGCACTTGATTTTAGGTTCGCAAACAACAGTTCTTGGTCCTTGGGAAATTGTTGGGTCACATGGTCGAATTTTGATAGATGAATTTGAACAAACGCGCTTTAATAAATACAGAAAAGCAGATAGCGAGTTGCCTGTAAACAGATATGCCGGTGATTATTTACCTATGGAGACTGAAGTGTTTGAAATCCCTTTTCTGAATGATTTAACTAAACATTGGTTTATTCAATTAAATAATGGAGAATATATTTTACCAACATTAAGTGAAACAAAAATAGTTCATGCGACATTGTTTGACTGGTTGAATCATAGTTCAAAATACAAAAACAATTTTCCAATCACATAAACAATGAAAATTGCAATTATCGGTACCGGCCTAATGGCCATTGAATATGCAAAAGTTTTAAAAGGGCTTAACGAATCGTTCATAGTTATAGGACGAGGCGAAAAAAATGCAAGCGCCTTTTATGAAGCAACACAAATAAAGGCTTTTACCGGAGGTCTAGCTTCTAATATTAAACAACTTGATAATGTTACGCATGTTATCAATGCAGTAGGTATTGAGTCTTTAAAAGACGTTACCATAGAATTGTTGAATTCGAACATTGAAAACATATTGCTTGAAAAGCCTGGTGTGGCATATCCTAATGAAATAAATGAAATTGCTGAGTTAGCAAATAGAAAAAAAGCGAATATTGTTCTGGCGTATAATCGAAGATTTTACCAATCAACCATTAAGGCAAAGGAGTTGATTGAACAGGATGGTGGCGTTGTTGCTTTTAATTTTGAATTCACTGAATGGGCACATCAAATAGAAACAATAAAACACTTAAAAACAAGGGCTGAATTAGAGAATTGGTTTTTAGGGAATTCAACGCATGTGATTGACTTAGCATTTTATTTAGGGGGTACACCAAAAGAACTAAATTGTTATGTAGCAGGTAAAGATAAAATAGAATGGCATCCTGCATCAAGTAGTTTTTCAGGCTCTGGTGTTTCTGATAGAGACGCTTTATTTTCATATAGTGCTCATTGGCAAACGCCTGGCAGATTTGTGCTGGAAGTTTTGACTACAAAAAACCGATATATTTTTAAACCTCTTGAAAAATTACAAGTTCAAAAATTAGGCACAGTGGCAGTTAATTTTTGCGAGGATATTGATTATAGATTGGATGAGGTCTACAAGCCTGGATTTTATTTACAAACAAAGGCTTTCTTAGTAAACGATTTAAACAGTTTTGTTTCGCTTGATGAACAAGCAAAACTTATAAACGGGGTTTATAAACAAATGAGCGGGTACTAATGAATTATATCACTCCGGATAGTGAAATAAAAAAGTTGTTCACCTCATTAGAATCGAATTCTAAAATTACCGGACTTAAGGTAAAGAATGAAGCTATTTACTCCATGTTTCGATATCATTTAGAGATAATAGTGCGGATTGCTTATTCAGAAGTAATTAATAAAATAGAACAGAAAGAAAAAAAGCCTGTTTCTTCAGGTTCATCATATCAATCAAATATTATCCAACGTATAAAGACACGAGTTAATAGAAAGCTTTATTACAGCCAGTTCGATAATTTAGCTGATTTTCAAGGCAACCCTAAAGTCATTTTTGTTGCTACGTCTCCACAGGTTAACCATAAGAATCATTCAATCGAATTAGAAGATTTGATATTTGATTGCAACCAAAAAAAAATAGCAAATGGGTTTGTATTGCCTGAGTATAATTTTACAATTAAGCGTAACAAGGGTATTCATTTGAAAAACTATTTTGCCTTAAATGAATATTCTGACAATCAAATACAATTTTCAGAGGATGACCTAAATAATTTGGAGTTGTTTAAACAATTGGTTTGTTCAGTTATTAAATTTATAACGCCTAAAGATTTAACTGGTTTAAATGGTGTTGTGGCTTGGCAGTTAAAAAATGCGGCTGCATTACAAAGAATTTTACGGGTAGTAAAACCTACTGCTGTTGTCGCAAGATCTTTGTATTCTGATAAATGGGTTGTAATGGCAGCAAACCGTGAACAAATTCAAACTATTGAAGTGCAACACGGCGTTTTTACGAAGGATAATTTTTATTTCCATTCTTTGAGTAATTTAAGTTTAAACGAATTATTGGTTCCAACAAAAATATTATGCTTAGGAAATGAATGGTTATCTGTTTTAAGAAAACAAGACCAATATTGGACTAAATTGAATTCAGCTACAGTCGGCACTAAGAACTTCTTCGAAAATAAAAGGCAAGATGTATCTAAGCCGGTTTTTTTAATTGCCTTACAAGATTTATCTGTAGAATTATTTAACTTTTATGATTTTATGGTAAAGCTTATTGCTGATAACCCAGAAATCTATGAACGATACGAAGTAGTTATTCGTCCACATCCAATAGATGTAGATTCTAACCAAATTAGAAACACAAAACTTAAGAATTGTCGAATCAGTCATTATAACCAAGAAAGTGTTGCGTCAATTTTATCAAAAGCTAACGTCCTTTTAACGGCATCCTCAATGATGCTTTATGAGGCTCAGGCGCTTAATGTTACTGCTGTTTCATTGGAGCAATATCGTTATTTAACGATTGATAAGAACATTTTGTTTTTGGAGGGTACGTCTAACTTTATTCAAAAATTAGAGCAATTTGAACAAAAAAAAGCTAGGTTAGAATACCTTAATTTGTATGATTTTAATGCATTTGAGCAATTAGCATGTTAACTAAAGGCCAAAATCAAGTTTGTAAGCGTTGTATCATGGATACCACAACCTCACTAATAAAATTTAATGATGAAGGTATCTGTAACTTTTGTGTCGAAAATGATCGTATTAAAGCTTCATTTAATTTTAAAGATAGGGGACATCTTAAATCTAACTTCGATAAGTTAATAAGTGAAATTAAGGAAAGGGGCGCTAATGAAAAATATGATTCGTTAATTGGAATTAGTGGGGGATTTGATAGTACCTATGTTACTTATATTGCTAAAAAGAACGGCTTACGACCATTATTAGTGCATTTTGATAACGGATGGAATACAAATGAAGCTACCTTAAACATTAACAATATTGTCAAAAATTCAGGATTTGATTTATATACTTATGTAATAAACTGGGAACAATTTAAGGATTTACAAATAGCATATTTTAAAGCTTCTGTTATTGATATAGAAGTGCCAACTGATCAGTTAATTTTTGCTGCTTTATACGATGTCGCGAAAAAGTACAATATAAAGTCAATATTAACTGGCGAGAATGTTTATACCGAAACAATTATGCCACGGGATTGGGCATTTGAGCATAAATTGGATTATACTAATTTAGTAAACATTCATAAAGCATACGGGAAAAGTAAATTGGTTAACTTTCCAAAACTTAGCTTAAGTTACCAACAAAAACTAACAAGACTAGGTTTTAAAAAGTATTCTTTGATTACTTATTGCCCGTTTAATTATCATGAATTAGTAAATGAAATGAATGATGTATTCGGATGGAAAAATCCGGAGGATAAACATTTTGAGTCAGTTTTTACTAGGTTTTATCAAGGATATATTCTCCCGAAGAAGTTTAATGTGGATAAGCGTAAGGTGCATTACTCTAATTTAATTAATTCGGGTTTTCTAACTCGGGATGAAGCTTTTGATAAAATGAAAAATCCGCCTTATTCGCTTCAAATGCAAAATGAAGATTTGGAATACATTCTTAAAAAATGGGATATGTCATTAGAAGAATTCGAAGTGATTATGAAAAAACCAGAAGTTAACCATGATGTATTTGGTTATGATAAGGAATCTAAATTTGAAAAACTCATTGAATATTTAAAACTAGTTTACAAATTTAAAATTGCTTATCCTTTAGGAATAGAAAAGAGGCCTGTATCTTGAAAACAATTGCAATTATCTGTTTAACGCCTTTTTATAAAGAACCACGAGTACTCCGAACCATTCAGGCTCTTAAACCATATTATAACTTGATTATTTTTTCTGACGGGAGCAGCTTCGAGGGTTTTAATTCTATAAACATTGCTAAGTTTAATTTGGATTATGAATTTGTTTATAGTGAGAATAAGTTAATAGCCAAATTTCAATCAGTTTTATTAAAACTAAAAGACGAAAATTTTCCTTCTGTATCTTACTTTAAGAAGAAGTTTTGGCATTACCGGGTTGAAGCACTAAAACTAATTCAAATGAACAAGTTTGATTTAGTTATTGCTCATGGCATTTATGCCTTACCTTTCATAAGTGCATTAAATTGCAAGAAAGTATTTAACGCACATGAGTATTATTTAAGAGAATTAGAGGATAATTCTACTTGGCTCAAATATACAAGGCCTTATTATAATTATATTTTAAATAATCACCTTAGAAATTGTGATTTAGTTTTTGCGGTTAATAAACCAATAGGTGAAGAGTATGAAAAAACTTATGGAATAAAGTATTTAGAGATTACTAATGCAACGGATTTTGTTGATTTGAAACCTAAAGCTGTAACCACTGAAATTTCAATTATTCATCATGGTGCGGCTATCAGAAACAGGCAATTGGAATTAATGATTAAGTGCGTTAATCTTCTCCCGGATAATTATACATTAACTTTAATGCTTGTAAAAACTGATGAGGTTTATTACAACGAACTTCTGAAGTATAAAAGCAGTAGAATAAAGTTTATTGAGCCTGTAGATGTTAGTTTAATTTCAAAGTCAATTAATCAGTTTGATATAGGCTTGTTTATTTTGCCTCCTGTAAATTATAATTGGTTAAATGCTTTGCCTAACAAATTGTTTGAGTTTATTCAAGGCCGTTTAGCAATTGCAGTTTCTCCCAATCCTTTAATGAAACAAGTTGTGAACGAAAACCAAATAGGGATAGTAGCGCAGGATTATAGTGTCGAGGCTATGGCAACATCTATAACTAGTTTGAGCATTGAGCAGATTATGGATTATAAGATTAACGCTGATCTTATTGCCAAAAAATTAAATGGAGGCATAACAGCTGAACGAATTAAGAAATCGGTTGATACACTATTGAACTAATGTGCGGAATTGCCGGTATAGTAAAATTAAACAACTCTAAAGTAGATTATAATCAATTAAGAATTTTTACTGATTCAATTGCGCACAGAGGTCCTGATGGTTTTGGTTATGAGCTTTTGGATGAAGAAAGAATTGGTTTTGGTCATCGCCGACTATCTATTTTGGATTTAACAGAAGCCGGTAAACAACCAATGTATAGCAACGATAACAATTTGTGTATTACTTATAACGGGGAAATTTACAACTTCATAGAAATAAGAGATGAGTTAAGTCACCTAGGATATCAATTTAAAACGCAGACGGACACAGAAGTAATTTTGGCTGCGTTTAAAAAATGGGGCGAGGCTTGTTTAGACAAGTTTAATGGTATGTTCGCAATAGCTATTTATGATGCTCAGAATAAATCATTATTTATTGCAAGAGATAGATTTGGTGTAAAGCCATTTTATTATTTGTACATACCTGATCAATTATTTGCCTTTGCAAGTGAAACAATAGCATTTAAAAATTTAGAGGGGTATAGGCGTGAATTGAATGAAGATGTGTTTAAGATTGCATTACATCAACCTGAAATCATCGAAGGAACTTCATTTACAATTTATAAAAATATTTATCAATTAAGGCCCGGACATTTTCTAAAAATTAAAAATCGTTCATTAGAAATTAAACGCTGGTGGATGACTCAAACAAACAATTTGAACATTCCAGCAAGTTTCAAGGAGCAAACAGAGCATTTTAAGCAATTATTTATTGATTCGTGTAAATTACGTTTAAGAAGTGATGTGCCAATTGCAACTGCGCTAAGCGGCGGTTTAGATTCAAGCTCTGTATACGCGACGCTATTAAACATATTAAATTCTACTACGATTGAAAGAACGAATTCCAACAATCAAAAGGCCTTTGTAGCAGTTTTTCCAAATTCAAAAGTAGATGAGAGAAAATACGCGGAAAGTTTGATTCAGCAACTAAACGGCAACGCAGTTTATATAGAACCAAATTATTCTAATTTAACACAAGAAATAATACAGTCTACTAAGCTTTTTGATGGACTAATTGGCACCCCTATCTCTGCCATCACAGCAATTTACAAGGCCATGAAGGATAACGGAATTACAGTGTCTTTGGATGGTCATGGTGTAGATGAAATGCTGTATGGGTATAATTCATATATTAATATGAATTTTCATCATTACATCGCAACCGGAAACAAAATACAGGCTCTTAGTCATGCCAAAATTCTGGGAGGTTTAAATTCACCAAACAATCAGTCTTACTTTGATAAATTGGTGAATAATTCGATGCAGAGTAATTTGAAAACCCTCGTTAAAAAATATGTTCGTCCTTATAAAAGAACGCCGATTAGTTATTTTCATGGCTCTAACAATTTTGTTGATAAAGTAAACGAACAAGTTTTAAGTGAAATCTTAAATGAGTTAAATATTTGTTCTCATGAATTACCAGGCGAAGAATATTTGTATTCAGATTTCCATTCGATTACCTTGCCAATTAATTTAAGAGATTTTGACAGAGCATCTATGCAAAGTGGAATTGAAATACGAATGCCTTTTATGGATTACCGCCTAGTTAATTTTGTGTTCAATTTGCCGGTAGAAGCCAAATATGGTAATGGGTTTACAAAGTTAATTCTCAGAGAAGCCATGAAAGGTATCCTACCGGAAGATATTAGAACTCGCACACATAAAATAGGAATTGCGGCTCCTCTGCTAGAGTGGTTTAATAAAGAGATTAAGGAGTTTGTATTAGATGAAGTTCATAGTAATACCTTTATAAATTCACAATTATGGAATGGGAAAAATGCTGCTGAGAATTTAAATAAAGAATTGAAAAATGGTGAGTTAACTATGAGTAAATGTTCAAAATACTGGAGCTTAATTAATGCAAATTTAATTTTGAAAAACTAATGACTCTTGATACCTGTAAAACTTGCGTACTAGATTCAACGTCTACTCATTTTAAGCTAAGTGAAGATGGTGAATGTAATTATTGTAAAGCTTTTCGAATAAGAGCACAAAATTCAATTTGGCGACCGCTGGAGTTAAGAACAAGGTTATTTGAGGCAAAAGTAAAGGAAATAAAGAGTGATGGGGAAAACAAAAAATACGATTGTATAATTGGATTAAGCGGCGGTGTTGATAGTACTTATATAGCATATTTAGTTCAAAAACATAATTTGAGAGCATTAGCTGTGCATTTTGATAATGGATGGAATAGTGAACTTGCAGTTAAAAACATAGAAAATATTATTTCCAAAACTAAATTCGACTTATACACTTATGTAGTTAATTGGGAAGAGTTTAAGGATTTACAGAGGGCCTATTTAAAAGCCGGTGTTGTTGACATTGAAGTACTCAGTGATCATATGATTGTTGCCTCGCTTTATAAATTAGCCAATAAACACAATGTAAAATATATTATTGGAGGAACAAATACTGCTACTGAGGGAATAATGCCTCATGATTGGGTTTATAATAAATCAGATTTAACCAATATACTTGATATTCACAGTAAATTTGGGCTGAAAAAACTTAAAACATATCCAAAAAACGGATTTTACCAGCGACTATATTATAAGGAAATCAAAAGTATTGAATTTGTTGAACTATTAGATTTGGTTGATTATAATAAGAGTGAAGTTAAAACTTTCATTGGTGACTATTTTGATTGGAAGGATTATGGTGGTAAACATTATGAATCTATATGGACTAAATTTTATCAGGGGTATATATTGCCTAAAAAATTTAACATTGATAAACGGAAGGCGCACTTATCTAATTTAATTTTAACCGGTGAAATTAAAAAGGAAGAAGCTTTGGAAGAATTAAAAAAATCTCCTATACCAATCGTTGAGGAGAAAGAATTAATAGAATACGTTTGTAGAAAATTAGATTTATCAATTGATGAATTTAACAGAGTTATTTCTGAAAAGCCTGTTTCTCACACTTATTACAAAACAGAATATGATGTTAAGTTTTATAGGTGGTTTTTGAAAGTAGTAAATTTTTTCTTGTGGAGAGTTTCCAAAAAATTAATCAAGGTTTAATTTAATGAAAATTCTCTATATTGGTTTTTTCGGTGATTTGAGTTCTCCCTCTAACGGGGTGACAAAAAAAATTGTTACAAAAATCAAATATTTAAACTCGAATGACACAACCTGTAAATTAATTTCATTTTCTGAGCAAATCAAGGAGGTAAAAATATATAATGAGCATATTACGATTTTACCAGTCAATCAAGGCAGTAGTTTAAGGTGGTTTGCAAGTATTGATCAAATCAAATTAAGTTGTTTAGGAGCTTTAGAGTATTTAAATCAGCATATTCATAGTTTTGATGTTGTAATTTTTCGGTACCCCCTGGCCAGTAAGTACTTTTTAAATATTTTGAAGGTACATGCAAACAAGATTTTTATTGAACACAATACAATTGAATTAGATGAAATAACGGTAAACTCTAGAATATATCGGAAGAATATCCCATTCAGTTGGAAACCCGGTTATTTTGTTCACTACGCTGTAGTTGGTATTTTTCCTATTTGGCGTGAAAAAATTTATAAGGAGAAAATTCTGAGGTACGCTAAGGGAGGAATTTGCGTTACGAATGAAATCGGCGAATTCCTAAAAAGAATTTATCCAAAATATAATTATGTTGTTGCTTCTAATGGTTATGAGTTCGAAGGTGTTGAACCCTTAAAGTACAAGGAAATCAAAAATGAGGTTAAACTCATTATGTTGGTTGGTTGTAGTTCGCCTTGGCATGGAATAGAAAGGATCTGTAATTCAATAAAGCAATATAAAGGCAATAAAAAAGTAGTAGTTGATGTATTTGGAATCAACTCAGATGATACATATGCTAAAAAATATGCTCTTAAAGGTGAATCCGGAGAATTAAATTTTCTTGGGTATTTGAAGGTAAGCGAAGTGAAAACAAAATTAACTGACTATCACGGTGGGATGAGCACTATGCAATTGTATTTAAAAGGATTGAATGAGGCCGCATCTTTAAAAACACGAGAATACTTAAGTTATGGTTTACCCGTGGTTTATGGTTATTCGGATTCAGATATTGAGTCTAATAAAATCATTAAAAAAAACTGTATACAATTCCCAAACAACTCGTCCTTAATTGATTTCAACAGAATAATTATGACCTTGGAGGATTTGTATAAGAATAAAAATATTTATAATGATATTAGTTCGACTGCCAAGCAAACGATTAACTATGAGGTTAAAGCCAAGGAGTTGATTAATAATTTGAAAAATTGGGCAAACAAAGTTTATTAATGTTTAATTTAAGAATACTTTTTTAATTTTTTTGATGCAAAGTGGAAATGACTTAACATAAATGAAATAAAAGAGTTTAAAGTATACTCTTTTGAAAAAATTAATAATAAAAAATTATAAATAAATAAAAATAATTTTAATAATTTAAATTGTAAAGTAGTATGAGTAAAGTATTAGTAACCGGTGGTGCCGGATTCATAGGGTCGCACCTTGTAAAACACCTAGTTAATAATGGTAAAGAAGTGATTGTTTTAGATAATTTATTAAGAGGTAATAAAATTGAAAAGCCTGTGTTTGAAAAAATCACATTCGTAAAAGACGATGTGCGTAATTATGAAGTTGTAAAAAATTTGTCACAACACTGTGATTATATTTATCATTTTGCAGCCGTATTGGGTGTTGATGTGGTCGCTGATAATCCGGTGGAAACCATGGATACCGAAGTAATAGGCATGAAGAATGTTGTGGATGCTGCCTTGCTAAATAATGTCAAAAAAGTAATTTATGCATCAACTAGTGGTATTTACGGGCATTCAGCTATTGAACGTTCAGTAACCGAAAACATACAGGTTGACCCACGCACAAGTTACGCCATGGCCAAACGTTATAACGAAATTTATTTAAAGGCTGCACACGAAGAGAAGGGATTGAATTCTATTTCCGTTAGGTTTTTTAATGTATATGGATCTGCGCAAGATAACCGAATGGTAGTACCGCGTTTTTTTGAACAGTGTTTGGCAGGGGAGCCTATCACTGTATTTGGTAATGGTAACCAAACCCGCGATTTTACTTTTATTGATGACACGATTAAAGCTTGTTTATTATTAACTGAAAAAGTAAGTGGATGCGAAATTTTTAATGTTGCTAATGAAAATGAATTTTCTATTTATGAGTTGGCGAAATTGATGAAAGAAATCACTGGTTCTAAATCGGAAATTACATTGATTGATGCTCCAAAAAAACGATATGATTATGAGGTTGAACGACGTTTTGGTAGCTCTCAAAAATTGTTTGATGCAGTAGGTTTTAAACCAAACACAGATTTACGTGTGGGACTCACACATATTTTAAACACATGTTATAAATAAATGAAGCCTTTGTTGTTGCTTCTCACCAATCAGTTTCCTTTAGCAACTGCTAAAGCAGAAAATTGGTTATACGATGAGTTGGGTCACACACACACATATTTTGAGAAAGTAATTATTGTACCGGATGGCGCTAAGGAAGCATGTAATACTTTACCAATTAATTGCCAAATCTTTTTTTATGACGATTTGCCGGATGTAAAGTTAAGTGCTAATGAAATCTTAAATAGTTTTAGAATCGTGCTTTCCGATTTTTCAGCATATCCTAAAAAAAGTTCTTACTTCAAGCATTTTAGATATAATTTTTCTTTGGTGCGTCAACTGCATTTGAAGGCAAAGCGAATTGCACAGAAGCAGGAGTGGTTTTGTAATCCTATAATTATATATCCCTATTGGGCTGATAATTTGTGTACTACGGCTTCATTGGTTAAGCAACGCTATCATAATCGCATTAAAATTGTTACGCGAGGACATGGTTACGAAATATTTGAAGACCAAACTTTGAACAAAGTCATTCCTTTTCGGCTTTTTCAGTATAGATTTATAGACATTATTTTTGCTGACTCAAAGCGAGGGTGCGATCATCTAATGAGCAAAAAAGAAAATGAAACATTCAAGCATAAAAATAAATATGCTTATGTTGGAACGCGAGACTTTGGATTTGGTGCCTGGCAACCTGATTCAGAATTTACAATTGCTACTTGCTCTTTCGTGCGAAATGTAAAGCGCTTAGATTTAATGCCTGATATTTTAAAACATATTCCATTTCCTTTAACTTGGCATGTTTTAGGCGGCGGTGATGATTTGGAAAAATTAAAGGGCCTAACTAGATCTCTACCTTCAAACATTAAAGTTATTTTTCACGGGGAGTTAAGTAATGAAGCTATCTTAAAATTTTATACTAATCATTCTATTAATCTACTTGTCAGCTTAAGCTCATCAGAAGGATTACCGGTTACCATGATGGAAGCACAAAGTTTTGGTATTCCAATTATGAGCACGGATGTAGGTGGTTGTAGTGAAATTTGTCATGACGCAACGGGATTTTTAATTAACAAAGATTTTGATCCTGAAGGGGTAGCGAATAAAATGGTAGCGTTTAAAAACTCTTCTAAGAATTCGGAAATATTCAGATTGCAATGCAGGCGCCACTGGGAAGAGAATTTTAATGCAAAAATGAACTATACAAATTTTGCAAGACTATTGTTAAATTGATAGTTACAAAATCAATTTTGATAGCATAGAATTATTCAATAAGTTTAGAAATACAATCCAAAATCAATAATTATTCCTAAATGAATTATAGAGAATTGGGTGAACAAATTTTAATTCAACAGACATTAATTATATTTTACAATCAGTTATTTTAAATTAAATGTTATTTAACTCTATAGAGTTCATTTTATTTTTTCCAATTGTAACGCTTTTGTATTTTATATTGCCATATAAAACACGTTGGTTTTGGTTATTAGCTGCTAGTTGTTATTTTTATATGGCATTTGTTCCTGTTTACATTTTGATTTTATTTGGAACAATAGTAATTGATTATTTTGCGGGAATATTAATTGAGAATAGCGATGGCAAGCGAAAACGTTATTGGTTAATTATTAGTTTGGTCTCCAATATCACCATTTTGGTTGTTTTTAAGTACTATAATTTCTTTATTGATAACATAAATTACTTATTTAAGTTGGATGGGAGTTCTTCTGCTTTAAGTTACCTCGGAATATTATTGCCAATAGGATTGTCATTTCACACTTTTCAGGCAATGAGTTACACGATAGAGGTATACCGCGGACGTCAAAAGGCAGAGAAACATTTTGGTATTTACGCACTCTATGTTATGTTTTATCCTCAATTAGTCGCAGGTCCAATTGAGCGACCTCAAAATGTAATTCATCAGTTTAAACAAAATTTTGATTTTGATTACAATATTGCGGTTAGTGGTTTCAAACTAATAGCTTGGGGATTTATTAAAAAGGTAGTAATAGCTGATAGACTGGCTCAAATGGTGAATTTCGTATACGATCAACCAGAAAATTTTAACGGAATATCCTTAATTGTTGCAACTGTGTTCTTTTCATTCCAAATTTTTTGTGATTTTTCAGGTTACTCAGATATTGCTATAGGAACTGCAAGAGTTATGGGGATTAATTTAATGATAAATTTTAACAAGCCATATCAATCACAATCAATTTCAGAATTTTGGAGCCGTTGGCATATTTCTCTTTCTACTTGGTTTAAGGACTATGTTTATATTCCATTAGGTGGAAATAAAGTGAAGATTTCTAGATGGTATTTTAACTTGGCAATCGTTTTTTTAATTAGTGGATTTTGGCATGGTGCAAGTTGGAATTTTGTTATATGGGGAGCGATTCATGCTTTTTACTTAATATTCGCAATAATAACAAATGAATTACGAAAGAGGGTTTTTGATAAAATTTTTGTAAAGGCAAGCGCTTTAAAAACTGGTATAACGGTATTTACAACTTTTGCATTGGTAGCGTTTGCATGGATTTTCTTTAGAGCTAAAACGTTTAATGACGCAATGTATATTTCAACTCACTTGTTTTCTGGTTGGAGCAAGGATATAAAATTAATTATTGAAAATAAGAATTTCTCAAGGATGGACGTGTTATACCTTGGTCAAATGAAGTTTGAATTCTTCTTTGCTATTTTTTGTATAATAGGGATGTCATTTATTCATCGATTACAAAACAGAGTTTCGATATCACAATTAATTACTAAACGTCCTGCTTGGCAACGTTATTTGATTTACCAGACAGTTATTTTGCTTGTCCTTTTATATGGTGTATATGAAAAAGAACAATTTATTTACTTTCAGTTTTAATTAAATGGGTATAAAGTTTATTTATAAAATACTATTGCTAATTCTTCCTTTTACACCAATAGTATTTTTATATACCATTTTAGATCCGTTCAAAGTAATTTATAAGCGGAGTGACTATTATGCCAATGATGGTACGGTAAAAAATATGGATTTTATTGCCACAGAAATGTTTTTAAAACATTATGATGAGAAGAAATTCGATTCGTTCATCTTTGGAAGTTCTCGCACGGAAGCGTTTAAAGCAGTGAGATGGAAAAAGTTTATAACAGGAACACCATTTCATTTTCATGCTTCCGGTGAAAATATTTGGGGAATTGCAAAAAAAATTGAGTTTTTGAGTGAAAAAAAAGTACCAATAAAAAATGCACTTATACTTCTGGACAAATCAGTACTCGAAAGTACTGTAAATTTAAAGACTATTATTGGCATCAAACATCCAATTTCAACTAAAACTTCTTGGGAGGCTTTTCATCTTAAGTATTTTAAAGCATTTTTTAAGGAGGCTTTTTTTATCAAATTTATTAAATTAAAGTATTTTGGTGGATATGACGATCCAAGGCTCTTTGATATGAGAAAGTTCATATATGATGAATCTACTAATGACGTTTATTATGAGTGGTTTGATGAACAAATTCGAAACGATTCGGTTAAGTTTTTTACCGACAATTATGAATTGATTTCTACAAAAACGAAAGATACTATTTACGAAAAACCGGCGATTAATGAATCAAATAAGGTTTATCTAACCCAAATTGCAAAAGTTTTAAAAGATAATAATACCAATTTCAAAATTGTTATTTCACCGTTAAAAGATAGATTATTCTTTAATAAAACTGATCTAAAAGTATTGGAAACAATTTTTGGTAAAGAGCATATTTATGATTTTTCGGGTATTAATTATTTTACGTCCCAGATTTATCATTATTACGATGGCGCATCTCACTTTAGACCATTTATAGCAGACTCAATGTTAAAAGTAATTTACAAAAATAAATAAAACTATGTCATTAAATATCGCCATTATAGGTTACGGCTATTGGGGACCAAACCTTGTGAGAAATTTTACTAATGCTGTTAATAGTAAAGTAACACATGTAGTTGATTTTAGGCCTGAGAGACTGAGCTTAGTTAACAAAATGTATCCTTCAATAGAAACAACAAATAATGTTGATGAGATAATTAATTCTACAAAAGTAGATGCAGTGGTAATTGCAACGCCTGTATTTACTCATTTTGAGCTTGCCAAGAAAGCTTTGCTCAACGGTAAACATGTGTTGTTAGAAAAGCCTATGACATCAACAGTTGCTGAGGCCATAGAATTAATAGATTTAGCTGATAAAATGGGTTTATTATTAATGGTTGATCACACTTTTCTGTATACGGGCGCTGTAAGAAAGATGAAAGAATTAATTGAGAGAAGGGAGTTAGGAACAATAAATTATTTTGATTCAACTCGAATTAATTTAGGGTTGTTTCAGCCTGATGTTAATGTATTATGGGACTTGGCTCCACATGATATTTCCATTTTGTTGTTTTTGATTAATGAGAAGCCATTAAGCGTTAACGCAACAGGCGTATCACATACCAATAATGGGATAGAAAACATAGCCTATTTAACAACTAATTATAGTTCTAATTTATTGGCTCACTTTAATTGCTCTTGGTCTTCCCCTGTTAAGTTAAGAAATACTCTTGTTGGTGGTGACAAAAAGATGGTTCTTTTTAATGATCTCGAGCCTTCAGAAAAACTACGTGTTTATGACACGGGGTACAATTATAAGACCGATGAAGAAAAGAATAAACTTTTAGTAGATTATAGAACCGGTGATGTTTATATACCGAAGTTAGAAATGAAGGAAGCATTGCTAGAGATGGCAAACGATTTCGTACAAAGCGCACTTAATAAAAAACAACCTGTGTCAACGTCTCAATTAGGGTTGGAGGTTATTAAAATATTAGAAGCTTCACAAACTTCTATTAAATCAAATGGAAAAGAAATTAAATTGTAATTATGGAAATATTAAATTTAGAAGAGGCTGGAAAGAAAATTGTTAATGTAAAGGTTGGTAGTAATGTGCGATTATTTGGATTTGTTAACGCCTATGGTTGCAGTATAGATGATAATAGTAAAGTTGGAACATTTGTTGAAATCCAAAAAGGTGCTTCAGTTGGTAAGAATTGTAAAATATCATCGCATAGTTTCATTTGCGAAGGCGTGCACATCGAGGATAATTGTTTTATCGGGCATGGTGTGATGTTTACAAATGACTTATTTCCGCGTGCAACCAATGAAGATGGTTCTCAGCAAACTGATGCAGATTGGGTTTTAGTTGAAACTTTTGTTAAGAAAGGTGCGTCGATCGGAAGCAATGCGACAATTTTATGTGGGATAACCATTGGAGAAAACGCCTTAGTAGGTGCAGGGGCAATGGTAACTAAAGATGTGCCTGCTAATGCCGTAGTAGCAGGAAACCCGGCTAAAATTATTAAATACTTAAAATAAAAATAAATGGAAAAAATTAACTGTCTGGATTTAAAAGGTCAGCACGAACAAATTAAAAAGGAAATATTCGATGCCTTTGAAAGGGTATACGAAAAAACAGCATTTAGCGGTGGACCATTTGTAGAAGAGTTTGAGAAACATTTTTGTAACTACATTGGGGCAAACTACGCGGTAGGAGTTAGCAATGGCACAATTGCGCTGCATATGGCAATGTTGGCCTTAAATATTGGAGTTGGAGATGAAGTAATTGTTCCTGCCAACACATTTATTGCAACAGCTTGGGGAGTAAGTCATGCAAATGCAACGCCTGTTTTTGTTGATTGTGATAAAGATACCTGGCAATTAGATGTGTCAAAAATTGAAGCAGCTATTACACCAAAAACAAAGGCTATTATTGGCGTACATTTGTATGGTCAACCATTTGATGTGGATGCAGTGCTAGCTCTTTGTAAAAAGCATAATTTGTACTTGATAGAAGATGCTGCGCAAGCTCAAGGAGCACGTTATAACGGTAAAACTGTAGGTGTTTTTGGCGAAATGGCTTGTTATAGTTTTTACCCTGGTAAGAACTTAGGCGCATGTGGAGAGGCAGGCGGACTAACTACAAATAATGAAAAGTATTTTAAGCATCTTCAATCGTTGCGAAATCACGGTAGTGTTGTAAGATATTATCATGATGAAATAGGCTATAATTATCGTATGGGAGGTTTAGAAGGTGCTTCCTTAACAGTTAAATTAAAATATTTAGAAAATTGGAATAATCGACGAAGAGAAATTGCGTTCAGGTATCAGAAGGAAATTGTAAACCCAAAAATAAAAATGCAAAGTAAGCCATCTTACAGTGATGGCATTTATCATTTGTTTGTTGTAACAACTGAAAATAAAGATGCATTTGTAAAACATTTAGTTGACAATAGTATTAATGCGGCTTATCATTATCCGGTACCTTGTCATCTTCAAAAGGCATATCAGCATTTAAAGTATAAATTAGGTGATTTTCCGAATTCTGAATATTTAGCTTCACACTGTGTGAGTTTACCAATGTATGCAGAATTAACTGACGAACAAGTTAACCATGTGATTACAATAATTAATCAATACAATGGATAAAATAAAACTTTTAATTTTCCCTTATAATGGAAATGGATTAGAGGCATTAGACTGTTTGGGAGACCAATTTGAATTTATCGGTTTTGTTGACGATACACCGGAAAAGCAAGGCGTAACGAAATATGGGCATAAGGTTTTTTCGAGAGAGATTTTAGCAGAGTTGCCTGAAGCTAAAGTTTTAGCGGTCCCTGGTAGTCCAACTAGTTATAAAATTAGAAACGAAATTATATCGAATTTGAAATTACCGGTTGATAGATTTACGACCATAATCCACCCTAAAGCATCCGTTTCGGCTTTAGCCAGTGTTGGCCATAATTCTTTAATTATGGCCGGTGTTGTAATAACCAGCAATGCAATAATTGGAAGCCATGTATGTATTTTACCTAATTCGGTAATTCATCATGATTGCGTCATTGGTAATTACACTTTGTTAGGCTCTAGTGTTTCTATTGCAGGAAGTACTATTGTGGGTAATAATTGCTACATAGGAAGTGGAACAAAAATCATTAATAATGTTTCAATTGGTGATCACACTTTAATTGGATTAGGAAGTAATGTGATTAAATCAGTAGAAGCTAATTCAAAAGTAGTGGGTAACCCAGCTAAAAGTATTTAATGAATAAAATAAGTATAATCATACCGTTTTTAAACGAAGCAGACAATGTTGAAGGTTTAGTTTCTGCTTTAAATCAGTATTTTGCTTCTAAACAAAATTATCATACGGAAGTAATATTAGTTAATGACGGATCAACTGATGATTCGGTACAGAAATTTTCAAAGGCAACTTTTACTAATATTGATGCAAAGTTGATTTCATTGTCGAAAAACTTTGGGTCACATGCTGCGCTCAGGGCTGGAATTTTAAATGCAACCGGCGATTTTATATGTTTTATGTACGCTGATTTGCAAGATCCATTAGAATTAATCGATCGCCTTTATGAGAATCTAACGAAGTTGAATGACATTGTTTGGGCTACTCGTGAAGCGACTAATAATGGATTAGTAGAAAAAAGTTTTTCAAGCATGTATGCGTACTTAATGAAAAAATATGCAGTTAAATCGTTTCCGGATAAAGGTTTTGATATTGTAATGTTCAATAAGAAGGTTCAGCAACAACTTAATAATAACATTGAAGCTAATTCTTCCATTTTCCTTCAAATTTTAACCTTAGGATATAAACAAACAAGTATATATTATCAAAAACAGGAAAGGAAAAAAGGGAAATCAAAATGGACATTAAGCAAAAAGATTAAATTGTTTATTGATTCCTTTGTTGCTTTCTCCTATGCGCCAATTCGTTTTGTAACCGTTGTTGGGATTTTATTATTCATCATTGGTTTTTTATTTTCAGCTTACCTAATTATTCGTAGGTTGGTAGCTAATGATTTAGCAAGTGGCTGGCCTCTATTGGGTTCACTTATATGCTTAGGTTTTGGAATTACAAACATTTCGCTTGGTATAATCGCGGAGTATTTATGGAGAACACTAGACGCAAGTCGAAAGCGACCTGTGTTCGTTATTGATCAAATTATAGATTTAAAAAATAATGCAAAGTAAAATCACAAATTCAAAAATTTTTATAACCGGTGGAGCTGGTTTTATAGGATCTTATGTTGTAGAACAATTGTTGGAACACAGTCCGGCAAGGATTTGTATCCTGGATAATTTCATAAGGGGGAGTCACGAGAACATGAAAAACTTTTCTAATAACCCAATAGTGAAATTTGTTGAAGGGGATATTCGAAATGAAGCTTTGCTTGAAGAATGCATAAAAGATTCTGACTATGTATACCACATGGCCGCCTTACGAATAAATGCTTGTGCCGCCGATCCAAATGAAGGTTTTGAGGTAATGCTCAAAGCAACATTTAACCTAGCAAATTTCTGCGTTAAGCATAAAGTAAAAAAGGTTATTTATTCCTCTACTGCATCTGTTTATGGTTTAGCTCAGAATTTTCCCACTCCGGAAAGTGATAATCCATACAATAATCAAACATTTTATGGAGGTGCAAAAATTTGGGGAGAACAATTATTTCGATCATACAAATTCATGTATAACTTAGATTATGTCGCATTACGTTATTTTAATGTATATGGTTCGCGCATGGATACTGATGGAAAATATACAGAAGTGATGATTAAATGGTTGGATTGTATAAGAGACCGCAAACAGCCAGCGATTTTCGGTGATGGTTCTGACAGCATGGATTTTGTTCACGTGACAGATGTTGCAAAGGCGAATGTTTTGGCTTTGTTAGGTGATGTTACGGATGAGTCTTTTAATGTTGGAGATCAAGTAGAAACTAATTTAAAAGAAATGTTAACAGCATTACTTAAAGTGAACAATGCTGATTTAAGTCCCGTATTTAAAGAGGCTAATTCAGTAAACCCCGTAAGCCGCCGTTTAGCGGATATTTCAAAAGCAAAGCGATTATTAGGTTACACGCCCGATGTTTCATTGGAGGGAGGATTAAAAGAACTTTCTACATGGTATTTTGATAAACAAAAACAAAAAGTAAATTAAATGATAGCAATAGCAAAACCTTATTTGACAGAAGATGAAGCACAAAATGCTTATAATACTATATTGTCTGGTTGGGTAACACAAGGACCAAAAGTTCAGGAATTTGAAGAAAAATTTGCAAGTTATGTAGGCTCAAAGTATGCTGTTGCGCTATCTAATTGCACAACTGCTTTGCATTTAGCCATGATTGTTGCAGGCATTAAAGAAGGTGACGAAGTTATTTGTCCAAGTATGAGCTACATTGCTACAGCTAATTGTATCAAATATGTTAATGCTACGCCTGTATTTGCTGAAGTTAACGAGCATTTTAATTTGGACATCGAAGATGTTAAGAAAAAGATTACCCTAAATACAAAAGCAATTTTGTTGGTTCACCAGATAGGTATGCCTGCTGATATTGACGCTTTTAAATTACTCTGTGAACAACAAGGATTAAAGTTGATTGAGGATGCGGCCTGTGCTGCCGGATCTGCATATAAAGGCCAAAAAATTGGTTCGCATTCAGAATTGGTTTGTTTTTCTTTTCATCCCCGCAAGGTTATAACTACTGGTGATGGAGGCATGATTACCACTAATAATGAAGCTTATTATAAACGACTTAAGCTGCTGCGTCAGCATGCAATGTCTGTAAACGATAGAGAAAGACACAATGCAGGTAAAATAATTTTTGAGGATCATTTGGAAGTTGGATATAATTATCGAATGACAGATATTCAGGCTGCGGTAGGAATTAAGCAACTTGAAAAACTTGATCACATTGTAAGCGAGAGAAGAAAAATAGCTCAGCACTACAATACAGCTTTTGTAAAACTACCGGGTATTAAGGTGCAAACGGAGTCTGATGGTTATTTTACAAATTATCAATCGTACACTTTGCTATTTAGTAAAGATGCTAAGCTTAAACGAAATGAGTTCATGGAAAAAATGCTTGCGGAAGGAATATCAACGAGACGGGGAATTATGACAGCTCATAGAGAAAGCGCTTATAATTTCGAAAAATATAATTTGCCTTTGTCTGAAATGTATTCTGACAACAGTGTTGTGATACCATTATTCTACCCTATGAAAGCAGAGGAAGTTGAAAAGGTAATTACAACTATTGTGAAGTTTTTAAGTTAGTTGTGAGTCATCCATTAAGTAATATGTTATCCAAAGAAAAAGTCAAGTATTTTCTATTTGCATTAGGAATTAAGATTTTAATGTATTGCTTTTTGTATTTGGGCTTGGTTAAGGAAAACAATCCTTATTTGGTTGGATTAAACTATGCTTATAAAGATTTTGGCAGCTACATCGGACCACCAGCTAATCTTGTAAATGATGGAACTTATTACGAGTATAACGAAAAGGGAAAGTTGTATGCCTACAAAACACCTGGAACATTGCCTCTCTATGGACCAATGTATTATTTTTTCGGCGAATACAAAGCCCAAAACCTATTGATTTTAACTCAGATTTTATTGGAAGGCATCGCAGCTTATTTATTAATTATTATTGCTGACTTTCTTTTTAAGAATAAACGAATTAATTGGATGGTTTTGATTCTTAATGGAATTTCAGCCTATGTTTCTTATTATACTATACAAACAACCAGTGAATGTTTAACTACGTCTTTTCTGATTTTTACAATTTATTTTTTGATAAGATTTTATCAAAATTATTCGCTAAAAGATTTGTTTTGGTGTGGGTTTTTTGCTGCCTGGGCTTATTTTATGCGCCCAGTAAGTATTTTAATTTTTTTACCTATAATCATTGTCGTTTATAGTAATGTAAAAAGGAGGGGTTTTGATTTTGTTAATTTTATTAAAGCTTGTTTGATTGTATCTGTAACTTTTATGGTTTCTGAAACGGCCTGGATTTATAGAAATTATAAACTATTGGGAGAATTTGTCCCGGTTGATCAAAGTCAAAAACAATTTGGTTCACCAAGTATGCAAGCAATCTTTAAGTTGATAACGTCATGGGGTGGCAATAATCAGGCTTGGATTGAGAAGGGAGAAGCGCATTGGTTTTTTCAACATCCATATAACGAAACAGTAACTCAAAATGAAATGAATTTTCATTGCTTCCCAAAACATGTTTTGGAGACTATTCCGGCAGATTCGTTGAATGAAATAAAAAGTAATTTCTTGGTTATCAATGGAAAAAAGTTAGATAGTATATCAACACCAATATCAAATAAAATTATTTCAAAGTGTAATTATTTTACAGCTAAATATAAATCAGAACACTTGTTCCGTTATCACTTCAGCTCCAGGTTAAGAGTGTTAGCATTGTTTCTTTTTCCTAAGCAAACATTTAATTTAACATACCATCAACCGGACATGTTAAGTAAGTTGATTAGGTTATTTTTTTTAGTGCATTATTATTTTATTTTATTGATTTTTATAATTGGTTTGGTTTTTCTTCGCCCAAATTTTATTTCTCGTAATCTCTTGTTGTTTATACTTTCTGTAATTATACTTTACAGTGTTGTAATGCGATTATCTGAGAATAGATATTTGGTTACAGTTTTCCCTATAATAACAATGTTCAGTTGTTACACAATTAATCAACTATTAATTAAAATTAAAAAAGTAGAATAAATGGATCTAAATGGTAAAAGTATTTTAATAACAGGAGGAACAGGTTCTCTTGGTAAGCAGTTAACGAAAACAATCATAGAACGATGGCCTAACTTTAAACGACTAGTGATTCTATCTCGTGATGAGCAAAAACAATTTCAAATGAACCAGGAATATCCTGATACTATTTACAAAAATATCAGATATTTCATAGGAGATATCAGAGATTATAATCGTTTGGTGCGTGCTTTTGAGGGTATCGAATTTGTTATCCATGCTGCAGCAATGAAGCATGTTCCTATCGCAGAATATAACCCTATGGAATGCGTTAAAACGAATGTGTTGGGCGCTGAGAACATAATTAATGCTTGTTTAGCTACCGGGGTAAAAAATGTTGTAGCATTAAGTACAGATAAGGCAGCAGCTCCGATTAATTTATACGGGGCAACTAAATTGTGTAGCGATAAGTTGTTTGTGGCTGCCAATAATATTAAAGGTCATCGAGATATCAAATTTTCTGTAGTGAGATACGGTAATGTGATGGGATCTAATGGATCAGTCATACCATTCTTTATAAATAGGGCAAAAAAGGATAGGGTTTTACCAATCACAGATTTAAACATGACCAGGTTTAATATTTCGCTTCAGGAAGGGGTTGATTTAGTGTTGCATGCTCTGGAAACTGCATGGGGTGGTGAAATATTTGTTCCTAAAATACCTTCATATAAAATAACCGATGTGGCAAATGCAATAGGTCCTAATTGCGAAAAAAAAGTTGTGGGAATTCGTCCCGGCGAAAAAGTTCATGAAGAAATGATAACTCAATCGGATTCCTTTACAACCTATGATTTAGGAAAGTACTTTGCGATTCTTCCACAAGTAACTAATTGGGATATCAACAATTATGTTAAACACTTTAATGCAAACAAGGTAGAAGTAGGATTTCAATACAATAGTGGAACGAATAACGAGTGGATATCAACTGACCAGTTAAGACATTTAATAATCAAACATGTTGACGAATCATTTAAACCAATTTAGTATGAACTATAGAAAGGAATTAGAGAGCCAAAGTTGGACATTAATAAAGAATTATTTTGATGATGATTTTTGCGATCAATTAAGAAAAGATTGCTACGCCGCTTCACAAACCAACAACGATTATAGTGATATTCTTTCTAATCAACATCTTAGTTATTTACTAACCAACGAGAAGTTTATTGAATTAGTTTGTCATTTTTTTGATACAAAGCCTGTTTACTTTGGAGATAGTGGCTATCAAATTGCAAGTGTTGTAAAGCGAATATCTAATGGTTTTCATAAGGATAGCATTGATAGAAAGAACCCAGATGGTATGGATTGGAAACATGGTTACTCGTTGATCAGATTTGGAATTTACTTACAGGATCATAAAAATTTTTCAGAGGGATTGGTTGTTAGAAGTAATTCTCATCACACTCCTGACTTAAAAACAGGAAAGAAGGTTAATGTGCCATCAAAAAAAGGTGATATTATTGCATGGTATTTAACAACAACACATTCCGGTAACGCAAAACGAATTAAAGGAATCGATTATCCTGTATTAATGGGCGATGAAACAGGAGGTTGGTTGTCTCACAAATTATATTATCATTTGCCAAAATTTTGTATTCAAAAATCGGAAAAGGATAGAGTAGCAATTTTTATAACCTTTGGTACAAATGATGTTCACCTTAAAAGATATCTAAGTTATTTGAAGCACAGACGCTATATGGTTGAATTGTGGCAGAAGCAGGACTTCATTAAGGAAACCGTAAATAAAATTAATGCACAAAATAAAATTGAATTGCTTGATTTGAAAGAAGAAGCATTAAAGTTTGATATGCAAAATTTTAAAGAGTATGATTTTGCTAATTATAAAAATTTCAATATTTAAAAATGAATATATCTTACGGTAAACAATTTATTTCCAATGAAGACATTAACGAGGTTATAAAGAGTTTAACATCTGATTTTTTAACTCAAGGACCAAAAGTTACCGAATTCGAGTCTAAGTTTGCTGAATATATTGGTAGCAAATTTGCAGTGGCTGTCTCCAACGGAACTGCAGCTTTGCATTTATGTGCCATGGCACTTAATGTTAAGGAAGGTGTTAATGTTATTACCACGCCTATTACTTTTGCTGCTTCCGCTAACTGCGTTAGATATTGTGGAGGAAATGTGTTTTTTTGCGACATCAATCCTGAAACATTTTTAATTGATACAGAAAAATTAAAACAATTAATTGCATCAAAGCCAAAAGGATTTTTTAGTGGAATTATTCCTGTTGATTTTGCTGGTTTAGCCATTAATTTGGAAGAAATTAAAAGTATTGCAGATGAAAATGAATTATGGATTATTGAGGATGCTTGTCATGCACCCGGAGGATATTTTAAGGATTCAAAAGGTGTGACACAATTGTGTGGTAATTCTCAATTTGCTGATCTTGCAATCTTTTCATTTCATCCGGTTAAACATATCGCAACTGGTGAAGGTGGTATGATTACAACGAATGACAAAGAGCTATTTGAAAAATTGGTTTTACTTCGTACGCATGGTATTACAAAAAATGAAAATTTGCTTAGCAAAAATGATGGCGGTTGGTACTACGAAATGCAAGAATTAGGTTTTAATTATAGAATACCTGATATTTTATGCGCACTGGGGATCTCACAATTGAAACGTGCAAATGAAGGATTAATTAGAAGAAGGGAGATAGCCAGAAAATATTTTGATGCATTTAAAAACCATCGTGTAATTAAAGTACAACCTATTGAATTACATGTTGGACATGCATTCCATCTATTTATTATTCAAGTTTCAAATAGAAGAGAGTTGTATGATTATTTAAAAAGTAAAAATATTTTTGCGCAGGTTCATTACATTCCAGTGCATACAATGCCTTATTACAAAGGGTTAGGATATAAAGACGGCGATTTCCCAATTGCTGAGAACTATTATAGAAACTGTTTAAGTATACCAATGTATCCAAGTTTATCTAATAATGATCAGGAAATGGTTATTAAAACCATCCTTGACTTTTATGGAAATTAAGCGTTTAAATTATTTAGACTATCTGAGAGGAGCCGCAGCGGTTGGCATTATGCTTTATCATTATCTTTCTTGGTCTCGTGGCCCTTTTAATTCAAGTGATGTGTTTGGCAGAATTGGCATTTATGGTGTTTCTATTTTTTATGTCTTAAGTGGCTTAACCCTTTTCCACGTTTATTTTAATCAAACGCCTGATAAGGTTGCTATTCTTAATTTTGCAATAAAACGTATTTTTAGAATCGTACCTTTATTTGCTGTCATTTCAATTTTATCTATGATTACGCTTAAGCAGCCAATTCCATTGTTACACATTATATTAAATTTAACCTGCCTATTTGGCTTTGTATACCCTGGTGCATACTATACAAATGGTGGTTGGTCTATTGGCAATGAGATGGTGTTTTATCTTTTTTTCGTTTTTTATTTTATTAGTTATCATAAAAATAAGTTATTATATGGTTTATTGTGTCTGTTTACACTTTTTGTATATGGTTTTTTTGCACATTTCATAATTTTACCAAATCAAACCATAGATAGTCAGTGGCTTTATTATATCAACCCATTTAATCAGTTGTTTTTATTCTTAGGTGGTATATTAATTGGAATACTCTCTAAAACCAAAACAGGTTGGTTTAATAACAATACTTGTGTTGTTCTGATTCTACTATCATTAATCGCCTTTGTTTTGATTCCTACTGAGCCTACAGATAGAGTATTAATTATAACAGGGATAAATAGGTGGCTGTTTACGTTAGTTTGTTTTACGCTTTGTTTAGCCTTGTATAATTTAAAAATAGAATTACCAAGGCTATTTCATAAAGTAGGCATTTTTTTTGCTGAAATAAGCTATTGTCTTTATTTAGTGCACGGTTTATGTTTTATGTATTCTCAAAAAATTCTAAATTCAACTTTAGAAAATTATCCTGAACGAATTCGATTTTTATTTGCAATCGCGTTAACTATTGGTTTTAGTTATCTATCTTATGTTTCTTTGGAAAAATATTTTATAGGACAAGGTAAAAAATTAATTAATAAGGTAAATGGAAAATTTAAAGCGCTGCACTAAGTGCATTACTCCTGAAACACACGAGACAATTGTTTTTGATAACAAGGGTGTTTGTAACGTTTGTAATAATATTGCTGTTAAAGATGCAATAAATTGGACAGAGAAAAAGATTGAATTAGGAGAACTCATTGAACAGTACAGAGGAAAGTATGATTACGATTGTATAGTACCCTTTAGTGGTGGAAAAGACAGTGTTTGGACCCTATATTATTTGGTAAAACATTACAAGGTAAAACCATTAGTTGTAAGGTTTGATCATGGTTTCTTAAGACCTAATATTGAAGAGAATACAAAGCGTGTTCTGAAAAAGTTAGGAGTAGATTTCCATCATTTTACTCCTAACTGGAATGTCGTAAAAAAATTAATGCTTCAGTCATTTTTAGAGAAAGGTGATTTCTGCTGGCATTGCCATACCGGAATTTTTTCTTACCCGATGTGGGTAGCCTTAAGATATAATGTGCCTCTAATTTTTTGGGGCGAGCCTTCAGCTGAGTACACTGCTTACTACTCATATGATCAAGCAGAGGAGGTAGATGAAAAGCGTTTTAACCGTTATGTTAATCTAGGAATTAACGCAGAGGATATGCTGGTTCGTTTCGGTGGAGATTTAGATCCTAGAGATGTGAAACCATATTCATATCCGCCATTAAAAGAATTACGAAAACTTAATTACAGGTCTGTATGCCTTGGTTCTTATATTCCTTGGAATGTGAAAGATCAGGTTAAGATTATTCAGGATGAACTAGGTTGGCAGGGTGACGAAGTTGAAAATGTTCCTGAAAATTATACATACGAGAAAATTGAGTGTTACATGCAGGGTGTTCGTGACTATATAAAATATATAAAACGTGGTTATACAAGGCCTACACACTTAATGTCTATTGATATCAGACATGATAGAATGAAAAGAGATGAGGCACTTGAATTAATTGAAAAGTATGAAGGAAAGAAACCTAAGAGTCTGGAAATATTTTTGAATTTTATGGGTTTAACTGAAAAAGAATTTTTTGACATTGCAATGTCGCATCAGGTTTCGCCATGGAAATTTGACATGGAGTCCACTAAAAATGAAAGCAAACGAATGGAAGATTTTGATGCTTGGTATAAAGGTGATGGCTTAACTCGAGCAGAGACTGAATTAGTTTTAAAGCGTTTTGGTTTACTTTAATGATTGGAATTATTGATTATGGAATGGGAAACTTACTCTCTGTAAAGAATGCAGTAGAGTATTTAGGATTTGATGCAGAGATAGTTTCGCATTCAAATGAACTTCATAATTTCGAAAAATTAATTCTACCTGGTGTAGGTGCTTTCCCAGACTGCATAAATAACTTGGCAACGAAAGGTTTTGTAAGTGAGTTGCAGAGGGAAGTAATGGAAAATAAAAAACCAATTTTGGGAATCTGTTTAGGCATGCAGGTTATGGCAAGAATAGGCAACGAAGTAAGACGAACCGAAGGTTTAAATTGGTTTGATGCTGAAGTTGAATTAATGAAAGTTTCAAAAAAAGAGTTTCGAATACCACATGTTGGTTGGGCTGAAACGTTTGTTAAGAAGCACTTCATTTTTGAAGGCATTAAATCCGTTCCTGAATTTTATTTTGTCCATTCATTTCATATGAATTGCAATAATCCGGAGGATGTTATTGCTACTGTTAATCACGATAAAGATTTTACGGCAGCGGTTGCCAATAACAATATTATTGGGTGTCAATTTCATCCTGAAAAAAGTCAAGAGTTTGGATTGGTTGTTTTGAAAAATTTTATCACCAGAAATTTCAATGCTTAAAAAACGATTAATTCCTAAGTTGTTGTTAAAACCAATGCAGTTTGGAAGTTTAACTAAGTTAGTTCTGGTTACAACAGTGGGTTTTGATAAAACTATTAATGCCGGAGATCCTGTTTCTCAAGCGAAAATATATGAGGCACAAGCTGCCGATGAGTTAATTTTTATAAATATTGATTCGGAAAATGCTTCTCACGAAAAAGTTATTCAAATACTAAATAAAATTAGTGAAGAAATATTTATGCCGATAACAATTGGTGGTGGTATTAATTCTTTGAATTTAATTAGGGAATACTTAAAAAATGGTGCAGACAAGATCGCTGTAAATACCTATTCATTTAATAATCCAGATTTTATTAAAGAAGCAAGTGATGTATTCGGCGCTCAATGCATTGTTTGTAGTATTGATTATAAAATTGAGGATAGCGAAGCCATTGTTTATATAAACAATGGAAAGACTAAGACTAATAAAACATTACTTGTTTGGGCTAAAGAATGTGAGAGCTTGGGTGCAGGAGAATTATTAATAACGAACATTGATCACGATGGGTCACACCTTGGATTGGATTTGGCTGAGTTAAAAAATGTGTGTAACGAGGTTAAAATACCTGTTATTGCATCAGGGGGATGCGGTGTTGCGAAACATTTTATTGAAGGTTTTGAAGCCGGGGCGGACGCAGTAAGTGCCGGAACCTATTTTTGTTTTAAAGATCAGAATCCAATTCAAACTCGTTCCCATATAGCTAACGCTAATATTCCTATAAGATTGCATCAGTAGTATGTTAGTTGGAAAAGATATTTATTTGAGGCCAATTGTTGAAGGCGATGCAACCCAGGAGTATGTCGATTGGTTGAACGACAAGGCAATTAATCAATATTTGGAGAGCAGATTTGTTCTAGCGACCATTCAAAATGTTAAAAAATTTATAGCAGATACAAACTCTAATTCAGCAAATTATTTTTTTGCTATATGCTTAAATAGCAATAAAAAGCATATCGGAAATATTAAATTAGGACCAATAAATAATTATCATAAGCGTGGAGATATTGGTTTAATGATAGGCGATAAGGAAAGGTGGGGCAAAGGTTATGCAACACAAGCAATTGGATTAGTTGCCGATTTTGGATTAAATGAGCTGCAATTAAATAAAGTTACTGCCGGGTGTTATAGTAATAATAAAGCTTCTGAGCAATCGTTTTTGAAAAATGGTTTTATAATTGAGGGTAGATTTAAAAATCATTTTATTGATGCAAATGGTGTTTGGGTAGATTTGATTTCTTTATCAAAATTAAATGGAAGCAATCAATAAATTAATATTGGGCGCTGTTCAGCTTGGCTTAAAATACGGAATTAATAACCTTAATAATAAACTATCAGAAACACAGGTGTTTGAAATTCTTAATGTAGCAAAAAGCAACGGGGTTAATATACTAGATACGGCTAATGCCTATGGGGACGCCAACACACTAATTGGGAATTTCCATAAAATTAACCAACCCTTTAATCTAATCAATAAGTTTAGCAATAATATCAATTCGCTGAATGATGAACTTACTAAATTGAAGGTTACAAGTTTTCATTCATACTTATTTCATAAGTTTTCAGATTTTGAAAACTGTTCTAATGAATTGTATGAAAGATTAATTCAAGCAAAACAAAACCATAAAATCAAAAATATAGGAGTATCAATCTATACTAATTCGGAATTTGAAACAGCACTCAATTGTGATTGGATTGACGTAGTACAGATTCCATATAATGTTTTAGATAATTGGAATTTAAAGAGCCATTTAATTTTAAAAGCGAAATCAAAGAATAAATTAATCCATAATCGTTCTATTTTTTTACAGGGATTATTATTTATGAACGAGGCCAATATTCCTGAAAAATTGAAGCCATTAATGGGCCTGATTCATCAAATAAGGAGTATTTGTTTGGATAACAGTATTTCAATAAACGAATTATGCTTGGCATATTCGTTTAACAATAAAAGTATTGATGGCGTTATGTTTGGTGTGGATACTAAGGAACAGCTTCAACAAAATTTGGACTTACTTTCTAATATCACTAAACTCAATGTAGTAAAAGCAACCGAAGAGGTTAACGAAAAAATTAGAGTTAATATTGATTTACAACCTTTACTTAATCCCGTAAACTGGAACTGATGAATGTTATTGCCATTACACAAGCTCGTATGTCATCAACACGATTGCCAGGCAAGGTACTTAAAACAATAAATGGGAAAGAACTGGTTAAAATACATTTTGAGCGAGTTTCAAAATCAAAGTTGATATCAAAGCATATTCTCGCTACAAGTAATAAAAGTACGGATGATGCCCTTGCGATTTTCGCTCAAAGAAATGGAATAGAGTTCTTTAGGGGTGATGAAAATGATGTTTTAAAGAGATACATAGATTGTCTAGCGAATCTTTCGGATGTTGATTACATCGTTAGATTGACAGCCGATTGTCCTCTAATTGACGCTGAAGTTGTTGACGAATGTATAAAGCTCATAATGGATAACAAATTGGATTATGTAAGTAATTGTATTGAACCTACTTTTCCTGACGGAATTGATGTGGAAGTTTTTACCTATAATTCATTGGTTAGGGCCCATAAGGCGTCAACATTAAACTCTGATAGAGAGCACGTAACACCTTTTATTTGGAGAAACAGTAATATTAAAGGAAGGAGTTTGTTTAGGGCAATTACTCTTAAGAACAACGTAGATTATTCAAAAGTTCGATTGACAGTTGATGAACCACAGGACTTTGATTTGGTTAAAAATTTAATAGATGAATTTGGCACAAACAAATCATGGAAGTTATACGCAGACCATGTTTTGCAAAACAAAATTACGCTTAATTCTAATTTCACAAGAAACGAAGGCTATCAAAAATCCTTAGAGAAAGATTAATATGATCTCAAATTATAAAAATTCGGAAATATACCGATCTAAAATTCATGATTTAATTCCAGGAGGCGCACACACGTATAGTAAAGGTGATGATCAATTTCCACTACTGTCGCCAGCTGCCATTAAACGTGGCAAGGGTGCATATGTTTGGGATGTTGATGATAATCAATTTTTAGATTGCTCAATGGGTTTAACCTCAGTTGGATTGGGACATGCTTATGAACCTGTGTTAGAAGCTGTTCGTAGGGAGCTCGAACTTGGTGTCAATTTTCAGAGACCATCTTATATTGAATTAGAAATGGCAGAAAAATTTTTATCATTAATTCCTCAACATCAGATGATAAAGTTCGCCAAAAATGGATCGATTGTTACCACAGCTGCAGTTAAATTAGCTAGGGCATATACAAATCGAAAATTAGTTGCTTTTCCTTTTGATCATCCATTTTATAGTTATGATGACTGGTTCATTGGAACGACATTAGGAAACAAGGGTGTTCCCGAAGAAATTACAGCCTTGTCTGTAACATATAAGTCTGATGATTTAAATTCTTTAAAGGAAATATTTGCAAAGTATCCAAATCAAATAGCATGTGTAATTTCTGAACCTGAAAAATGGACACCTTTGCCTCCTAACTATCTGGAAGATGCAATTAAGTTTGTTCAAAGTCAGGGTTCAGTATATATATTGGATGAAATGATTACCGGCTTCAAAACAGATTTACCGGGTTCTATTAAAAAATATAATGTTTCACCTGACATTGCCACTTGGGGCAAAGGAATTGCTAATGGTTTTTCTTTTTCTTGCATGACGGGTAAAAAGGAGATTATGGAAATTGGCGGCATCAGGAAGGAAGGTAGTGAACGAGTGTTTTTAACCTCTACTACTCATGGTGGCGAAACCCATGCTATTGCAGCAGGTATCTCCACAATAAACGAGTATCAAAACAAAAATGTTATCCAACATAATCACAAAATAGGTAAACTATTGTTATCATCTTGTAAAGAACTAATTACAAAGCATAATTTGCAGGACTATATTGAGGTTTTAGGAGATAATTGGATGCAAGTTTTTGTTTATAGAAATAAAAATAAAGAAGTGTGTATGGGCATGCGAACTTTTTTCATGCAAGAAATGATTAAAAGGGGAGTATTATTTCAAACAGCATTTGTCCCTTGTTTTTCGCATAATGAGCAGGATATAATGTTCTTTTGTTCTCAATTTGAGGAATGCTTGAAATTATATCAAAATGCCTTAACAGATGGATATCAGGCGCATTTAATTGGGCAGCCAACGAAACCGGTTTTTAGAAAATACAACTAATTGATTTTTGAAACGACATATAAATGTTTGAGTAAAAGCATTTTTACTACGAATGAGTATAAGCTAATACCAATACGTTATAACGATAGGGAGGCTATAAGAAATTGGAGAAATGAACAGATACATTTGTTGCGCCAATCTAAAGAGTTAACAAGTAAAGAGCAGGATAACTATTTTGAGACTGTTGTTGCTAATTTGTTCGTGCAAGAGAATCCTAAACAATTGCTATTTAGTTTTTTAAAAGACAATGAATTAATAGGATACGGCGGATTAGTTCACATTGACTGGGATAATAAGAATGCAGAGATCTCATTTCTAACACCTAAATCCAGAACAATTAACGCTGAGACTTTTGAAAGCGATTGGTCGATTTATCTGAAGTTAATTAAAAGTGTAGCTACTAAATTGAATTTCATTAAGATTTTTACATACGCTTATTCAATAAGGACAAATCTTTTTCCTATTATTGAGAAAAGCAACTTTATCAAGGAAGCGACTTTGCGAAGTCATGTCGTAATACATTCCAAAAAATACGATGTAGTTTATCACAGTTATTTTTGTGATGAGTTATCTTTTCGCAATGCAGATCAGGAAGATTTAATGATTTACTATAATTGGACAAATGATGCGGAGGTTAGGAAATACTCTTATAATTCAAATCCTGTTAATTTGGAATCACATACTGCTTGGTTTCAAAGAAAAATACAGGACCCAAATGTATTAATGTTGATATTTGCCAACTCCAGAAATGAGCTTATTGGACAAGCTAGAATTGAATCAACTAATGAAGAATCAATAATTGGTGTTTCTGTTGATGTAAATCATCGTGGAAAAGGATATGCTTCAAGGATAATAGAACTGACTTCAGCGAAGTTCTATGAAATGACAAAGAAATCAATTTCTGCTTATATAAAAGTAGAGAATATTGCTTCAATAAAAGCTTTTGAAGAGGCAGGTTATGGTAATAAAATGCTTGTAAATATTCAAGGTAACGAGAGTTTAAAATTAACTTATAAGTAAATGGAATTTAAAATTGGAAATACATTAATTGGTAATGCGCACAAACCGTTTATTATTGCAGAGATGAGCGGTAATCATAATCAATCAATCGATAGAGCTCTTCGAATTGTTGATGCTGCTGCCTCCTGCGGTGCAGATGCGATTAAACTGCAGACTTATACCGCAGATACAATTACAATGAAAGGGGCTTATACGATAAACGATCCAAACTCATTATGGAATGGAAAGGAATTACATGATTTGTATAAGGAGGCCTACACTCCTTGGGAGTGGCATAAAGAAATTTTTGAACATGCAAAGCGTAAAGGAATTTTAGCATTTAGCTCTCCGTTTGATGAAACAGCTGTAGACTTTTTAGAATCATTGGATTGTCCGGCATATAAAATTGCATCATTTGAAAATACCCATTTGCCATTGATAAAAAAGGTGGCTCAAACAGGTAAACCAGTTATTGTTTCTACCGGCGTCTCTTCTATAGCTGAAATTGATGAAGCAGTACAAACACTAAAGTTAAATAGCTGTACGAATTTTGCTTTGTTAAAGTGTACAAGTACATACCCTGCTAGCCCTGAAAATACAAACCTCCTTACGATTCCTCACTTAAGGAGTTTACACAAATGCATTGTGGGCTTATCAGATCATACAATGGGTATTGGCGCAAGTGTTGCTGCCGTGGCTCTGGGAGCATCTATTATTGAAAAGCATTTCACCTTAAACCGCGCTGATGGTGGTGTTGACTCGGCTTTTTCACTTGAACCAGATGAGTTAAAAGCTTTAGTAATAGAAACTGAACGTGCGCATTTGGCATTAGGTGAAGTAAAGTATGGAGTTCAAACCAGTGAAGAAAAAAGTCGGTTTTTTAAGAGATCAATTTATGCAAGTGAGGATATTGCTCCCGGTGAGATTTTTTCGGAAAAGAATTTAAAAATTATCAGACCCGGTGATGGATTAGCGCCAAAGTACTGGGATTTAATTATTGGTCATAAATGCAGTAAAGCTATTAAAAAGGGCACACCAATAACATTTGAACTAATTTGATCTTAAATCGTGCTATTATTATACATACATTACTTTTTTTATTCTAATTTTTTATTTAAGGCAAATATAAAAGGTAACAAAATTCTTTATTATTCTGGAAAATCCCTCAATCAAATTACTTTTCGTTTGCCCAAAAACTTTGATTCTAATTGGTTTTCTACAGTCCTAATTTTTAAAGGAATTTTTTCAAATTTATTCAAAAATAATACGGCGGAGTTTTTCTCTGATTCGAATTCTGTGTTTTTTGATTCAAGTCCAAACAGTAAAGAAATACGTAAAAATTATCTGAAGCAATTAATCAAGGAAAACAATATAGGTAGTATTTATAAAAACGAATTACTAATTTTTTCAGGCATATTGAATACTGTTCAAATTGTGGTCTTCTCCATCTTATTTTTACCTTTTATTTTTATTTTTAGTTTATTCAAAGCGGACAAAAAGCATTTACCGTTTTTGTTTCAGGAGGCAGTAGAATGTTACAATTTGATATCTTCTTTTAAAAAAAACAGCATAAATAATGTTCATTATTTTTCAATATTTGAGCGCGACGCTAATTTGTGTGCTTATTTGTTAATGAAAAGCAAAATCTACGTCAATAAAATTCCTTCTGAGGTTCCTTTGTTTATTTATAATTCAACAATAGTTGCTGATAAACTATCTTTTTGTTTTGCATATCAAAAGGAGGAATTTGAATGTTTTAAGGATACGATGTTTGTAAATGAAACTCAGGATTGGTGCCCTGAGTTAATTTTTAATGCGCCTCAGCGTTTTTTCCAAGCAAGAAAGAAAGTAGAATCGGAGAGGTTTAGTTATGATTTAGGATTCTATTCAAGTGGGAATTGGTTAAGGAAAATGCTTGGAGACGCAGAATTAGAGACTAATGATGCAGAAAATGAATTAATTATAATAAAGAAATTAGTCGAAATTTCAGAAAAAAATAATTTAAACTTAAGGGTTTATTGCCACCCCATAGAGAAAAGAAATCCCGAAAAGACAATGAGTTTTTATGCTCAGTTTAAAAGTTCAAGTTTCTCATTAGCTGCATTTAACAAGTCTTCCATAGAGGAGTTTGATGAAGTTAATATTGCAGTATCACTCCTAAGTACTTTAATGTATGAGCGGATTTATTTCGGATTTAAAACACTTTTAGTGCCATTAGGATTCGACGGATTTCCCTTGCAGAACTCAGGTTTAAGTAACATATGTGTTAAGAGTATATATGACTTGGAAGGTATGATTTTAAAGAGTAAGTCTATTTCGACTAAAGAATTTTTTACAACCAAAAAAATAAGTAATTATACCACAATTATCTAATCACAAATGTGCGGAATTCTTATCCATATCAAAAAAGAAGGTTTTAGCAAAAAGGATCTAAATACAGCTTTGGAGTCTCTGTCAATTATCAATCATCGTGGACCAGATGGCGATGGTTTGATTTTAATAAACTCTAACAATGGTGATTTTCGTTATATTAATTCCGGAAACGTACCTAGCCACATCCACTGCAGTAATTTGAATGATAAGGAACTAGGAGGTTATAATATTCTGATGGGCCACAAGCGTTTAAGCATTTTTGATTTGTCTGCTAATGGTTTTCAGCCAATGATTTGCAAAAAAACCGGAAATATTATAGTCTATAACGGTGAAATTTATAACTGGAAAGATATAAGAAAAGAACTCATATCAAAGGGTTACACTTTTTCATCTGAAACGGATACTGAAGTAATTTTAGCAGCCTATGATTATTGGGGAGAGGAATGTTTCAAGAGGTTTAATGGCATGTGGGCTCTTGCTATTTTCGATAAAGTTTCCGGCAACATTATCTTATCTGGAGATAGGTTTGCCGTAAAACCTTTGTTTTACTCGGAAATTAATAATGAGGTCTTGTTTGTTAGTGAAATTAAACAATTTTTGGTTTATCGTAATCACATTCGAGGTTACAACACAAAACTTATTAATTACTTTTTAAAAGAAGGCTTGATAAATTTTAATGAAGAGACTTTTTTCAGTGGTATATATCGTTTTCCATCTTCAGAGATTTCATTATTGTTAACTCGTGAACTTAAACTTAGTTTTAAAAAATATTATACACTTAACACTGATCAGATAAAATTATCTGAAGAGGATGCAATACAAAAATTTAGATATCTATTAAATGATGCGGTTGAACTCAGATTAGCTGCTGATGTACCTGTTGGTGTGGCCGTTTCAGGAGGACTGGATTCCTCATCCATATTTGCAATTGCATACAATCAACTTAAGGGACAGGGTAAGGAAAGATTTTTAAACACTTTTTCAGTCATTGCAAAAAAAGAAGAAGGAGATGAATCTCAGTATATTGAGGCATTATTAAAAGATTATAATTGTAAAAAGAATTTCGTTTCTATAATAGATGATTTTAGTATTGATGATTTAAAGCAACATTTGTATATGCACGATTTCCCAACAGTTAGTGCCTCATTTTATGCGGATTATTGCTTATCAAGATTAATCAAGCGTTGCAACACAACTGTAGTTTTGAATGGACAAGGCGCAGATGAAGTTTTTGCAGGATATCATCATCATTTTTATAAATATGCAGTTTCATTGTTTAAACAATTGAAATTTAAATTGTATAAAGAACAGGTAAATGCATTTAATGAAATAAAAGGATTTGATGAATCAAAGGTTAAATCAGCTGTAAGATCAGAATTAATAATACACTTAAAATCACTATTTGGAAAACATATTACGGATGATTATGGTTGTGCCAGACGTTGGATAGAATCCAAATCGCTTAATGAGCAAATGAAGATGGATTTTTTAGAAGCTACCATACCTAATTATTTGGCAAGTAATGATAGGAATACAATGACATTCTCTCTGGAATCTCGCCACCCTTTTATGGATTATCGTATAGTGGAATTTGGTTTTTCATTACCAGATCATCTCAAAATAGATAAGGGTTTTCAAAAAGTTCTCATTCGTAAAGCAATGCATGAATTGCCGGATTCTATCAGGTGGAGAAAAGATAAGATGGGATTTACAACCCCTGAAAAAAAGTTAATGAAAAAGATTTCGGAAGAGAACTTGATAAATAAAAGTTTGGTTGAGAATATAGGAATAAAGTTTAAAGAGGATTTTAAGTACTACTCTCTTGCTATTTGGCTTGAAAAATACAAGTAGAAACATCTTATTAATAAACTATGGATTCCCGCCATTTCCTGGAATTGGAGGAAGACGCTGGGCCTTGTTTGCAAAGAATTTGGAAAAGAGTGGTTATCATGTATTTGTTATTGGAGCAAGTAACCCATTCAATTACAATTCAAGTTGGAATATAGGTATCCGTCAATTATCGGGTTATTACCCATTAAATATTAATTATCCAAAATCATTAATCACGTTTCCATCCGAGTTATACGGAAAAATCAAATATAAGATAGGTTTAAGTTTGGTTAAATTTAAACACAGAGGAAACCCATATGATCGAACCGTTTTTTGGAGAAGTCAATTACAAGATAAAATAAAGGAAATTGTAAAACAGAAAGACATTAAGACAATAATTGTGAGCGCCGCACCTTTTTCTCTTTTAACTCATGTTAATGAGCTCATTCCGGATTATCCTAAGGTTAAATTTATTGCAGATATCCGCGATCCATGGACAACCAATGTTAATGCGTATGGCTATAGTGGTCTTTCAAAGTCACGGTTTGACTATGAGCTCAATATGGAAAAAAAATGTATGTCAAATTATAATTTGATTCTTACGGTTAATTCAACACTCACCTCTTATTTTCAACAGCTCTACCCTATGCATAATTGCGTGACATTGCCAAATGGTTTTGAAGAGGATTTTTTTCATACAGGTACGAATTTAATCAAATTGGAATCTGAAAAGGTTAATATCGTTTTTACAGGTTCATTTTACGATAATGCCTTCTATTTATTTAGAAATTTAATAGACACAATTTCTCAATTAAAAAACAACAGCAGAGTTAAGTTTTATTTTATTGGTTCTAACTTTGAATCATTGGTAAAATATGTCTCAAATAGTAATGTTAAGGATTTGTTTTATTTTGATAAAGTTGCTTCAAGTGCAGAGGTTGATTTAGTTTTGCAACAGGCAACTTATTCAATGCTGTTTTTAACGGATGATATTAATTATTCGTTAAGCACAAAATTTTGCGAATATATTAAACACCGTAAACCAATATTACTTTTTAGCAAGGAGGGGTTTACAAGTAATTATATTATTGACAATGACCTAGGCTGGCATGTTACCGATGATAATATTAATCAAGTACTTGATCAAATAATCAGTGGGCCGGAAAAAGTTTTCCCGAATAATTTTGATGTCAATCAGTTTTCCGTAGGTAAGATAACGGAAGATTTAATTAACCTACTAAATGATTAAATCTTTAGCAATCTACACAATTCATTCTCACCACGGTTCAAATTCGGGGTATAAACAAATACTGAAATACACTAAGCCAACAGTTACTGCTGGTTTAAAAGATACCACAAGAAAAGATAAATTTTTAAGTTATTATTATAAGCATGAATTTATTGGTTGGATGAGAGCATTATTGAAAAGGATACAAATAGTTCACATCCTTTATGGAGAGGATTATTTTAGATTTTCGCATTTGCTGTTCCGAAGGCTCCCAATCGTAGTCACTTTTCATCAACCCGAATCAATTTTGTTACAAGAGTTGCGTGATGGAGATTATAATGGAAAAGTGGCTGGTATAACACACCGCTTAACAAAAAGTAGATTTAAAAAAGTAGATGCCGTTATATTAACATCAGAAAATCAACTCAATGTCGCTAAGCAGTTTTTTGATCATGATAAAATTCATGTTATTCCATTAGGTATTCATATTAATAAGTTTAATCAATTATTAAAACAGTCAAACATTAAAAGGCAGTTAAATTTGTTTATCACTGTAGGTGAATGGCAAAGAGACTGGGATTTATATATAAAGCATGTTAGTTTTTTGAATGAGCATTTTCCCGAATTGGAATTTATAGTTGTTAATAATAAATTAAGTTCAGATATTAAAGAAAAGCTTCTAAAATTAAGTAATGTTACCTATAAAGGTAATGTTTCTGACGATGAATTATACATGCTTTATTTAAAAGCGAATGCAATGTTTTTACCGCTAAAAGGTGTAGCCGGTAGTAATGCGCTGAATGAAGCTCTTGCGTTAGGTGTTATGATTTTAAGTAATTTGAAATTGAGTAAGGACGATGATGTATTTTTGAATTACGAGTCTTTGGACGACCTCAAGAACGTGGTAAATGATTTGTTAATTTTAAATAATGCACAAAGACTGGTTTTGGCTGAAAAAGTAAATAGTTCAGTTCAATCAATTAGTTGGGAGTCAATCAGCAAAAGGACTTTAGATGTATACGAGTCCGCGTTAAAAAGAAAAAATAGTTAATTATGAAAATTGGAATTTTTGGATTAGGTTATGTTGGTGTTGTTAATGCAGCATGTTTCACAAAATTAGGACATTATGTAATTGGTTGTGATGTTAAAGAAACTAAGGTAGATATGTTAAGAAAGGGCAAAAGCCCAATTTATGAGCCGAAAGTAGATGAATTATTAATGGAGGCTTTGCAATCAGGACAATTAAGCGCAACAACGAGTGTATCTGAGGTTATTAATAACGCTGAAGTATTGTTAATTTGTGTTGGTACTCCAAGTAATAGTAATGGTGAGGTAAATTTAGATTTTATTTACAATACTAGCTTTGAAATTGCCAAAGAAATAAAAAGCTTAGGGAAAGAAATCACTATTTTGTATCGCAGCACTATCCCCCCCAACACTTTAAAAACGTATATAGAGCCTATTTTTAAAACGATATTAAAGGATGAAATAAGTTTAGTGGCATTAGCATTTTATCCAGAGTTTTTGCGGGAAGGTAAAGCAGTTGATGATTTTTTTAATGCGCCTAGGATTGTTCTTGGTTCTGATTCGGATCAATTAGATAAAGCAAAGAATTTACTTGCATACAATCCTGAAATTCCATTTTACCACACTAATCCACAAACTTCGGAATTTGTTAAATACGTTGATAATACTTTTCATGCGTTAAAGGTAGCTTTTGTAAATGAGGTTTACGAAGTGGCAAAATCCTTTGACGTGGATGTAAGTACAGCTAATGAAATATTTTTGAATGATCGTTCCTTGAATATTTCTACTGCCTATTTAAAACCTGGCTTGCCTTTTGGTGGGTCGTGTTTACCAAAAGATCTGAGAGCTATTGTAGCAATGGCAAAATCTCAGAACCTGAAGTTACCATTATTAGAGAGCATCTCAGAAAGTAATGCTCATGCAATGAACAGGCTCGAACAACTAATTTTAAAGCAAAACAAATCAAAAATATTTTTTGTTGGCTTTACATTTAAGAATTATACTGATGACTACCGCGAAAGCCCAATCTTAACAATTATTGAACGTTTGATTAAATCAAATTACGACGTCAAATTTACAGATGTTGACGCTAATCTTGTTAATTTAAGAATTGATAAACCATCTCTAATTAAATATTACCAAGAGTCAATTACTGAAGGTATAAAGTGCTCCGATCTCATTGTAGTGTCCAAAAGATATTTGGTTGATGTTGTTAAACTTAATCACGACAAGAAGTTGATAATAAACTGTAGTAGGAGGACAATTGAAGATAATAGTATTATACATTTATTTTAGTAATTTAATGCCCTCTAGAAATGCAATGTAGCAAGTGTATAATGGATTCAAAAAATGATCCGGATTTAAAGTTAAATAACTTTGAGATATGCAATCATTGCCTCAAGTATGAAGAATCGCTGAAATTTTTGAAGAGTAATTACGACCACCCTGAGAGATTTATAAAATTAATCGAACAAATTAAGTCATCAACCAATTCAAAGTATAATTGTGTTATAGGTATAAGCGGGGGAGTTGATAGTACATATTTAGCCTATATAGCAAAAGTAAATGGTTTGAAGCCATTGTTGGTTCACTGCGATAATGGATGGAATAGTGAGTTGGCAGTGCAAAACATAAACAATATCTGTAAATTTACTGGTTTTGATCTTGAGACACTTGTTTTAGATTGGGAGGAATTTAAAGATATTCAGTTGTCATTTTTTAAAGCTAATGTAGTTGACTTAGAATTGCCATATGATTATGCTTTAATGATTACTGTGTATAAAGCTGCTTTAAAATACAATATTCAGTATGTATTAACCGGACACAATATAGCCACAGAAGGTACTTATATGCCTAAATCTTGGAGGCATACAAAAATGGACATTGTCAATATTAAAGATATTCATAAAAAGTATGGAAAGCGTAGGATGAAATCGTTTCCGCATTTTTCATTTGTTAGACAGCGTTTTGTTGATTCTAAATTGACTTATTTATCTCCATTAAACCTTATTAAACTAACTCAAAAGGAAATGAAGGACGTTATTGCGAAGGAATTTGATTGGAGAGATTATGGTGGTAAACATTATGAAAATGTTTTTACAAGGTTTTATCAAGGACACATTTTAAAAGAGAAATTTAAAATAAATAAGAAGATTTTTCATCTTTCGGTGCTGATTCAATCCAACCAAATAACAAGAGATGAGGCGCTTAATAGAGTTGCTATTTCTGATTATCCAGTTGAATTAATGGAGTCAGATAAGTTGTACGTTGTGAAAAAGCTTGATATGACTATTGAAGAATTTGAGGAATATATGAAACAACCCGCTGTACCTCATGAAAATTATAAGAGTATCAATAAATATTGGGAGAATTATTTCACCATAGTTCGAAAGTTAAAGCCAATCATGTTTTGGCGTAATTAACTGTTTTTGCTTGCTTCAATTATTTCTTCTTTAAGTATAAATTTATTAGGGACGTTTATTTCAGGCTTAGCATAAGTCTCAGGAATACTCTCATTATTAATTAATTTTTTAGCAAATGGCTTATAGTAGTCTGGCACATTTGTATCCTTCAAAAAGTTCTCCAAGAATCTAATATTTCTGTATCCTTTCTCTTGCATGAAATAAAAAAGAGTTTGTGCAGAGTATTCATCAACTACTTTTCCGGTTTTTGCTTTTGTAGGAGCAAAAAATTCCTCCTCTAATACGCCTATGAATTTACCATTATTGGGATACCATTGATAGGTTTCCTTTGCGGCGATTCCATATTTATTTTCAAGTTTAAATAAGTATATTAATTTACGAATAGGGATTTTAAATGCTTTAAGTATTTTATTGCTTCGTAATTTATCCGTGCTTCTTTTTTCGTCGGGTGTCCAAAACACAAGTGTAGCTGAAAAAGAAGTTGGATTTATAACAGCATGTGGTTGCCAGCTATCAACCATGTGTATCCTTTGGTCTCGTTGATAAAATTGTTTAGTAATTTTTAGTTTAGCTGATTTAGTTGTTGGATCAGTAGTTGGATTGTAATCAAACAAAAATGTCTCGTAACCGCTGCCATGAGCTGCATAAGAGGTTAGCAAATAGTTATTGTGGTGATGAATTGCAGAACAAAGAATGTTAGTTTTTTTTGATTCAAGGCTCGGAAAAATATGTACTTTGATAAAAAAATCATTATTTTCGAAAACATAAAAGAAGGGGATGTTAAATTCACTCCATTCTCTGTTTAGGTGTTTGTAATCTCTGAGATTTTCCTCAAACAATTGAGTCCAGAATTCTGGGTCATTTCCCATTTTTTCTAATAAAGGGCCAACTAATTTATGTAATTCACGCCTATCTTGAATTTGATCGCTTAAATTAATTATTTGATCAATTGTATCATTTTTCATTAGTTTCCAGTTTATTTAATTAACCATTTTTCAATTTCATATTGATTTAATTCAAAGTAATCAACTTTTTTTTCTACGATTCCATTGTTCAGATAATAAATTCTTGGCAGCCTAGAGGATGCCAATTGAACAAATGATTTTCCCAAACAAAAACTATAAGGAATATTAGTTGCTTTTGTGTCGTCTAAAAAATCCTTTAATTTAATCCCTTTATCTCCATTTAGCACAAAGTAGATTGAAATTTCGGGATTATTTTTTTTAATTAATCTGAATTTTTTAGCCGCAATCCTACAATGTGGGCAGCTTAAACTTAAAAATGCTACAACATGCTTACCTTTTCTTAGTTCATATTTCGGCGTCTCAACTTTTGCAGTATCCTCTGGTTGATAAAGTAAATTTAACTCTAAGGGATAGTTGATTTTTTCATCGAGGTTATTGCTCGTGTAAGAATAATCCACTGGGTTTCTTATAAAGGTTATTGTTAAACATATTGCAGATAGAGTTGTTAGGAATAGCGCATTGTATTTTACTTTCCAGCCTTCATAAAAATAATACACCATTAATGCCATGCCTATCATTATAATGTTTTTGATGATTGCTTGAAGTGGTGTCATATAATGAACTTCGCCAAAACAGCCGCAATTGCCATTATTTCCGTTGAGTGCAATCTGAATGCTCAGATAAATTATAAAAAAAGCTAGTAAGCCAATAGTTGCTTTAAGTGTAAAACTTTTTAATTTATAATTGAGTACTAACAATAAACCAATAACGAATTCTAAAGTAATTAGCAATCTGGCAATTATTGGCGCAGTATACCAGTTGGCTATTCCGATATCAACAAACGTAAATTCAAAGGTTTCAATTACCGGCTCAAGTTTGGTGTAACCTGAATATATGAATACCAGTCCAAGAGCAACTGATAAAAGTATAGCAATTATTTTTTTAATTAAATTCATTTTCGTCTAAATAAATACATGTCACCCATTTGTTTAATAATTTCCCATTCATCAGAGTTAATGTATTTTAAAATCTCTTGGTGCAAAAGATCTCCGCTTAATGGGTAATCAAATCTTGATTCTGCAATAAATATGTGATCAGCCTTTTTAGTATCCGGAAAAGCATAAATTTCTTTTCTAAAAGCTAAGTGAGGTGAAAACATGCTTGCTGTACTGAGTTTTGCTTCTTCAGGTATAAGCTTACACATTTCGTTAAATACATATCTATCAACTCTGGTATAATAATGATGATGAAAAAAGATGTTCGTATTTTCCTCTGAGTACCAATAACTACGACGATAAGTTAGTTTAGAGAATGTTGTAGAGAAACTTAAAAATGAGAAAAGAAATGCAAAGCCATACATTTGTTTGAGAGATATTTTTTCTAAACTAAAGTATAAACTTAAGACGATTATTGGTGCAAATTCTATTGAGTAATGGCTGTTAATTCCCCACTTCCCAAAATCATCGTTGTACATTTTTTGCACCAAAATGGGCAATATCATTAATAAAAATTCCAGTCTTATCAATAGACCAATTCCACCAGCCATGAACAAACAAAAGAAGGTTTCTTCTTTTATCCAATCTACAGTTTTATCTATACTAACATTAGTAAAAAGTGCACTAATCAAATACCTCGATTTGAAAATTAAATTCTCAAGTATTTCTGACAAACTACCTCCTAAAATTGTGTACCTTAAATGACCTATTTTTTCTCTATTAACAAGCATGGTAGGCATTACCATGTTAATAACAATATACATATAAATTAATGAAATAACACTAATCAATGCTAATAGGATTCTTTGTTGTTTCAATTTTGTGTTAAAGATCATTCCACATGAAATAAAAGCAAGTATTAAAGGCATGTTTTCCTTTCCGACGCAAATCATTACAGCCCATCCAATTGTTTTGTATGTTTGATTTTTAAGAATAGCAAGAATAAACCACGGGATAAACATTGATGCAACAACGTTATCATGGTAATCATATGCTAATGCAGAATAGATACCATAAAAGCTATAAAAATGGAAAATACTTATTTCTGCCAAAAAACTGTCAGGGTACTTATATTTAACTATTTTATATACGCCTATCCCGCCAAAAATAACAGCACTTATTTGAAAAATTAATAGGGTATAACTTCCAAAAACATAGGCAAGTGGCGAAAAAATTATTGTATACAATGCGAAGTGGTCTCCTAAAAAATTGGTAACAAATTCGTGTGCAAATGGATGTGGATTATTAATAAAATGGCTATACTGAAAAATGCTATTATTGTATATGCCTAAATCGAATGAATATGTTCTGAAATTATAATGATTTACTAGTGATTCAAGAGAAAAAATTACCGCAAAAAATAAGACGATGTAAAATCGAAATTCTCTTACTTCCTTTTCAATATTATTTAGGATAAGTTTCATTTTTCTGTGTAACAAGTGACATGGTAAATACCAAGTTGGGACTCCTCTTTTTTATAGTTCTGGGAGTATATAATTAGACTATCTTTTTCTGGAGCTCCGTTGGATATTATCGTAAATTTAGTATAATTTGAATTTTGAAGAATCCCTTTATTTCTGCTGATAAATTTGTAATCAGCAATGTTATTTAAATAAAGATTATTTCTGAACTCGGGATTAAAAAAATAAAAGGGGTTATAATAAATAAGGTAATTGGAGTTGTTTTGAATTATAATTAGTTCCTTATCCTGCTTTGTTTTGATAAGATTGTAAACAGCTTTGTTTCTGTTTTCGTGCTTATTTCCCAAGGTAATTGAAGGCAAAATGAAAATACTGAACAAAAGTAAAAATAGTAAGTTTATAGATCGAGCGTATAAGTTGAACGCAAAGAATTTTAAGATAAGAATACTGAACATTACAGTGATTAGCATGAATAAAAAATAATGCCGCAGGGAGTTTGTCAGATGGCTGGTTTTATAAATGAAATAAAATACTAATAGAGTGAGTAAACTAATTATGGAGTAAATAAGTTCTTGTTTTCGCGTTAAATTAATTTCCATGCGTTTGAAATAAATATTTAGGGCTATAATTGCGAATATTAAAAAGAAAATATTGAAATAAAACTCTGATTCGAATACTTTTTGAAAGGACAATAAGAAAATATCAAAATTGAAACTTGTGTTTAGTATTTTTTCAAATGCTTTATTATCACTAATGTAAATAAACAAAAAGTAATTGGTTGTTAAAAGGGTACCGCCGAGTATTAAGAAAAAATTTTTCAAAAGTTTCCTATCAAAAATTAGAAAAAGAATAAGTTCAAAAATTAATACAATTGCCATTTGATTAGCTATGAAAAACAAGAATGTGTTAATAAGAATGATTATTACAACCCTTTCTTTTGAACCTATAAGTACTTTGTATAGTTCATTAATTAAAAGAAAAATGCCAAGCAAGATAAGACTGCTTTGATGCATTAATTGAGATTCAATGTTTAAATAATAATTACAAATCAGGAACAGAAAAGTCCAAACAGCAGCTAAATAATTAAGGTGCGTACGGATGAAGTTAAATAAGACAACACTAGCTAGAGCTGTAAATAATGCGCTAGGCAAACGTAGCAAGTAGCTATTTAAACCAAAAATGGTGTAGAATAGTTTAATAATAAAAAGATAAACGGGTTCAAAAACTGCATGTCCTGATGAGTTTGTATAAAACAAAAAAGGATTTTGATTAGCTTGAAATAGATTTAAAAGTTCTGTGTTTTCAAAATCCTGTAAGTCAATATAAACAAGCCTTATGCCAAATGCAATGGTAAAAAGTGTAAAATTGACTAGTTTAACATTTGATTTGCAATAGTTAATCAATTGGTTAAACTTCTCATTGGCTGTATTGATAATGGTTGTCAATTCCTAAATGGTCATTTCTTTAACATCACCTTCGATGATTAATTTACCGGCAGTTGCGTTTTTAATTTGTTCAACGCTAATTCCCGGGGCGCGTTCTAGTAATTTAAATCCTCCCCCTTGAACAATCTCATAAACGCCTAATTCGGTAACTATTTTTTTAACGCATTTAACACCTGTTAGAGGTAAATCACATTGAGGGAGTAACTTACTTTGGCCGGCTTTATTTACTTGTTGCATGGCTACAATAATATTTTTGGCGCTTGCTACTAAATCCATAGCACCACCCATCCCTTTAACCATTTTACCCGGTATTTTCCAGTTGGCAATATCACCATTCTCACTTACTTCCATTGCACCTAAAATTGTTAAGTCAACGCGTTGTGCTCTAATCATACCAAAACTAGTTGCGCTGTCAAATATGCTTGCCCCTTTTAATAAGGTTATGGTTTGCTTACCGGCGTTAATTAAATCAGCATCTTCTTCTCCTTCAAAAGGAAAGGGTCCCATGCCAAGAATTCCGTTTTCTGATTGCAATTCAACATTAATTCCTTCAGGGATGAAATTAGCTACAAGCGTTGGTATCCCTATTCCGAGATTAACATACATGCCATCCTTGACTTCTTGTGCTATTCTTTTTGCTATTCCGTTTTTATCTAACATACACTATTTCTTTTTTACAGTTCTTTGTTCTATGCGTTTTTCGTATTGAGTACCTTTAAAAATTCTGTTTACAAAAATACCAGGTGTATGTATGTGATCAGGATTTAATTCACCCACTTCAACAAGTTCTTCAACTTCAGCGATCGTAATTTTACCTGCCATAGCCATTGGCATGTTGAAGTTACGCGCAGTGCTTCTATAAATTAGATTCCCGGCTTTATCTCCTTTCCATGCTTTAACAATTGCGAAGTCACTTTCAAAGGCTTTTTCTATTAAATATTCCTTAGTTTCTCCTCTAAAGGTAATACTTCTTACTTCTTTTCCAATGGCTACTTCTGTACCTACACCAGCAGGAGTTGGAAAAAAGGGTATGCCATAACCGGCCATCATACATCTGGTTGCTAAAGTACCCTGCGGAACTAATTCAACTTCTAATTCTCCGCTTAACATTTGACGTTCAAATTCATCGTTTTCGCCAACATAGGACGAAATCATTTTTTTTATTTGCTTGGTTTGCAAAAGTAAGCCTAGTCCAAAGTCATCTACTCCTGCATTGTTGCTGATACAAGTTAGATTTTTTACACCCATTTTTACAAGTTGAGCGATGCTGTTTTCAGGTATACCACATAGGCCAAAGCCGCCAACCATCAAGGTCATACCGCTTTTAATATCCTTAAGCGCCTCTTCTGCGTTTTTTACTACTTTGTTAATCATATTTAATCAATTTCAATTGTTTCGGTGTATCCCTCAAGTGGCAAATTATCATATTTACTACAATCCATTTCGAGATTAGGATCAATGTTTTTTGGTCGGTTAAAAGGAGATTTACTTACTTTTAATTTTGGGTCATCATAAACTTTTCTGAAAAATTTACCCCAGATAGGTAGTGCCATCGTAGCACCCTGACCGTCTGCAATACTATTAAAATGGATACTTCTGTCCTCTCCACCAACCCATGCACCTGCAGCCAAGTCTGGCGTAAGTCCTATAAACCATCCATCGGCATTATGCTGTGTAGTACCGGTTTTGCCGGCTATTTGATTGCTGAGTTTATATTTTGATCCACGCAAAGAAGCCCCAGTACCATACTGACAAACACCCTGCATTAATTCTAACATCACATAAGCTTTTTCTTCACTAAAAACTTCGTCTGTATTAGGTATAAATTCTTCAAGTACTTTTCCGTTTTTATCTTCAATTCTAGTAATGAATGTTGGTTGTATGAACTGTCCTTTGTTTGCAAAGGTTGAATTTGCCCCAACCATTTCAAACACACTTATGTCAGGTGTTCCTAAGCAAATTGCCGGCACTTCAGGAATTTCGGATTCTATACCCATACGTTTTACCAGGTGAACAACTGAACTTGGTCCATAGCGTTTCATTAAGGCTGCTGTAACAAAGTTAACAGATAGTGCCAAAGCTCTTTTTAAAGTGATCATTTGACCGGTGCCTTTTAATCCATCACTATTGTCAGGGCACCATTGTTTTCCATCAGGAGTTTCTATGCAAGTTCTCACATTTGGAATTAATTCACATGGCGATGAGCCATTATCAATCGCCATGGCATAAATGAAAGGTTTAAAGGTTGATCCAACTTGTCGCTTACTTACTTTTACATGATCATATTTAAAATGTTTATGATTAATTCCGCCAACCCAAGCCTTCACATAGCCGGTTTGTGGTTCCATTGCCATAAAGCCTGTTTGTAGAAATGACTTATAATATTTTATACTGTCGTATGGTGTAAGTACTGTGTCGATATCACCCCTCAGGCTATATACCCTCATTGCAACAGGTTGATGAAAAGTGGCTAGTATTTCATCATGAGATAATTTTGAATTAGCTTTACTAAGACGGTAACGTTCGCTTCTCTTTATGGAAGATTCCATTATTTTTTTAATTTCATCTTTCGAAACATTCCATGCAAAAGGGGCATTTTTCTTGGTGGCAACCTCCTTACTGAATTTTTTCTGAAGCTCTTGCATGTGCTCATATACAGCTTCTTCAGCGTGTTTTTGCATTCTCGAATCAATTGTTGTATAGATTCTCAAACCGTCTTTGTAAATATTGTATGGTTTATTTGTTTCGGGGTTGATATGTTTAGCACACCACTCCTTCATAAAATTTTCACGCAGATACTCCCTGAAATAAGGCGCCAAACCATCGTTATGATCTTCCGGTTTAAATGAAAGTCCGAGTGGAAGCTTTTTTAAACTATCATATTTTTCTTTTGTTAAATAACCGTATTTAACCATTTGCATCATTACAACATTTCGGCGATGCAAGGTAGTATCTTTCCTTTTTGCACTAACTGGGTTAAATAATGCCGGGTTTTTAGCCATTCCAATCAGCATGGCGGCTTGTTGAATTTCAAGACTATCCTGACTCCTGTTAAAATAAATCTGAGCAGCAGACTTAACACCAACAGCTAAGTTTAAAAAATCAAATTTATTGAGATAAAGTGCTAAAATCTCATCTTTTGTGTAAAGTTTTTCAAGTCTGGTGGCAATTATCCATTCCTTCATTTTTCTTATTACCAAACCCGGTTTACTTAGCTTTTCTCTTGGAAACATCATTTTAGCCAACTGCTGTGTAATGGTGCTTCCGCCACCTTTGCTTCCTGCTCCAAAAATGCTTCTTCCAATTGCCTTAACATCCACACCGCTGTGCTCTTCAAATCTGGCGTCCTCAGTTGCTATTAGTGCATCTACTAAATCTTTATCTAAATCTGAGAATTTAACGTTAACTCTATTTTCACTATAATATTTCCCAAGAATTTTTAAATCTCCACTATAAACAACAGTAGCAAGATTGTTTTTAGGGTTTAACAATTCATTAACGTCAGGTAATTCACCAAAAGTACCTAAACCAATTAAAAACACGAAAGAATAAATTAAGATAATTGGGCCAAAGAATAATAGCCACATCCATTTTATGTACTTGTTTTTAAACATTCAATTAGTTCGTAAAAGTAGTATTTTTTACGACTTTCGAAAGTAAAAAATCATTAAATGTTCAACTCTTTAGAGGGGTCCCAAAAAACTGCATCGAAACGGCTAACTTTATCATTCTTCACCTGAATGCCTTCTTTTAAAAGTAATTCTTCCATTAAATGTGGCGTTGAAAAATGCATTTTCCCGGTTAACATACCATTTCTATTTACAACACGGTGTGCTGGCACCTTTGGTGTTGCTTCATGCGACGCATTCATGGCGTAACCAACCACACGACTGCTTTTAGGGCTTCCTAAATACTTGGCAATTGCGCCATAATTTGTTATTCGGCCTCTAGGTATTAAGCGAACTACTTGAAAAACCTGATCAAAAAAATCCTTCTCTAAAGCCATGTTTACTTATTAATTTTTCTTGAAATATATTTTTGTGACGGAAACAAGGACTCTTGAATCCTCTTGGCATAACGAATACTTGATAGTATTTCTGTTTGTTTTTCTTCAATTAGATTTTTTTGGTTTTCCAATAAAACATTTTTTTGTTTATTATTTCTGTATAGCTTTATTACAATAAAAAAAGCAATAGCAAGAATTAAAATTAAGCTCCCGCCTAAATAAATAATTGTTCTGTTTCGTTTTAATTTTAGCTCATTATTTGCATTGGTTAAATTGGCAATTTTTAAATCATTTTCAATTTTTAAATTTTTATAATTTTCTTCAAATTCATTGGATGCTCTTAATTTATCTGAACTGGCTATGCTATCTTTACTAATGAAATATACTTTTAAAGAATTATAGGCCATTTTATAATTTTGTAGTTTTTCATAACAAAGATTTAAGTGTCGGTTTAGTTTCATCTTTTCATGGTAATCATTTTTAGGTATGTGAGATTGAATTTCCTCCAGATATTTTAAAGCCTTATCATAGTCTTGTAGAAACATATAATAAAGTGCATTAAATTCATTGTAACTGATTTTTAAATCAATATTTGTATTTTTTTCTAATCGATATCGTTGTTCTATGGAATCGATTTCGATTTTCGCATTCGCATGATCACCCAATGAAATATAAGCCTCAAGCTTATTGCCATGGATGGATAATAAATACTCGTTAACTTTAGGTGATTTAACTTTTCTTAAAACATTTTCTGATTTAGTTAAATAGTATATGGCTTTTTTATACTCGCCTATGGTTGTCAAATCAACAGCTACATTATTTGCCGATACAAATTGCTGCGACAAATCATTCATTTTAACTGCAATTTCATATGTTTTTATAAAACAACTAACAGCCTTTTTACTGTCTCCTTGGTTAGAAAAAATAATTCCAAGGTAATTGTAAATTTTACCTTGAAGCCAAATGTAATTAGTCTCTTCTGCAAGAGGTAAGGCTTTAAATAGAAATTGAACGGCTTGTGTGTATTTTGAGTGATCATAATACAACTGCCCTTTTTGAAACAAAAAATAAGCATTAGACTTTTTACTTTCCTTCTTTGGAGCCTTGGATTCCAGATAATTCAATAATTTTTGCTTTTCATCAAATGTATTTATCTTATAATCTATAAAGTAAACTGCTTTACTGATTTTTAAAGAGTCGTTTAAGTTTGATTTTAAAATGCGATCTATGCTATCAATTTGCGCATTAAAACCACAGAGAATTAATAGAAATATGAATAATAATATATTTTTCATTGACAAACTAAAATTAACACATTTACTGCAGTTAACCAACATATTCTTATCTTTACAACTTATGGAAAAAAGAGTACGAGTTAGATTTGCGCCAAGTCCAACAGGAGGTTTGCATATGGGTGGCGTCAGAACAGCACTGTTTAATTATCTATTCGCTAAAAGGCATGGTGGGGATTTTATTTTGAGGATTGAAGATACAGACCAAACCAGATTTGTTGAAGGCGCAGAAGAATATATTGTTAACGCCTTAAAATGGTGTGGGATTTCACCTAATGAAGGAGTAGGTTTTGGAGATGGCCCTCACAAGCCTTACCGTCAAAGTGAAAGGAAAGAGTTGGGTATTTATAAAAAATATGCAGATAAACTGATAGCAAGTGGACATGCGTATTATGCATTTGACAGTAATGAAGAATTAGAAGAGATGCGCAAGCGCATGGAGGCCGCAAAAGTTGTTGCTCCTCAGTACAATAATGTAACAAGGCAAAATATGCGTAATTCTCTCACTCTGCCTGAGGACGAGGTTAAACGACTCTTGGATGCCAATACACCACATGTTATCAGATTAAAGGTACCACGTAACGAAGAAATAAGGTTTGAAGATATTATTAGAGGATGGGTTATTGTTAATTCAAATCAAATTGATGATAAAGTTTTATTGAAAAGTGATGGAATGCCAACCTACCACTTAGCCCACATTGTTGATGATATTGAAATGCAAATTAGTCATGCCGTTAGGGGTGAAGAGTGGTTGCCAAGTGCGCCTGCACATGTTTTAATTTATCGCTATTTGGGTCTTGAGGCAGAAATGCCGAAATTGGCTCATTTGCCATTGATATTAAATCCTGATGGAAATGGTAAAATAAGTAAACGTGAAGCACGTTTTCCGGTTTTTCCATTAAGTTGGAAAGATCCTCGAGAGGCAGAGCCGTTTATAGGTTACAAAGAAAGTGGTTATTATCCAGAGGCATTTGTAAATATTTTAGCTTTGTTAGGCTGGAATCCGGGAGATAATAAAGAAATTATGAGCTTGACAGAAATGGCTAGCTTATTTGATTTTGACAGGGTAAATAAAGCTGGTGCTAAATTTGATCCTGATAAAGCAAAATGGTTTAATCAGCAGTACCTCCGCATGCAATCAGATGAATCTCTGGCATCCGAGTTTAAGTTGGTTTTAGAGAGTAAAGGTATCAAACGTGATAATGAATTCATACTTCAATTTTGCAAACTCGTAAAGGAGAAGGTACAGTTTACTAAAGAATTTTGGAATGAGGGGGTTTATGTTTTTGAAGCACCGGTAAGTTTTGATGAAAAGGTAATGACCAAAAAATGGAATCCAACTAATAAAGAACTTTTTACTAAAGTTTACCAACGTTTCAAAAATCTGGATATTTGGACCGCCGTAGTTTTGCATGATGATTTTACCGTTGCTCAAACAGAACTGGGTAAAATAGATATGCAAATGCTTCGCGTTATTATTTCGGGCGTTGCCGGAGGACCACAATTATTTGATTTACTTGCCCTGATTGGCAAAGAAGAAACCATCAAACGAATGGATCACTTTTTACAAACGCATTAATACGCAAAACATGTTCTTGACAAAAACAAAAATTGATTGGAGCGAAATGGATTTGTTTGGACATGTTAACAATGTGGCGTACTTTAAATATTTTCAATCTGCAAGAGTTCATTTTTTAACTCACATAGGTATTAATACTTCAAATCCAAAAGACGCTCAAAGCTTTGTAGTTGCGGAGTGTTTTTGTAATTATCATCAACCGCTATACTACCCGGATGATATTGAAATTCAAACAAGCGTTATTTGGATAAAAAATTCGAGTTTTCAATTGCAGCATCAAATCCTTAACTCTCAAAGTGCTTTATGCGCAACTGGCAAGGATGTGGTGGTTCTATTCGACTATTCTAAAAACGAAAAAGTGTTTGTTTCAGAGAACATAAGAATGTTGTTGAATAAGTATTAAAGAAATATTAATAGTCTTATGGCATTTAACTTAATATCGGACTTTATTCCCACTGGTGACCAACCAGAGGCCATAAAACAACTTGTGCAAGGTATCCGGCAAGATGCAAGAACGCAAGTTTTATTAGGCGTAACCGGATCCGGTAAAACATTTACAGCTGCTAATGTTATACAACAAGTTAATAAGCCAACATTAATTCTAAGCCATAATAAAACGCTTGCTGCGCAGTTGTTTAGTGAGTTTAAGCAGTTTTTTCCGAACAATGCTGTTGAGTATTTTGTGAGTTATTACGATTATTATCAGCCTGAGGCTTATTTACCAACCACAGGAACTTATATAGAGAAGGATCTTGCAATTAACGATGAAATTGAAAAACTCAGATTAAGCACCACTTCTTCTTTGCTTTCAGGAAGAAGAGATGTAATTGTTGTAAGCTCAGTTTCTTGCATTTACGGAATGGGAAACCCATCTGATTTTAAAGCAAACATTATTACGGTTAATAAGGGCCAACTTATTTCAAGAAATAAATTATTATATCAATTTGTTCAGGCATTATACTCGAGAACAACAGGTGATTTTAATCGAGGAACCTTCCGGGTGAAAGGTGACACTGTTGATATAAGGTTATCCTATACTGATTATTGTTTAAGACTTTCTTTTTTCGGGGATGAGATAGAAAGTATCGAAACTTTTGATCCGGCAAATAATGCAATACTAGAGAAGTTTGAAAGTTTCACGATTTACCCCGCCAATATTTTTGTTACTGCACCCGATACGATTACAAAATCTATTTTTCAAATTGAGGCGGATTTGCAAAAACAAGTTGAGTTTTTCAACTCACAAGGCAAAATGCTTGAAGCTAAAAGGCTGGAGGAGCGAGTAAAGTATGATATCGAAATGATGCGTGAATTGGGTTACTGTAGCGGAATAGAAAATTACTCTCGGTATTTTGATGGAAGATTACCCGGAACCCGACCATTCTGCTTGTTAGATTATTTTTCGAATGATTTTTTAATGATTATTGATGAAAGTCATGTAACAATTCCTCAAATAAGAGCCATGTTTGGTGGTGATCTCAGCAGAAAACAAAATTTGGTGGAATATGGCTTTAGATTGCCTGCCGCATTAGATAATAGGCCGTTAAAATTTGAAGAGTTTACAAGTCTGCAAAATCAAACAATTTATGTAAGTGCAACACCTTCTAAATATGAGTTAGAATTATCTGAAGGAATTGTAGTGGAGCAACTCATAAGACCAACGGGTATTTTAGACCCTATTATTGAAGTCCGCCCTGTTGGCAATCAAGTTGACGATTTGTTGGATGAAATCCATAAGAATGTTGAAAAAGATGAACGTGTTTTAGTAACCACTTTAACCAAACGAATGGCTGAAGAGTTGACTAAATACTTAACTAAATTGCAAATAAGATGCCGTTATATACACAGTGAAGTTGAAACCCTTGAAAGAATTGAAATTTTAAGACAGCTAAGAGTTGGAATGTTTGATGTGTTGGTTGGTATAAACTTACTCAGAGAAGGACTTGATTTACCTGAAGTTAGTTTAGTAGCAATTTTAGATGCTGATAAAGAAGGTTTTTTAAGAAATACAACCAGTTTAGTTCAAACCGTTGGACGTGCTGCAAGAAATGTTAATGGCCGAGTGATTATGTATGCTGATAGTATTACTGACAGTATGAAACAGACTATAGATGAAACCGAACGACGCAGAAAAAAACAAATAGCCTATAATTATGAGCATAAGATTATACCTGTTCAGGCTGGTAAAAAAGCACTATTAAAACCTTTGATTAGTGGTACTGAGGTCACGATTGGCGGTGAATTAGTTAAAGTATACGAAGATCCTATTTTAGTAAGTATGGCTGCTGAGCCTGAAATGAAGTATAACAGCGCAGAAGAAATCAAGAAAAAAATCACAAAAGTTAAAACAGCAATGGTTAAAGCATCAAAAGAGATGGATTTTATTTTAGCTGCTAAATTGCGGGACGAAATGTATGCTTTAGAGAAGCAATTGATTGCTTGGGGTTGATCTCATATTATATTTAATGATCAAAAAAAAGGCTTGCATACAATGCAAGCCTTTTTAATTTGAGTGATTTTATTTTTATCGGAATAAGCTTAGATTGCCTTTTTTCTCATATTCAGTGCCGTCTTTACCACTACCTTTTATTACGTAGAAGTAAGTACCGCTAGGGCATTCCTGACCTTTGAAGTTTTTACCATCCCATGCAATGTTTCCTGTTTTAGAAACAACATCATAAACTTTA
>JADBXZ010000020.1 GCA_020403265.1 Bacteroidota bacterium
AGGCGGCGTTATTTGTAGAAAGCATGCCATGGAAACAACTCATTGTACCTAAAGACAAAATTGAATTGTTTAACCTCACGTATGAGGTCGGGTCGATTCCTTATGTGCTTTTTCTGGATGACAAAGGAAAAGTTATTACCCGCAGTATTGGTTTTGATGAAAACACCTCAGGGGAATATGAGTCAATCATTGCTAAATATATAAAGTGAAATAAAAGATGAAAGTACCTACTGTTTCTATTTAGTCTCTGATTGCAATTGCTTGAATCTGCCAACTTAAAGTCTATTGTTTAAAAGTGCGTGTTCGAAACTAAATACTATTTGTTAACACACGAGGTAGCTGAGTGTTTATAGCAAGGAGGCACGATGAAACGATTAAATACCAAATTCGATGACAATATTTAAAATTTGGGCTAAATACATTTAAATATAAATAGATTATGTGGGTTGAATTATATTTAAACGAATGGCAAAGTTAATGATGGTAGCTGAGTACTCCAGTAAAAATCACATATTTTACTTAAACCTAAAAAATCTCTCATGTATTTAAATAAAATTGCGCTTATCAGCTTATTAGTTATATCAACACATTCGTGCTCTTTAAAAAATTCTAAACATATAATTTCATGTCAAATTTCAGGGAAACTGCTAAATAATCAGGTAGATAGTGTCTATATCAAAAAGGCAAGAGATTTTGGTAGTAATTATTTAGATTCTGCTAAAGTAATTAATGGCGAGTTTAAGTTTAATATATCTGAAGCCGAGAAGGATGTTTCGTATGTCCTTTATTTAAGAACAAAGAATAACGGCAGAAAGGTTATGAAATTCGAGACCACAAATCCTAAACATTATGTTGCTTTTTTTTATATTGATACAAGTTATATTCAAATGATAGAAGTTCCTTTCGAACTCAACGATATTTCTGGTGAGCATTTATGTGTTTTGAAAGCTGGCATTGAAAATCGGGCTTTAAGTTCCTTAATTACAATTGAGTCATTTGGTCTTCCCGCTCAGCCACTTTTAAGAAGAAATGCCGTAGACAGTTTGAAATCATTCGCATTTCGTTTTTCTAACTCCAATTATTTTTTGAGTTATTTATACAGAGAAAAGGCAAATTTTGAAGGTACCGAATTAGCAGAAATTGTCTCAAATTTAGACTCTACTGTTTTACAAACCCCTTTTGGTAAAAGTATCAAAGCATATGGGCAAAAAATTAACTCTGAAATTAAATTTGAAGATATAATACTTAATACTCCCGAAAATTTAACTGCAAGTTTGTTTCCAAAAGACTCAATGTCGAGTATTAATTTATTAGTTTTTTGGGCAAGTTGGTGTGGCCCATGTTTGAAAGAAATTCCAGTTTTAAAAAAATTAGATTCAGTTTATCGCAAAAAAGGATTGCGAATAACTAGTATTTCAATTGATAATGACAAAGAATTATGGACTAAGGCTTTACAAGAACAAAAAATGTCTTGGAGACAGCTTCATGCAAGTAAAGATCAAATTGTCAGACTGAAGTCTCAATTTGATATTTTGGCAATTCCAGTTTCTATTTTTGTTGATGCAGAAAAAAAACAATTCAAAAGAGTCGAGGCCTTTAGTGAAAATATGTTTACTATTTATAATGATATAATAAAGGATAAAATAGGCAAATCAACAGTCATAGAATATTAGATTATGTACCCTATTTTATTATTTGAGGAATGAACTTAAATTTCACTTAATACACATTATAAGTAAATGTTTAGGGGGAGTAATTGTTAAACGATAGACCAGTAAGAAAATTTAATTATAAAACACCTAATCTAGCCTATGGAAGGAATTGCTCTTATTTCCTGAACTTGTAAACTGAATAATTATGATATTGCGATACTTGTTATTATTTCAGCTATTTGTCTGTCAATCTTATTCTCAGCAAAATAAATACCATTTCGTTATACAAAACAAGTTCAATGAACGATTGCCTTACGCCTCTTTGTTTTGGGAAAAATCTACGGGATTTTCAGCTAATGCTATGGGTGTTTTATCAGTAATTACAGAAACCCCAATTGACAGTATTTTTGTTTCATCAATTGGATATAAAACATTGCATACGGCCATTCGCCAACTTCAAATTAGAAATGATTCGATTGTTGTTATTCTTTCCCCACAAGAATCTACATTGCCATCTATCACAGTTCATTCAAATAAAAATGTCTATGATCTTGGTATTCAAGAAGGACAAACCTCTTTTTTAAGTAATCATTATAGAAATTTGATTGGGGCTGTCAAAGTAACTCAGCCAAGTAAAACTTGCAAAATCGAATCTGTATCTGTTTTTATTTATAAAAAATCTACCGAGAAAATCCCTTTTCGAATACGAATTTTTGCAGTTGATAAAAATGGCTATCCGGGTGAAGATTTATTACGCGAAAGTGTCGTCATTGATTCCTATAATATTGGACAATGGAATACTTTTTATTTGAATGAGAGGAATATTTATATAGATCATATAAATTTCTTCATTGGAATTGAATGGTTAAATCAGCCAAACACAAATGGCGCACTTCAAATAGGGTTAACTGATAAAATTAAAGAAGCGTATAGTTTTTATCGATTTGCTAATCGGGAATGGAGACATCTTAAATCTGCTAACGAGTCTAAACCGGAGAATTTGATGATTAAAACGAGAATTTTATATTAGTTATAGCTGCAAATCTATTTTTCAATATGAGACTCCCACTTTTCATCTTTTTTATTCTTATTTCCACAGCTGCTTTAGGGCAAGTGTAAGTACCCCTTTTTACAGACTGTATTTAAGTTGTGAATTATTGGGGGAAGGTCAGTGAAAAATTTAGTGAGTACATTAAACTTTATTCGTACCCCTTCAATATTGTAATTGATACTGCAAGAAATATTATCGGCAAACATTTTGATGTAAAAAAATTTCTTTAATTCGATGTAAAATGTAATATGATTTTGCTCTTCATTTTGTTCATTCAATAAGGTATACGATTTAATTTTTTATTCCGTTCTTATTATGCGTTTTATCTTCCACCCGAACGCAGCAACAATAGTTTATCAGCAAAAGAATAGAGCATGAGGTACTATTAACGTGAACAGTTGTTTCTTACAAACACATTTCATTTCTAAAAACAGCAATAAGTTTTCATATCATAGAGGTGAATTGCCAGTTGATTAGTGGGTAAAAAATCGAAAAGTCGTTTTACTGAATATCAATTCGTTACGTTAAAAATATGCTTAAAAATTACGGAAAACCGTAAACTCGAGGGATGCATTTTACGGTTTTCCGCATTTATTTTTCTGAAATGGCGGGAAATGATTGTTTATTGAAATATTTTATCAATTTACAAATCAAATTATGGTGCACATAATGGATTGCGCAACCAGGGCTTTACTCTTTCATTAGCCATAAGTCTGCGGCCGCGGATGAAAAAAGGACGTTGGTTGGAACGATACAACCCGGGGTTTAACAATAGACATTCCGGCCAAAAGCGAAACTGGAAAAAGCGAGTTCACGGTAGCGGGAATTCTGCGTGACGCTGAAATAAAAAATAATCTA
>JADBXZ010000021.1 GCA_020403265.1 Bacteroidota bacterium
ATTATGTTGCGCTAAATAAAAAGAATCTTATTAGTGAACCTCACACCTCAAACTTCATTGATGACCCTTACGGTCGCTTTTGGTTTCAATTTCCTTTTACAAACCATCTTCGAGATTTTTCGTATTATACTTCTGTAAATTTGCTAGAAACTGATTTTCATTTCGGGGATATTGGCTTTATTCCTAAGCTTGGTAAATTCAATTTGAACTCTGAGGAAGAACTTGATAAGTATCAAACTGACACGACAATGGCTGGACCCGGCGCGGACCTGAGCGGAATTGAGCAACTTTCTGAAAGCAATATCTACAAAACACCCAATAGGTTTTTTTCTTCCGACCCCACCATAGATATAAATTTTTTCAGAATAAGGTATAGGCAAAAACTTGATAATATTACTTCTTTTCCCTGGTTTTCAGATCGTGCTAAAATTGAAACAGTTGGTTCAGACTTTACGTATTTGGATTTGATGTTTGTAGATGATATACCTGAGGACGACGAGTTTATTGATGAAGAGGCTGAACATCACCCCTTTTACACATATAATACAAGTTTTTTTTACAAGTATTTCGAAAGAGGACGTTATGGCGCTTCGCGAAGCCAGTATTTGCCTAATGATGGAACACTTGATGGCCTTTCGCTGGAAGAAGTTGATTGGGATATCGGTTCTATGGTTAGTTTTTCATCTGATGATTTTAATACCCATTTGGAGGACTTTTCTGAAAAATACGATTTGTATAGCTCTGCTTTTTCGGATTGGTTTGATATCTTTTACGATTACTTTTTTTACACGACTCAAATTAAATTTAAAAAGTTTGTGTTGAGTCCTTTTCGATACTGGGAAACTTCTTCAAATTCAAACTGGCTAAAGCTTGCGGCTGATTACGGAGTTTGGGTTCTAATAATCAGAAACTTTTTTAATTTGTCTATCTTTATTGCTCTCCTTATTTACGGTTTTTTTACCATTACTCGTCTAAGCTACTATTTTTTTGGTGAATTTTTTAGTTATGGATTTTTCGGTTTTTTTATTTTTATACTTTTTTTTATTTATTCGATCTTTATTCTTAGATTTCTTTTCAAATCTGCCAATGACTTTTATAAATCATTTGACCTGGAAGAAAGAATCGCAGTTTTTGTTAGCTTGACTATTTTTTTTTATGTCTTTAACCTAAACGGTTACATGCGAAATTCTGCTCATTACGCTGTAACTTTTAGCGGATCTAGTTCTACAAAATTGATGCTTTCAAATAACTTTAGTGCTGATTGGCGTCGCATAGCAGTAGATTGGTATCCCGAATCGGGCTTCCAGCACCGTCCTGAGATAAATTACCAGGGCTGGCTTATCTATAAAATAGCCCCGCTACGGCCTCGTTATTACTATGAGGACCAAACGCACAAACAGTTTGCTAAAATTGTCAATCCTGATAGACAAGTTTTTGGGTACAGTTTTAACCTAGCCCCTTACCCAACTTATTTTAATCCTTATAATATTTATAACTTTATGAAATTTCAGCTTTTTAACGTTACAAACGAAAACTTCGTTGGATATACCCAATATGATAGAGCAATTGAGGCGAATAACGTTAGAACAAGTGTTGATAATGCGTATACCGTACTGCATCGCCCACAAATAGTTAATTGGCTTCATATGACTACCGCAGAATCAAGGGAAATGGCAAAAAAAGAAATTGCGATTCAGGGAGCTCTCTCCGTTTCTTCGCCTGCACTTTTTTCTTATTCAGCTGTAACAGTGGAAAGAAAAAAATACAACAATCGTGAATTTGTTAATCCTGTTAATCAATCTAAAGTTTGGACACCGTACTCTCCGGTTTCTACACCCAGGTCTTTGCACCCTTACGATTTTAGACCTAAACAAATTCTTGAAAGCTATAATATTAACGCAAACAAACTAAATTCAAGTGTTTATTCAAATTACTTGGCCACACGTTTTAATAAAAATTTGTCGAGCATTGATGATATTCCTGATATAGTTAGAAGGGACGTTCACATTTACAAAAATCAAATTGACGCTGAGGGTGATTTTCTAGGCACGGCAAAAACCAGGAAGTATATTAGGTCTTCTTACAAGCTTTTTAACAAAAAAAATTTTCTAAAAACGAACAATCTTTACGAAAGATCGATTAGTTTGCGCTGGTATCATAAAAAGCTCGCACAAAATAGTTTTCTTTATCGATATTCTGACAATTTTAGAAAATATCTTTTTTTGTATAACCCACAAAAGGCCAAACCTCTTCGTGACGCCTACATGCTGTCTTTCAAGGATCTTGTTCCATATCCAGAGTTTTTGGGTCACGGTAAAACCAAAATTGCAAAAATTACCAAGTCTGACTACTTTAGATTTCTGGATTCAAAACAAAAAAAATTGTATTTCGCAATTTTGGAAGCTGAGACCTTTGAGTCAGCCGGTACACTTATCCAGCAAGTTAGTCTTTACCCCAAGTCAGGTACCACTTACAAATTTTATTTTAACGCGATTGATTCTAGTCGTTTCCCTCTCGATTACTTTTTTTTTGAAGAGTACATTAAAATTTATGAGTCAATTATTAAAGATATTAATTCGACCGTTCCTGCAGGTGCGCCGCGAACCCTTCCCTACTCTTTCGATTTTTATTACAAAATGAAATTTCCGATTACTATAGATAATTTTTATTTGCAGCTGCGCGACTTTATTTCGAATTCTCGTCTTGAAAGTATTGACAGTTTGACAA